>JBEKXE010000122.1:0-13997 GCA_049512335.1 Candidatus Lustribacter sp.
GCTGCGCTTGGCCGAAACCGAGAAATACGCGCACGTCACCTACTTCTTCAACGGCGGCCGCGAGGCGGTGTTCCCCGACGAAGATCGCGTGCTGATCCCGTCGAATCGGTCGGTCGCGACCTACGATTTGGCGCCCGAGATGTCGGCCAGCGACATCACGAGCACGGCGGTCGAGGACGTCGCACGAGGGCACCACGACGTGATCGTCATGAACTATGCGAACGCCGACATGGTCGGGCACACCGGCGTGTGGGACGCGACGGTGTCGGCGCTCGAAACGCTCGACCAATGTTTGGGGCGGCTGTATCAGGCGGTGCGCAAAGCCGGCGGCGTGCTGGCGATCACCTCCGACCACGGCAACGCCGAAGAGAAGCTCGATGGCGACGACAACCCGCTGACCGCGCACACGACGAACCCGGTGCCGTTCGTGCTGATCAGCGATCCGCCGCTGGGCACGCTGCAGAGCGGCGGACGCTTGGGCGACATCGCGCCGACGCTGCTGCCGCTGCTGGGGCTGGCGGTGCCGCCCGAGATGACCGGAACGAATTTGCTGGTGCCCGCGGCGGCGCCGGCATGAAGCGCAAGAAGCTCGACGAGGCGGCCGATCTGCTGCGCGAACGCGCCGGCGGCACGCTCGATGCGGCGATCGTCCTCGGCTCGGGCTTCGGCGGCGTGCTGCGCGACCGCGTCGACGCCGTGCCGCTGGCGTACAAGAAAATTGCGGGCATGCCGGAACCGACCGTTCCCGGTCACGCCGGCGAAGCGCTGGTCGGTCAACTGCACGGCCGGCGCATCGTGGCGTTCAGCGGCCGCTTCCATCTCTACGAAGGCTACGAGCCGCTCGACGTCGTCTATCCGGTCGCGGTGGCCGCGCACGCCGGCGCCAAGACGATCGTGCTCACCAACGCCGCCGGCGGCGTCAACGCGAGCTATCATGCCGGCGACCTTATGCTGATCGTCGATCAGCTGAACCTCACCGGCCGCAGCCCGCTGGCCGGCAAAGTGCTGATTCCCGGCGTGAAGGACCGTTTCGTCGACATGGTCGACGCGTACGATCCGCAATTGTGCAAGCTCGCGCGCCACATCGCGGCGCAGTACGCGATCGTGATGCACGACGGCGTCTACGCCGGGCTCGTCGGACCGGCGTTCGAATCGCCGGCCGAGGCGCGGCTGCTGCGCTCGATGGGCGCCGACGCCGTCGGCATGTCGACCGTGCTCGAGACGATCGCCGCGCGCGCGCTCGGCATGGTGGTGGTCGGCTTCAGCTTGGTGACGAACGTGCACCTCACCGGCGAGGTCACCTCGCACGCCGCGGTGCTCGCCGCATCGCAGCGCGGCGCGATCGACGTCACCCGTCTGATCGAAGGCATCGTCGCCAACATCGACACACCGGTGCCCGCCGTCATCGACGCTTCCGCTGTGAGCAACGGGACCGTCGAAGAACCAATCGAAGTCGTTTAGACTCGTGGCGCGTTCCTCGACGGCGCTCAACTTCGTTCGCGCCCTCGGAATGACAGGGTGGGGCATGTCATCCCGAGGTGACAAGAGAACCATCCTCCGCTAGCGAGAAGCGGCCGGCGCAGGGCGAGCGAGCCCCACGGCATGACAAAGGGGGGACGGGCGCAAAGGTTTGGGCATGACCGTATCGATTGAACGTACCGGATCCGCGGCCGGGCTGGGGCCGGATACTCCGCAGAATGACTTGCGGACGTTTATCAAGGCCGTTGAGGCGCACGGGGAGCTGGCGACGGTGCGCGGCGCGCATTGGAACAAGGAGCTGGGCGCGGTTACGGAAGTGCTGTACCGGCAAAAGGTCGAGAAGTCGCCGATGCTGATGTTCGACGACATCCCGGACTACGCGCCCGGGTATCGCTGCACGTACGGGATGTTCGGCTCGCCGTATCGCTTGGGGCTCGTGCTCGGGATGGAAGCCACGCTGGCCGACGATCGCAAGGCGCAGCTCGACTACTTTCGCAAGAACATCAAGAAAGCGTACAAGCAGATCCCGCCGGTCATCGTCGATGACGGTCCGGTGTGCGAGAACGTCGTGCGCGGCGACGACATCGACGTCGAGGTCTTCCCCGTGCCGGTGCACCACGAGCAAGACGGCGGGCGCTATATCGGCACGGCGTGCGGCGTCGTTACCCGCGATCCCGATACCGGACGGGTCAACGTCGGCACCTATCGCGTGATGGTCAAGGGCCCGCGCACGCTGGCCTCCTACATCTCGAACGGCAAGCAAGGCCGCATCCACCGCGACAAATACCTCAAGATGGGCAAGCCCTGCCCGGTCGTGATCATCTGCGGCATCGATCCGATCACCTATCTCGCGGCCGCGTACACGATGGCCGATACGGTGCCGGAATACGACTGGTGCGGCGGCATGATGGACCGCCCGATGGAACTGATCGAAGGCGAAACGACCGGTTTGCCGTTTCCGGCGCGCGCCGACATCGTGCTCGAAGGCTGGATCCATCCGACCGACGTGACGCGCGAAGGACCGTTCGGCGAGTGGCACGGCTACTACGCGGGCGAAGCGAAAGACGAGCCGCTGATCACGATCGATCGCGCGTACTATCGCAACCAACCGATCCTGACGTGCGCGGCGAGCCAGAAGCCGCCGCACTCGCATCTCTTCGAGCGCTGCTTCCTGCGCTCGGCCGCGCTGCTCGACTCGCTCGAAGGCGCCGGGATTCCCGACGTGCGCGGCGCGTGGCTGCACCAAGCCGGCGCGGGCCGCACGTTCGCGGTCGTCTCGATCAAGCAGCGCTACTTCGGCCACTCGACGCAGGTCGGGCTCGTGGCCTCGCAGGTCAATCCGGTCGGCTACATCGCGCGCTGGATCGTCGTCGTCGACGACGACATCGATCCGACCGATATCCACGACGTGATCTGGGCGATGGGCACGCGCTGCGATCCGAAAACGCAGACGACGATGCTCGACCGCTGCTGGTCGTCGCGTCTGGACACGATGGTCACCGACTACTCGCGCCTCTACAACTCGCGCATGGTGATCGACGCCTGCCGGCCCTACGAGCGGCTCGACTCGTTCCCGCCGGTCGCGCAGAGCTCGCCCGAGCTTTCCGCGGCCGTGCGGGCCAAGTGGCCCGAGCTGTTCAAGTAGGTTCGCGGTGCGACGCTCCCCGTTTCTGATCTCGCTCGGCGCGACCGCGCTGGCCACGCGCGCCGGCGCGCAAACCGCCGCGACGCCGATCGCGCTCGGCACACTGATCAACGATACGGCGACGGCGGCGCTGTACGCCGTTCACGCCGGGCTGTTCCAAAAGGCCGGGCTCGACGTTCACATGCAGGTGCTCAGCAGCGGCGCCGCCGGCGCCGCCGCGGTGGCCGGCGGTGCGGTGCAATTCGCGCTTTCGAGCCTGATCGGCATCATCGCCGCGCACGACAAAGGCATCCCGTTCACGCTCGTCGCGCCGGCCGGGCTCGCCACCTCGGACGTTCCGTACTCGCAGTTCGTCGTGCGCACGGACTCCACGATCCACACCGCGCGCGATCTCAACGGAAAGATCATCGGTGCGGCCGGCCTGGGCGATCTCGACACCGTTGCCATCGAGAATTGGGTCGACCAGAACGGCGGCGATTCCAAGACCTTGAAGTTCGTCGAGATGCCGGCCTCGCAAGCGCTGGCAGCCATCGTCGAGGGCCGCATCGACGGCGCCGATCTCAACACGCCCACGCTCACGCGCGGGCTCGAGGACGGCAAAGTCCGCACGTTGGCCCAGGTCTTCGATGGGATCGCGCCGCGCTTCGAAAACACCGGCTGGTTCACGACGACCGACTACGCCAATGCGAACCGTTCGGTCGTCCAGCGTTTCGCGCGCGTGATGGCCGACGCCGGCGCCTACTGCAACGCGCACCACGCCGACACGGTGGAGCTCGTGGCCGAGAACGCCAAACTCGACCCCAAGCTCGTCGCGCGGATGGCGCGGGTCACGTTCGGCGACTATCTGCGCCCGGCCGACCTTCAGCCGCTCATCAACGTCGCGGCGAAGTATCACGCCATCTCCAAGCCGTTCGACGCGAGCGCGCTGATCAGCCCGTACGCCCTGAAGCCTCCCGCATAGCCGCGTCGCGGCGGATCACGTAGTTCCAGTAGTTGTCGATGCCGGAAGCGGTGCGCGTCTGCGCGCGCTTCGCGCGGGCGTCCTCTTGCGTCGGCCATTTGTAGCGATAGCCGGTCATCGCGAGGGTGACCTGCGCGCGCACGGCCGATTCGAGATAGATCCCGACCATCGTGCAATCGCGAATGCGCGTCCCGGCGAACGCGAGGCCGTGGCTGATCAGGAACACCGCGTCCGCGTCCCCGAGCGTCGCCGCCACGCGCACGCCGAGCTCGGGCGTGCGGATCAGCGAACAGGTCTCCTGGAACTTCGGCTGGTCGTCGAACCACGCGCCCTCTTTGCCGATCGGGCGCAGCGGCTCGTCGGTGGCGGCGAAGATTTGGGAGTAGAAGGCGTGCGTGTGCCCGACGGCGTGGATGTCGGGGCGCACGCGCAAGATCTCGGCGTGGATCGGCCACTCGTGATGACGGTTGCCCTTGCCGGCGAGCACCTTGCCGTCGAAGTCGACCAACAGCAGGTCGTCGGCCGTGCGGACCTCGTCCATCCCGATCTGGCTGCGCTTCATCCAGAAGCCGCGGCCCTCGGGATCGCGCCAGGAAACATGGCCGGACGTGCGATCTTCGTGTCCCTCGGCCGCCAGGATCCGGTGCGCCGCGCACAGCTCGTCGAGCTGCGCCGCAATGTCGGTTTGTGTCATGCTGGGAACTGCGATTCCCAAGCCGGAAGCCCTGCGCATGAGCGCACACCAGTATACGGCCACGGTCCGCTGGTCGCGCGGCGACGCCGCGTTCAACGATCGCCGCTACAGCCGCGCGCACGTCTGGTCGTTCGATGGCGGCATCGACGTCCGCGCCTCGGCCTCACCCCTCATCGTGCGCGAGCCGTTTTCCGACCCGCACGCGGTCGACCCCGAGGAAGCCTTCATCGCGTCCGTCTCGAGCTGCCACATGCTCTTTTTCTTGGACTACGCCGCGCAAGCCAAGTACGTCGTCGACAGCTACATCGACGCCGCCACGGGAACGATGGGCAAAAACGCCGGCGGTCACGAGTACGTCGAAACGATCGTCCTCGCGCCCGTGATCCGCTTCTCCGGCGCACCGCAACCGACGCCGGCCGAAATCGCAGCGCTACACGAACGCGCGCACCACGACTGCTTTATCGCCAACTCGGTACTGACGAAGATCACCGTGACAAGTGATGTATGATTCCCACGCTGTCATCCCGACCGTTGCGACTGTTTCTGAGACTCCCTAGGGGGAATCGCATTCGGCGCGGCCCGAAAACGAGCCGATCCACCTAACTCCACCTGAGGTGACGCGTTGCATCCGGTTCGTTCGATCGCTTATCTGTCCATGGAAATCGCCGTCGACGAAACGATGCCGACCTACGCCGGCGGCCTGGGCGTCTTGGCCGGCGATACGCTGCGGGCCGCGGCCGACGCCGGACTGCCGATGCTGGCGGTCACGCTGGTCTATCATCACGGCTATTACAAGCAGACGATTGACGTTCAAGGACGGCAACACGAGCATCCGGAGCCGTGGGCGTCACGCTCGCGGCTCGAGCCGACCGACCTCACCACCCAGGTGACGATCGAAGGCCGCACGGTGGGCGTGCGCGCGTGGCGGACGACGATCGCCGGCGTGCGCGGCGCCGACGTCCCGGTGTATTTTTTGGACACCGACCTGGAAGCGAACGACGACTGGGATCGCACGCTGACCGACCGGCTCTACGGCGGCGACCGGCGCTACCGGCTGGCGCAAGAAGCGCTGCTGGGGATCGCGGGCAAAAAGATCGTCGACGCCGTGAGCGGCGGAACCATCAAGATCTACCACATGAACGAGGGCCACTCGGCGCTGGTCGTCCCCCAGCTGCTGCTCGAACACGGCCTCAACCTCGACGCGGTGCGGGCGCGCTGCGTCTTCACGACCCATACGCCCGTCCCGGCCGGACACGATTGTTTCGCGCGCGATCTCGTCGATCGCGTTCTCGACCGCCGGACCATCGAAGCGCTGGAATGGATGGGGCAGCTCGAGGGCGGGCTCAACCTCACCACGCTCGCGCTGTGCGGTTCGCACTACCAGAACGCCGTCGCGATGCGGCACGGCGAGGTGTCGCGGGCGATGTTTCCGGGCTATCACATCCAAGCGATCACCAACGGCGTGCATGCGGCCACCTGGGTGTCGCCGCAGTTCGCGAACCTCTTCAACCGCTTTCTCCCCGACTGGCAAGCCGACAACTTCCGGCTGCGTCAGGCCGTCGGGATTCCGCTGCACGACGTCCGCGACGCGCATCTGGGCTGCAAGGACGATCTGATCCTCGCGCTGCGGCAGCGCACCGGCGTCGAGTTCGATCCGAAGGTCTTCACGATCGGCTTCGCCCGCCGCGCGGCAACGTATAAACGCGCCGACCTGCTGTTCAGCGACATGTTGCGCCTGCGCGATATCGCGGCCGAGTGCGGGTCGCTGCAGATCGTCTACAGCGGCAAGTCGCATCCCGACGACGACGGCGGGAAAAAGCTCATCACACGCATCCACGATGCGATGAAGGAACTGCGCGGCACGATCCGCGCCGTGTACGTCGAGAACTACGACATGGCGTTCGCCAAGCACATGATCCCGGGCGTCGACCTGTGGCTGAACACGCCGCTCCGGCCGGAGGAAGCCTCCGGGACGAGCGGGATGAAGGCCGCGCTCAACGGCGTGCCCAGCCTCTCGATCCTCGACGGCTGGTGGGTCGAGGGCTGCGTCGAGGGCAAGACGGGCTGGTCGGTCGGCTCGATCGACGGTCCGCCCGACGACGACGCGCCCTCGCTGTACTCGCGGCTCGAACGGATCACGTCGATGTACTATCACGACACCAGGCGCTACGCGGAGATCATGCGCTACGCGATCTCGCTGAACGGTTCGTACTTCACGACCGAACGCATGGTGCACGAATACGTCATCAACGCATATCGCGACGCCGCCACGCCGCGCCACACCCCGGCACCGGCCGCCGTTTAACCGAGACAACCCGCTGTCATCCCGAGCTCGTCGAGGGATATCCCCGCGGGAAGACCCCCCCTCGTCGTCGAGCGCGAAGGCGCGAGGCGGCTAGATTGTGGCGGTCACTCGGCTACGCTCGTGACCAGGTCGATGATCTCGAATCGCGACGATTGTGGCTGTCGCTCGACTACGCTCGCGATGACAGGGCGGTGGTTACTTTCCGATGGGGGCGCCGCCGAGTTTGCTTACGGCGATGCCTTTATTGGCTTGCTGGTCCCAGCGGACCATCACGACGTTGTTCTCGCCGACGCCGCGCTGCGGGTTCGTTTTGTAGTCGTACGAGCCGTTGACGCCGGTCCAGCCGCGCAGGCCGTTCATGTAGGTACGCAGTTGGGCCGCGGTCGCGTTCGGGCCGATCTTGCGCAGCGCGTCGACCACGACCATCGCCGGATCCCAGGCGCTGATCTGAATCATGTCGGGCTTGGCGTTTACGGCCGCGAGCGAGGTGGTGAGGGTTACGATCGCCGAGTTCGTCGCCGGCGCGTTCACCGCGTCGCCGGCATAGTACGGCACCGCGGCAAAGTACAGATTGGTCGGCAGCAGCGGACCGAACTGCTTGAAGAAGTTCGCGCTCATGTTGCCGCCGGAGGTGACGGACGGCAGATCGATGCCGGCGTCGCGCGCGGAGCGGAAGAGCGTGCCGGCTGCCGCGCCCGTGGCCCAGTAGACCACCACGTCGGGATTCGCGGCCTTGATGCGCGCCATCTGCGCGGCGACCGAGATGTCGCCGGGCGCGAAGTGCTCCTTGTCAACGAATACCAGGTCTTTGTTTTCCGGCAGCGCGGCTTGGCTGAGCATCGCGGCTTCCGCCTCCTGCCCGCCGCCGTCGGTTGAGACGATGTAGGCGATCTTCTTCAGCCCGCGCTGACGGAAGTAGCGGTACGTCACCGCAAACTGCGCTTCGTACGGAAACAGCGTCAGGAACTCGTAGCCGCCGGTCGTCGGATGGCCGGAGTTCGCCAAGCAGTAGAACACCGGGCCCTTGGCTTCGATCAGCGGCTGAATCGCGGCGCAATCCTGCGGGCTCGACGGGCCGAGGATGACCGGGACGTTCTTCGCGATCAATCCTTGGGCGAGCTGCAACGACGTCTTGGGATCGCTTTGATCGTCGGCGAAGACGAACGACACCGGCCGGCCGTCGATGCCGCCGCTCTTGTTGACGTAGTCTTGGACCGCTTTGATCGCCGTCTGCTGCGTCGAGCCGACGAACGCCGTGCTGCCGGTCAGCGGCAGGATCACGTTGATCTCGTACGGCTCGGCGGCCCGCGCCGCCGGCGCGACGATGGCGACCACCGTGGCGGCGAGAGCGGCTGCAGCTACACGTTTCAGGTTCATTTGCGGTTACTCCGACACCAGTAATTCACTTGCAGGGAAACTCGATTTGAGGGCGCCGTACTTGGCCGACGCATCGATGAGCGGTTGCATGTCGCGCGCTTCGAGGCGGTCGGCGAAGATCACGCGCGACGCGTTCGCACCCAGCATCACGCCGGTCTGTTGCTCGAGCAGCTTGCCGGACTCGGCTTGGTTGTGGTTCGCCCAATCGGCCGACGCCGCCATCGCCTGCGCGAACGCCTTGATCACGGCCGGGTGGGCTTTGGCATAGGCGGCGGTCGTAAACCACGTGCCGATGATCCACTGCTTGCCGATCGCATCCATCGGCGTGCTGAGGATGCGGACTTTCTTGCTCTGCAGCGCGCCGCTCAGCTGCGGTTCGGCCATCATCGCCGCATCGACGCGTCCGGTTTCGATGGCCGCCTCATCCTCCGCGAACGGCACCTCGACGATCTTGGTCGATTTCCAATTGCCGCCGTTGGCGTCCATCCACTTGTTGAACGACACCGCCTGGACGTTCTGGAGTCCGGCGACGGCGATCGTCTTGCCGTCGAGATCGCGCGCGGTGTGGTAAGGTGCGTTCGCCGCCACGACGAGCTCGCTCTGATGCGTCGACGAAACGTAGAGATTCGAGCCGGCGATCGCGACGAACGGCAGCCCGCGCTCGTGCGCCGTGCACAGCGAGCTCAGGTTGGCCTGGCCGATGTCGGCCGTGCCGCCGGCCACCGCGGCCGCCACCGAAGCGCCTTCGTTGATCGTCAGGATCTGCGCGTCGAGGCCGACTTTCTTGAAGAAGCCTTTCTGTTGCGCGTAGTACCCTTGCGAGGCGGCGTCGGTCGGCGGCATGGCGATGCGAATCGTCGTCAGGGCCGGCTGTTGCGCGCCGGCGGCTCCGGTGAGCCCGGCGGTCAACAGGGCCAGCGCGAACAACGCGCGTTTCATCCGCGAAACTCGGGGGAATCTTGCATCTGGGTCATCTCGTGGGCTAAATGCTCGGAGATCGGCGTATTGATGAACGCGATCCACGTCGACGGTTTCTCGGTGTCGAGATTGAAATGCTGGTGCTCGACGCCCTCGGGGCGCAACGGCAGCAGCATCAGGTCGCCGGCTTCCCACTCCCAGCGCTCGCCGTCGACCATCGAATAGCCGCGGCCCTCGATCACGTAGATCACCAACCCGCCTTGATGTTTGTGCTTGCCGGACGTCGTGCGCAGCTCGTGCGAAAAGACCAGCCACTGTTGCAGCGGCGTGTCCTTGTGGATCTGATGGTTGAGGTAGTAGCGAATGCGGCCTTGCCGCGAGAGCTCGACCTCACGATCGTCCTTGTGGATGACGACCGGACCCATGGCGTTGCGTTCGACGCGCTCGCGGTAGTACGCGAGCATCTTGTCGTAGGTGCGCTCCTCGCCCGGCTCGCGTTCGCGGGTGCGCGTCCGTTCGCTATCGCTCATGCCGGGCGCCGATATTCCGGCGCGTCTTCGAGCTGCTCGAAGCCCGAGCCGCGGTCGACGCTCGTGCACGCGTAGAGGTTCGGCTCGACCGCGAGGAAGCGCGCCGGCTGCGCGGGGTCGTCGTTGAAATGCTGCACGACGATGCCGCCGCGACGCAAGGGCAGGTTGATGACGGCACCGGCTTCCCACGGATGCTTCACGCCGTCGAGCAGCGTATAGCCACGCCCGGCGATCACGTAGATCACCTGTCCGCCTTGAAACTTCAACCGGCCGGTGCGGCTGCCCGGCGGGATCTCTTGCTCGAAGCAGAGGTAGGTCGAGAGAACCGTGTCCTTGATCTCGGGATGCATGTACCAGCGCATCAAGCCTTGGCGGTTTGATTCGAGCGGGAGATCGCGCCGCTTCAGCACTTGCATGCCGTCCTTGCGCTCGGCGCGCTGCCGGTCGCGCAATGCGAGCAGCTCGGCCCAGAAGTTGGTTTCGGCCAACCGGGCCGTACGATCGTCGCTCATGCGCTGCGTAAGGTCAGACGGGGGCTAAACGCGAGGTCACCGCGAGCTTCATCTTGCCGACGCGTGCGATCTCGATTTCAACCGTGTCGCCGGGCTTCAACGGACCGACGCCGGCCATCGTGCCGCTGGCGATGATGTCGCCCGGCACGAGCGTCGTCACCTCCGAGCACGTCTGGACTTGCTCGCGGATCCCGACGATCATCATGTTGGCGACGGAGTGCTGGCGCAGCTCGCCGTTCACCCACAGTTTCATATCGATGTCGTCGGGGGCACCGACTTCGTCGGCCGTCGTGATCCACGGTCCGACCGGGCAGAACGTGTCGAACGACTTGCGCATCACGCGCTCGCCTTTACCGCGCATCGTAACGTCGATCAGGCAGGCGTAGCCGAAGATGTGATCGAGCGCCTTGTCCACCGGGATGTCCTTACCGCCGGTGCCGATGATCGTCGCCATCTCACATTCGTGATGAAACTCGCGTCCCGGCCGGTCGGGGATCTCGATCGCTTCCTCCGGGCCGCTCAGCGACCCGTTGGACTTCATGAAGAAGCCCGCTTCGTCGGCCGGCAAGCTGCCGGCGACGCCGAAGCCGCTGGTCTTCATCTCTGCCGCGTGATCTCTGAAATTGGACGGCATGGCAAGCAACTTGTGCGGCCACGGCAGCGGCGTCTGCAACTTCACGTCCGCGAGCGGCACCGTCGGCGCCGTCTTGAGCGCCGCCTCGATCTTCGGCCGAAGCGTCGCGAAGTTTGCGATGATCCGATTCATGCCGACGGGCGGCCACTCGCCCGGGTCGACGCCGCAGACCGCCGTGACGTCCGCGATGCGATCGCCGGTCACGATGCCGATTTTGCCACCATTGAAGCGCGCGATTTTCATGCGACGACCTTTTGGTGCATCGCGCGCCAGACCTTTTCGGGCGTGACCGGCATCTCGATGTCCGTCACGCCGTACGGCCGCAGCGCATCGCAAATCGCGTTGACGATCACGGCCGGCGAGGGGGTGACGCCCGCTTCGCCGCCGCCCTTGATCCCGAGCGGGTTCCCCAGCGTCCGGTCTTCGGTCAGCTCCAGGTCGTACGAGGGGACCTGAAAGGCCCGCGGGGCGGCGTAGGACATGAAGCTGACGACGGGCTGCCCGCTGTCCGGATCGTAGGCGAGGTGCTCGAAAAGCGCCTGACCGATGCCCTGCGCGATGCCGCCGTGGGTTTGTCCGTCGACGATGAGTGGGTTGACGATCCGGCCGGCGTCGTCGACCGACGTGTACCGCGCCAGGCGTATCGCACCGCTGGCCGGATCGATCTCCACCTCGCAGACCGCGCTGCCGGTCGGAAACGCGGGGATGCGCCGCGCGATGTCGGCCGTCACGGTCAAGGGGGCCGCTTCCAGGACGTTGCGCACGCCGAGCTCCTTGGCGCGCGCGTTCAGCTGCTCGCAGATCTCGACCAGCAGCGTGCCGACCAGCCGCATCGAGCGGTTCGAATGCGATCCCCCGCCCGCTTCGACGAAATCGGTATCGCCGGTGCGCAGCTGAATCGACGCGTACGGCACGTCGAGCAAATCCGCGACGACTTGCGCGAACGAGGTCTCGTGGCCCTGACCGTTCGACTGCGTCCCGGAGACGACGTCGACGATACCGTCTTCGCGCACGGTGATGGTGACGCGCTCGCGCGGCGCGCCGACCGGCGTTTCGAGATAGTTGGCCACGGCGATGCCGCGCAGCACGCCGGCCGCCTCGCTCGCCGCGCGCCGCGCCACGAACCCGTCCCAGTCGGCCCGCTCGACCACGCGCCGCATGTTGCCGACGAAATCGCCACAGTCGTAGATCAGCCCGAGCGGGCTGTGGTAGGGGAACATGTGCTTGCGGACGAGGTTGCGTTCGCGTAGGGCAACGCGATCGATGCCGAGCTTGGCCGCGGCCATGTCGAGCAGCCGTTCGAAGGCGTGCACGGCTTCCGGCCGGCCGGCGCCGCGATAGGGTGCGGTCGGCGTCGTGTTCGTCACCACGGCCCGGACGCGGACGTGCGCGTGCGGCACGTGATACGGACCGGTGGCGACGCGCACGATGTTCTGCAGCGAGGCGAACGAGACGGCGTATGCGCCGATGTTGCCGATGTCGTCGAACCGCATCGCCCGGATCGAACCGTCGCGCGACAAGGCCATCGTCGCGCGCACGACGATGTCGCGCCCGTGGTAGTCGGTGGCGAAGCATTCGGAACGTTCGCCGGTCCAGCGCACGATGCAACCGAGCCGCCGTGCGGCCCAGGCGACCAGGATCGGTTCGACGTGGATGTTGTTGCGCGCGCCGAAGCCGCCGCCGACGTCGGGGGTCACGTAGCGTACGCGCGCGACCGGAACCCCGAGCGCACCGGCGGCAGCGACGCGCTGACGTACGACGCCCTGCCCGCCGGCGGTGATTTCGTACACCTCGTTGGCGGCGTCGTAGCGCGCGAACGCCGCCCGCGGCTCCATGTGCGCGGCGAAGACGCGCTGGTTCACGAACTCGTGCTCGATCACGAGGTCGGCGGCCTCGATCGCTGCGGCGGTTGCGGGCCCATCGCCGTAATCGAGGTCGAAGGCCAGATTTCCGGGCGCTTCCGGATACAACTGGGGCGCGTCCGGGGCGATGGCCGCGCGCGATTGCGTCACCGACGGCAGCGGTTCGTAGGTCACGTTGATCAGCTCGAGCGCGTCCCGCGCGGCAGCCGCCGTCGTCGCGACGATCATCGCGACCGCCTCGCCGACGTACCGGACGAGTCCGTCCGCCAGCGGCGGTTGCAGCGGTTCGAAGACCGGGTGTCCGGGGCGTGGCTCGAATGCCGGCCGGCTGATCTCGATCGCATCGGCGGGATTCGGGATGTGCTTGATCGGGCCGTGACCGTCGGCGGCGTAATCGGCCGCGGTCAGTGCGGTGAGAACGCCCGGTGCGGCGGCCGCCGCGGCAACGTCGATCGCGACGATGCGTGCGTGGGCGTGGATCGAGCGCAGGAAGCACGCGTGCGCCGCTTCGCGCGGGGCGATGTCGTCGGTGAAGCGGCCCTGACCCTGGATCAGACGTTCGTCTTCTTTGCGGGGGATTGATTGGCCGATCAGCTTTGTCTTGGTCGCGATCACGTGTGGCGGTCCTTCGACGGAGCCTGTCCTGAGCATCGTCGAAGGACGCCTACGGCGCTTCGCTCAGGATGACAGTGGGGGGCGTCATGCGATAGCGGCGATGAGTTGGGCGGCGGGAAAGCTCGCCTTGAGGACGCCGTATTTGGCGGCGACGTCGATGCAAGGCTGGATGAGCGCGGGATCGAGGCGTTCGCCGTACGCGATGCGGTTGGCGTTTCCGACGGCGACCTTCGTATACTTCTGAAGAATGGCGGCCGAGGCCGGATAGTTCGCCGGCTTGTTGGCCCACTGCGCCGACTGGCGCATGACGGCGACGAACTTGCGCACCGTGTCGGGGTTGGCGGCGATCCAATCGGTCTTCGCAAACCAGCCGCCGATCAGGAACTGTTTGCCGATCGCGTCGAAGGCCTTGCCGAACGCTCGCGTGGTCTATGTCTCGGCAACCGGCGCCACCACAGTGCACAA
>JBEKXE010000123.1:0-13890 GCA_049512335.1 Candidatus Lustribacter sp.
CGTTGTCGAGGGGTGCGCCGCGATCCGCAGACCGCAGGGCAGGGCAATGCCACTTGGGGGTGAGCTTTAGGCGAGGTGGCTGCCCTGCGGTAAGCGCTGTACGCTTGCTGGTGTGGCGTTGCCCGCCTCCTGCGGTACAACGATCATCGCGCGTCCCTCGACAACGCTCGGGATGACAGCGGGGGGAGTGCCGTTGTTCTTTTCCACTCAAGGTTGGCGTGCGTAGCGACCGCGCAGGCGGGAGCAGTGCGTTCCCCCTCCTCTTCTCTTTTTTCTACACCTATGGCGCGACGATCCAGACTGCGGAGGCTATGGCTGCGCCGATGGCGGTGGCGGCGAAGTTTACGGCGTCATTCGTTAGCCAGGGGAGGCCGCGGCGGCGTTCGGTTGTGGTGCCGCAGCCGTGGAGGCTGACTTCGCATTCGCGTTGGCAGGCGGGGCACCAGCGGCGGTCTTGGAGCGTGGCGCCGAGCAGCGAGTCGATCAGTGCGCCGCCGAAGCCGCCGACGAAGACCGGGAGTAGCAGGCGGCTTAGCGTGTGCAGCGTGACGGGGGTGCCGGGTAGCGCGAGCAACAGGGCGGCTGGGGTGAGGACGGCGATGAGGACGGCGCCGGCGATCTCGGCGGCGGTGCCGGCGGAGCTAACGCCGCCGGAGAGGCCGGTGGCGAGTACCTTGCCGGTGAGGATCGAGCGGGGCGGTTTTGCGGCGAGCGTGCCGATCTCGGTGCCCCACGTGTCGGCGGTGGCGGCGGCGTAGGCGCCGGCGAACGCGGCGAACCACGGTGAGAGGGCGTTGCTGTGATCAGCGTAGGCCCACACGAGCAGGCATGCCGTTGCGATGCCGCCGTTGGCGAGCACTTGCCACGCGTCGCGCGGGCCGCCTTTGCCGATGTCGACCAGCTCGCGTTTGCGTTTCTTGCCGGCGCGTGAGAACGCGACCGACGTGAGGAAGAACGCCAACAGGATGAGCGCGCTGCCGAGCGTGCCGGCGGCGAACGTCAGCGCGCCGACCGCGAACGCTGCGATCGCACCGCTGCGCGTCAGCGCGTGGACGCGGACGGCTGCGAACGCGATCAGCGCGGCGACGGCCGCGCCGCCGACGATCTGCTCGACGGTGGCACCGCCGAGGAGCTGATCGTTCACGTTCAGGCGGTGACGCCTGCTTCGAGCGCTTGCACGAGGCCATCGACGGTGAATTCTTCGGCCATGATGTCGACGCGAATGCCGGCCGCGCGTGCGGTTGCCGCGGTGATCGGGCCGATCGCCGCGACCGTTGCGTGCGCCAGCACCGCGGGCGCATCCGCGACGTTGTGCACGAAGCCGTGCACGCTGCTCGAGCTGGTGAACGTGACGACGTCGGCGCGTTCGGCCTTCGCCTGCAATTCGGGGTCGTCGACGTAGCGCGTGCGATACGCCGCGACCACGTCCACCACGCGACCCGCGGTGCGCAGCGTCAGCGGCAGCACGTCGCGCGCTTCTTGCGCGCGGAACAACAGCACGCGCTCGCCGGCGACCGTGCGCGCCACCAAACCTTCGGCCATGGCTTCGTTGACGAACGCTTCGGGCATGAAGTCGGCGCGTACGCCGTGCGCGGTCAGCGCGGCGGCCGTGGCGGGGCCGATCGCCGCAACCTTCACGTCACCGAATGCACGCGCATCGCGGCCGCTCGCGCCCAGCGCGTCGAAGAACGCGTCGACACCATTGCGGCTGGTGAACACCACCCAAGCGTACTCACGAATCCGCGCCACGGCGTCCGTTGCGGCGGCCGGATGGTCGGGCGGACCGATCGCGATGGTCGGCGCGAGCAGCGGTTCGGCGCCGGCCTCCCACAGCTGCTGCGCGAACGTGCCGGCTTGCGCCGCCGGGCGCGTGATCAGGACGCGCTTGCCGAATAGCGGCGCGCGGTCGAACCAGCGGATCGACTCGCGCTCACGCACGACGTCGCCGATCACCACGATCGCCGGCGCGGCGAAGCGCGTGCGTTCCACTTCGGCGACGATCGTCGCGAGCGTCGCCACCAGCGTCTCTTGCGTGGGCTTCGTGCCCTCGCGCACGATCGCTACCGGCGTCGTGTCGGGCAAGCCGTTCTTGCGCAATTCCGCGACGATGCCGGTGAGGTTGCCCATCGCCATCAGGAAGATCGTCGTCGATTTCGGGTTGGCCAGCTTCGCGTAGTCGAGGCTCGTGTAACCCTTGAGTGGATCCTCGTGGCCGGTCGAGACGGAGAACGACGTGTTGTGGTTGCGGTGCGTCACCGGAATGCCGGCGTAAGCCGGCGCGGCGAGCGCCGACGAGATGCCGGGCACGATCTCGAACGGCACGCCGGCGGCGTTCAGCGCCTGTGCTTCCTCACCGCCGCGCGCAAACACGAACACGTCGCCGCCCTTGAGGCGCACGACCCGTTTGCCCTCGAGCGCGAGCTTCACGATCAGCGCGGTGATCTCGGTTTGCGAGAGCGTGTGCGCGCCGGCGCGCTTGCCGACGTAGATGCGCTCGCAGTCCGGCGGCGCCATGTCGACGATCGCTTGCGACGCGAGGTAATCGTAGACCAGCGTGTCGCAGTTCTGGATCGCACGCGCGCCCTTGAGCGTCAAAAGGCCCGGATCACCGGGCCCCGCTCCAACCAGCCAGACCTTGCCGCGGCGCGCGCTCACTCGTCGTGCGCCTGCGCTCGCAGGTCGAACAGATCGTTGAGAATGTGCGCATCGGTCAGCGCTTCGGCGCGGTTGACGATCGCTTTCTGGCGGATCTTCGTGATCGCGCTGTGCAAGAGCTTCGAGATGATCGTCAGCGACATGCCGGTGATCAGCATGCGCTCGCGTTCGGTCAGCTCGGGGCAGCGCGCGAAGAGCCGCGCCAATTCGTCCTCGCGAATGTTTTCGGCACGCTGCACGAGCGAGCTGATCACCGGCACCGCCACGCGCGACTGGTACCAGTGGTGGAAGCGCTCGGTGTGCTCGGCGATGATCTCCTCGACCATCGGGATCGCTTCGCGGCGCCGTTCGAGCGTCACGTCGATCACGCCGCGCAACCCGTCGACGTCGACCACGCTGACGCCCGCGATCTCCGCGACGTCGGGATCGCAGTCGCGCGGCACCGCGATGTCGACGATGAACAACGGGCGCTCCGAACGCCCGCGCATCGCGGCCGTCACGTTGTCGACGGTCAGCACGAAATTCTGCGCGCCGGTCGAGGTGACGACGATGTCGGCGTTCGCAACCGCCTCGACGATGCCGTGGATGCCCTCGCGGTTGAGCACGACGATGCTGCGGCAGCCCTCGGCCTTCAGCCGGCGCGCCACGAGCGAGCCCATCTTGCCGGCGCCGACCACCACGACCGACGTCCCGCGCAGATCGCCGACGTGCGCTTGCGCGAACTGCACCGCGGCGGTAGCGATCGAGACCGACTGCCCGCCGATGTCGGTGTGCGTGCGCGCGGCCTTGCCGGCGTTGATCGCTTCGCGGAAGAGCGAGTGCAGCGTCTTGCCGAGCGAGCGCGCGCGCTGGCCTTGGATGAACGCGTCCTTGACCTGCGCCAGAATCTCCGCTTCGCCGATCAGCATCGAGTCGAGACCCGTGCTGACGCGGAAGAGATGATCGATGGCCTGACTCCCCAGCAGCGTGTACATGTAGGAGTCCATGTCCTCGACGCCGCCGTGGCGGAAATTGCCGAGGAACTGCCGGATCTGCTTGACGCCTTCTTCGTAATCTTCGAGCTCGGCGTAGATCTCGAGGCGGCCGCAGGTCTGCAGCATCAGCGCCTCTTTGACCGCCTCGTAATCGCGCAGCGCGATCAGCGCTTCGCCCATCTTGTGGGCCGGAAACGCGTGGCGCTCGCGGACGTCAACGGGCGCGGTGTTATGGGAGAGACCCATGCAGACCAGTGGCACGGCCTAGTGGCTTCCCCGCGGAGCGGCAAATACCGCCGTCAGCGCTTCGTCGGCCATTTCCAGCGTCCGGTCGACGTCGAGCACGCGGTGCGCCGTCGAGAGGAAGCCCGCCTCGAACTGCGAGGGAGCCAGGTAGATCCCGCGGTCGAGCATGGCGTGGAAGAAGCGCCCGTAGAGGGCGGTATCGGAGCGTTTCGCGTCGCTCAGGTTGCGCACCGGACCATCCGTGAGGAAGAACCCGACCATCGAACCCCGGCTGGCGGCCGTGTGCGGCACCGAGTGCCGGGTGAAGACTTCAGACATCCCGAGAGCAAAACGCAGTCCGAGTTCCTCGAGATGCGGATAGACGTTCGGATGTTGGAGCCCGCGCAGGGTCGCGAGGCCGGCGGCCATCGCCAGCGGGTTCCCCGACAGCGTCCCGGCCTGGTAGACCGGCCCGACCGGCGAGAGCTGGTCCATGATGTCGGCCCGGCCGCCGAACGCCCCCACCGGCAGCCCGCCGCCGATGATCTTGCCCAGGGTCGTCAGGTCGGGCCGGACGCTCTCGCGCTCCTGGACCCCGCCCGGAGCGACCCGGAAGCCGGTCATCACCTCATCGAAGATCAGGACCGTCCCGAACTTCTCGGTGGCCTCGCGCAGCGCGGTGAGGAACCCCGGCTGCGGCAGCACGAGGCCCATGTTCCCAACGTAGGGCTCGACGATCAGCGCGGCGATCTCCTCGCCCTGGCGCTCGAAGAGGTTCCACACGGCCCCGGCGTCGTTGTAGTCGAGCACGATCGTGTCGCGCGCGACGCCCTCGGTGATGCCGGGCGAATCGGGGACGCCGTTGGTCAGCGCGCCGCTGCCGGCCGAGATCAGGAACGCGTCGCCGTGGCCGTGGTAGCAGCCGGCGAACTTCACCACCTTCGCGCGGCCGGTGAAGCCGCGCGCCAAACGCAGCGCCGACATCGTCGCTTCGGTGCCGCTCGAGCAGAAGCGCACTTTCTCGATCGACGGCACCATCGCGATGACCAGCTCGGCGAGCTCGGTCTCGGCTTCGGTCGGCGCGCCGTACGACGTGCCGCGCTCGGCCGCGTCGCGCACCGCGGCGACGACCATTGGATGCGCGTGGCCGAGGATCAGCGGACCCCACGACATCACGTAGTCGATGTAGGCGTTGCCGTCGATGTCGACGAGCATGCAGCCGTCGGCGGAACGCACGAATACCGGCGTGCCGCCGACCGAACGGAACGCGCGCACCGGCGAGTTCACGCCGCCCGGAATCACGCGCTGCGCGCGCGCGAAGGCTTCTTTGGACTTACGATAAGACGTGTTGGACTCTGGCATACTCATCCGGGGTGTTGACGTTGGCGAAGATGTGGTCGTCGGCGGCGTCGAGGTCGACGTAGCGCGTGCGCAGGCGATCGATCACGGCGCGCATGGTGAGGCTCCCGCTGGCCAGCAACGGCAGGCCTTCGCGCACGAACGCCTCGCACGCGTACAGCGCGGCGAGCGGTTCGCTCTGCAGCGCGCCGTCGCGCATGCGGCGCGGCACGATCGCCTCGTCGCCCGGTTGGATCTGCGCTTCGAGCCGGTCGATGAACGCCGCGTCGACGAACGGCGCGTCGCCGGCCACCGCGAACGCCCACGGCGCGCGCAGTACGGTCATCGCCGAGAGCAAGCCCGACAGCGGTCCGCGCAGCGGCCAGCGGTCGACGACGGCCGGCGCGTCGATCAGCGCGTCGATCTCGTAGGGCAGCGCGCCGCTGCACGAGAGCAGCGTCTCGCGGCCGGCGCACACGTTGCGGTACACGCGCACTAAGAGCGGCAGATCGCCGGCGTCGAGATAGAGTTTGCCCGGCAGGCGCTTTGCTTCGCCGCCGGCCAGCACGATCACGCCGGCGGCGGAGCTGCGCTCAGACATTGCGCAACAGGTAATCTTTGGCGAAGTACGTGATGATGATGTCGGCGCCGGCACGCGCGAAGCCGGTCAGCATTTCGTCGACGATGCGTTCTTCGTCGATCCAGCCGCGTTCGGCGGCCGCCTTCACCATCGCGTATTCGCCGCTGACGTTGTAGCACGCGACCGGCACGTCGAAGGTGTCGCGCACTTGGCGGATGAGATCCATGTAGGCGAGCGCGGGCTTGACCATCACGATGTCGGCGCCTTCGGCGATGTCGAGCGCGACCTCGCGCAGCGCCTCGCGGCCGTTGGCCGGATCCATTTGGTAGGTGCGGCGGTCGCCGAAGCTCGGCGTCGAGTCGGCCGCTTCGCGAAACGGTCCGTAGAAGCCCGACGCGTACTTGGCCGAGTACGCCATGATCGACGTTTTGATGAAGCCTTCGCCGTCGAGCGCGGTGCGGATGGCGCCGACGCGGCCGTCCATCATGTCCGACGGCGCGATGCAGTCGACGCCGGCGCGCGCGTACGTCAGCGCGGTCTTCACCAGCAGCTCGACCGTCTGATCGTTGTCGACGTCGCCGTCGAGGCCGATGATGCCGCAGTGGCCATGATCGGTGTACTCGCAGTTGCACAGGTCGGCGATGACCAGCATCTCCGGCAGCGCGCGCTTGATCGCGGAGGCGGCGCGTTGCACGACGCCGTTGGGGTCGTAGTTGCTCGATGCGACCGCGTCCTTGAAGTCGGGGATGCCGAACAGCAGCACCGCTTTCACGCCGGCCGCGTCGAGCGCGAGGCACTCGCGCACCGCCGCGTCGACCGAGAGGCGCGAGACGCCGGGCATCGAGCCGATCGGCTGCACGACGTTGGTGCCGTTGACGATGAACAGCGGCTGCACGAGCCCGCCCTGGTTGACGCGCGTCTCGCGCACCATGCCGCGCATCGCCGCGCTCGCGCGCAGACGGCGCGGGCGGTTCACCAAGCCGAGTCGTTCGGCGACGTTCATTGCGTGTGCTCCAAGACGAAATGCGTGACGGTATGGACGAACGACGGGATGTCCGCTTCCGGCGCGACGAGGTCGGCCGGCCAGCCGGCCTGCGCGGCCGCGGCCGCCGAGGCCGGTCCCATCGCGGCCACGATCGGCCGTGCTCCGTGCAATTCGCCAAGGTAGGCCTCGATTGCCCGTACGGAGCCCGAGGACGGGAAGAGCAGCGCGTTGGGCGTGCGGCCGGCCAGCGCGTGCGACGCCGCGGCGGCGCTGACCGCTTCGACCACCTCGGCCCCGGCCTCGCGCAGCGCGGCGGCGATCCGGCTCGGCCGCTCTTGAGTGCGCGGTAAGAGGAACAGGCAGCCGGCCAGCGCGCCGGCGTGCCCTTCGTCCGCGAGCAGCGCCGCGCCGCCCGCCGCCAGCATGTCCTCGGCCAGCTCGACCGCGACGGCTTCCATCTCGGCAACTGAGGTCGTCGTGATGCGCCGGTCGCCGCGGACCACCGTCGCCCCGTCGACCGACGCGATCGCGGCATGGATGAGCAAGTGTTCGCCGTCGAAGCGCGCGTGCGCGCCGACCGGCGCCTGACACCCGCCGCGCAGCGTGCGCAGAAACGCGCGCTCCGCGGTCACGGCGATCTCGGTTTGCGGATCGTTCACGAACTTGCGGATCTGCGCGATGCGCGGATCGCCGGCGCGCATCTCGATCGCGAGCGCGCCTTGTGCGACCGCCGGCACGAGCACCTCCAGCGCAAACGGCACCGTGTACGTGGCCGAGAGTTCGAGGCGTTTGAGGCCCGCGACGGCGAGCACGATCGCGTCGTAATCGCCGTCGCGCAGTTTGCGCAGCCGCGTGTCGACGTTGCCGCGAATTTCGGGATAGGTCAGGTCCGGGCGCAACGCGCGCAGCAACGCGCGCCGGCGCGGGCTCGACGTGCCGACGCGCGCGCCCGGCGGCAGCGTCTCGAACGAGGCGTAGTGCTCGCTGCAGAACGCGTCGCGCGGATCCTCGCGCTTGCCGATCGCGGCCAGCGTGAGATCGTCGGCGAGCGTGCTCGGCAGATCCTTGCACGAGTGCACCGCGTAGTCGGCGCGCCGCTCGCGCAGCGCGAGCTCCAGCTCTTTGACGAACACGCCGTCGGTGCCGATCGCGCTGAGCGCGCGGTTTTGGTCGGTGTCGCCTTTGGTCGTCACGGTCAGCACGGTCGACGGAATGCCGCCGCCGGCGAGTTGCGCCATCACCGAACGCGTCTGCCACAGCGCGAGCGCGCTGCCGCGCGTCGCGCAGACGAGCGTCGTCAGCTCGCTCGGGCGCACGCCGCCCAGCGTGTCGACCGCGCGTTCCACCTCGTGCTCGATCGCGCCCGGCGGCATCGATGCGAGATCGTCGATGTCGCGCGCGGCGAAGTGGCGCATCACCTCGGCGCGGCGTTCGATCGGCACGACGGCGAGCGTGCGTTCGCGCAACGCGCCGAGCGTCGCGGCCGCGCGCGCGTAGCGCGCGTCGAACTGCACCGCGAGCTCGTCGCGAATGCGCGTCGTGAACGTCGGCGAGAGGCCGGAGGAGTCGACCGTCACGGTCAGCTTGCCCGAGCGGTGGACGGCCGGCGTGATGAAATCGCCGCGCTCCGCGTCGCCGGCGTCGTTGACCAGGATCCCGTGCTTGCGCGCGTCGACCACGACGGCCGCGTTGATCCCGGGGTCGTCGGTCGCGGCGAACGCCAGCAGCGCGCCGGCGCAATCGCCGAAAGCGAACAAGCGAGCCGTCCAGGTGATCTCGCCGGCCTCGGCCAACTGCGCCAGCGGGCGCGTCAGGGACGGGCTGATCACGGTGACGCGGGCGCCGGCCTCGAGCAGGGCGCGCACTTTGCGCTCGGCCACCACGCCGCCACCCACGACGACGACGCGCCGATCGGTCAGCGTGAGGGAAATCGGGAACATCTCGTCGTCCTTTCCCCCTGATGCATTCCGTCCCCGTGCGCGCGGCCGTCCTCGGCGCGCTCGTCGCCGCCCTCGTCACGCTCCCGGGGCTCGGCAACGGGACCCTCTGGGACAATAGCGAGACCGCCTACGGCGAGGTCGCCCGCGAGGTGCTCCTGACGCACGATTGGGTCGTGATGCACCTCAACGGGGCGGCCTGGTTCGTGCAGCCGCCCTTGTTCTTCTGGATCGCCGCGCTTTCGGGCAAGCTCTTCGGGGTCACGGCCTTCGCGCTGCGGCTGCCGGCGGCGCTGGCGACGACCGCGATGGGCGGCGCGCTGGGCTACGTCACCGCGCGCGTCGCCGGGATGCGGGCCGGGATCATCGCGGCGGTGGTGCTCTCGACGAGCCTGATGCAGGCGATCCTGGGCCGCCTCGCGGTGATGGACGCGCTGCTCGACCTGTGCGTCGCGGTCGCGATCCTGTGCTGGTTTCGCGCGCTGCAAGCGCCGCCGAACCGGGCCGCGTTTCTCGGCGGCGCGCTGGCGCTGGCGCTGGGCACGCTGGTGAAGGGTCCGGTCGCGCCGGTGATCGTCGTGCTGGTGATCGCGGTGTGGCTGGTGTGGGAACGGCGCAGCAGCGCGCCGGTTGCGTTTCCGTCGCCGGCCACGTTCGCGATTGGGTGCGTGCTGTTCGTGGTGA
Organism: Candidatus Lustribacter sp.; assembly: GCA_049512335.1. GTDB lineage: Bacteria > Vulcanimicrobiota > Vulcanimicrobiia > Vulcanimicrobiales > Vulcanimicrobiaceae > Lustribacter. The sequence continues at coordinate 9,379 of JBEKXE010000123.1, forward strand.
TCGTGGCGCCGTGGTTCGTGCTCGAAGCGCTGCGGGCCGGCGCACCGTCGCTCGGCACGCTGATCGGCCACTACACGATCGGCCGCTACACCGGCGTGATCGAGAATCAGAGCGGGCCGTGGTGGTATTACCTGCCGGTTATCGTGCTCGGCTTCTTTCCCTGGATCGCGTTCGTTCCGGTCGCCGCACTCGGCGCGGTCGACGCCGCCCGGACGCGCGCCGGTTCGTTCGAGCGGCTGGCGCTGATCTGGATCGTCGTGCCGCTGGTGTTCTTCAGCTTCGCGCAAACGAAGTTGCCCAATTACATCGCGCTGATACTGCCGGGGCTCGCGATCGTGGTCGCGCTGTGGTTCGAGCGCCTGATCGGCGCGGCCGACCGGCGCGCGGCGTTTTGGTCGGCGCTGGCGATTCCGCTGGTGATCCTTGCGCTCGGCGTCGCCGCGACCGCGTTCATTCACTCGAACCACCTCGAAGACGCGATCACGATCGTCGTGCCGCAAGCGGAAGTGCTCGGCGTCATGATGCTGATCGGCTCGCTCTTGACCGTCGCGGCGATCGCGTCGCGCTGGAACGCGGTCGCGCCCTACGTGCTCGGCGCGACGTCGCTCGCGTTCGTGCTCTTCATCGCGTTCGTCGCCGAGCCGGCGGCGGAGGCGCTCAAACCGATCCCGGCGATCGCGCACGTCATCCAAGAGCAACGGGCGCCCGGTGCGGTCGTCGCGATTCGCGGCGTCTCCGGCTCGTACGCGCTGATGTTCTACGCGCAGCCCGGCATCGTGACGGTCGACGAAGGGGCCTCGCTCGGCGCGGTCTGCGCGGCGCGGGATCTCTACCTCGTCACGCGCGCCGCCGACATTCCCGGCCTCGAGCAGATCGCCGCCGAGCGCGGGCGCTACACCCTCGAGCTGGGCAGCCTGCGGGGCGTGTCCCTCCTGCACGTGAACGGTCCCGGCTGCTGAAGGGTCCGGCGGCTCGATGTCCTACGATTCGAGCATGGATACACTTGAAGCGATTCGCACGCGCCGCTCGGTCGGCTTGAGCCAAGGCGACGTGTCACGCGAGACGATCTCCGAGTTGATCGAGACCGCGACGCTGGCACCCAACCACAAGCTCACTCAGCCCTGGCGCTTCACGGTCGTGAAGGGTGCCGCTCGCGAGCGTCTGGGCGAGGTGTGGGCGCGCGAAGCTGCTGCCGGCGTCGATCCGGCCAAACGCGCGGCGGTGATGGAAGGCGAAGCGCGCAAGCCGTTACGCGCGCCGGTTGTGATCGCGGTCAGCACGCGCACCGACCCGAACCCGGTCACCGCCGAAGAAGATCTCACCGCGACCGCGGCCGCCGTGCAGAACCTGTTGCTCGCTGCCCACGCGAAGGGGTTGAGCGCCGCGTGGAAGACCGGCAAGATCACGTCGAGCCTCGAGGTGAAGCGATTCCTCGGTTTGGAGCCGAGCGATCGCATCATCGCGATGGTCTACCTCGGCGCCGAAGGGAAGGAACAGCCCGGATCGCGCGACCGCCGCGTCCGCAGCACGATTACCTGGCTCGACGAGCTGGCCCTGACGGTATAGCGACATGATCGCCACCGACGCGCTCCTCATCTCGCCGCTCGGACGCGGCCTGCAAATCGTGCTCAACGATCCGGCCGGCGTCTCCGATGCGGCGGCGGCGCAGCTCACCGAGGTGCTGCTGCACGCGCACGAGCGCGCGGCGTTCGTCGTCCTGAAGTCGAGCGGGCCGGATTTCATCACCGGCCGTAACAACCCGCGGCCGCCGGCCGGCGCGCCGATCGCCCCCGCGTTGGAACGCCGCCGCTTCAGCGAAGTGATCTTCACCTGCTACGGATCGTTCCGTGCGTGCCTGGTGCCGATCGTCGGCGTCGTGCACGGCCGCGCGATCGGTTTGGGCTGCTCGATCGCGGCGCTGTGCGACATCACGTTGGCCGCCGACACCGCCACGTTCCAGATCAACGAGATGAACCATCGCATTCTACCGACGATGGTGATGTCGTCGCTGGTCGACCGCGTCTCGCGCAAAGACCTCGCCTACCTCGTGCTCTCGCGCGCCACGGTCTCCGCCGAACGCGCGCAGGCGATGAAGATCGTGACCGAAGTCGTCCCCGCCGCCCACCTCGACGCCGCCGTCGACGAACTCGTCGCGATCCTCGAAAGCACGCCGTCGGCCGCGATGCAAGGCGTCAAGGAATACCTCGCCGCCGCCTACGACATGCCGATCCGCGGCGCCGTCGATTTCGCCCGCAACCTCCACGCCACCATCAACGCCGCCCCGGAAATGCAAGCCAACCCGGTGGTGTAGTAACGTTAGTAATAGAGTTTAATAGAGAAAAGGGCATCGCACGCCTCGCGCCTTCGCGCTCGCTTCGCAGGTCGACTTTTTCGCTGTCATCGCGAGCGTCGTCGAGCGACAGCCACAATCAAACATGATCGAGATAGTCGACCTGGTTACGAGCGAAGTCGAGTAACTGCCACAATGGTCGCGTTTGGTGGCGATCCCTCGGCTTCGCTCGGGATCAAGTCGATCGTCTCAAATCGCGCACGTAGGCGGCTGTCGCTCGACGACGCTCGCGATGACAGGTCAGGCGGGCATGCGTAACGAGCGCGAAGGTGCGTAACGAGCGCGAAGGGGCGAGGCGTCGTCCATCCCTCAACCGCCGCCACCGGCGAGCAGCGTCAACGCAATCGAGAGCGCGCCCGAACGTCTCATACGCGGCTGACTAAACCGCCCGCGAGGTACCTCCCTACTGCTTTGCGTCACTCCTTGCCAGGCGCGTTGCCGCGTTGACCAGCGACGCGTGCGAAAGCGCGCGTTGACCAGCGACGCGTGCGAAAGCGCGCGTTGACCAGCGACGCGTGCGAAAGCGCGCGTTGACCAGCGACGCGTGCGAAAGCGCGCGTTGACCAGCGACGCGTGCGAAAGCGTCTGCGGCACGTTGCCGGTGCCGTTCGACGGATCGCCGAGCAACGCCGCAAACACGGCGTCGCTGTCGAAGCGCGGCAAACACAGCCGGTCGATCGACCCGTCGCGACCGACGAGCGCGGCCGTGCCGCGATCGCCGATCAGCGCGTAGTCTTCGATGCGCAGCGGATTACTTGGCGGCGGTCACCTGAGCCGTCGTGATCGCGCTCGCCTTGTTGCCCCACGCGCTACGCACGTAGGTCAGTACTTCGGCGATCTCGTTCGGCTTGAGGTTGCCCTGCCACGGCGGCATCATGCCCTGGAACTTCGAGCCGTTGACCGTGATCGGCACGTTGCTCAAACCGTGGTTGACGATGGCGATCACCTTGGCGGCCGGTCCGGTGACGACCGGGTTGTTGGCCAGCGGCGGGAAGACGCCGGGTTGGCCCATGCCGGTCGCGCCGTGACAGCCGGCGCAGTTCGCCGTATACACCGTCGCGCCGGCCGCCGCTGCGGCGGAGGTGGCCGAACCGCCGGAACCCCCACCTTCGGTCGGCGTCGCCGCCGAGGCGACATTGATGCCGTGCAGCACTTGCTGCTCTTCGACGTGGAACTGACCGTAGAAGCTGAGCGCGATCGCGCACGCCAGCACGAAGCCGGTGCACGAGAGCACGACCGGGCGGCGCGAGAGACGGCGGCTCGGATTGCGGTCGATGAACGGCAGCGCGATGAGCAGCACGATCAACAGCGTCGGGATGACGATCGTCGCGCACAGGCCGAGGATGTCGATGACCGCCTCGGGAGCGTGGATGCTGCCGACGACGTCGAGCAACGAGAAGAGCGCCAAGAAATACCATGCCGGATACGGCACGAACTGCGTATTGTTGGGGTCGGCCTTGGCGTCCAGCGGCACCGGCGAAATCACGGCCAGCGCGAACACGATGATGAACATCGCGAACGACACGATCGTGTCCATGAACATCTGGTCGGGCCAGAAGCGGCCGGGCTTGAGCTTGGGCATTTCGTCGATCGGCGCGCCGGCCGAACCGTTATGACGGAAGATCATGAGGTGCATGCCGACCAGCAGCACGAGCACCGCGGGCGTCAGCCACACGTGGATGCCGAAGAAGCGGTTGATCGTCAGCGTGCCGATGCCCGAACCGTCTTGGAGGAGGAGCAGGATCTGTTGGCCGAGGATCGGCGCCGAGCCGGTGATTTGGATCGCGACCTTCGACGCGAGCAGCGCGTTGAGATCCCACGGCAGCAGATAGCCGGTGAGGCCGAGCACGAGCGTCACGATGAACAGGATGACGCCGACGATCCACTGGATTTCGCGCGGTTTCTTGTAGGCGCCCCAGAGCAGCACTTGCAGCATGTGCATCATCATGAACGCGATCATCGCGGTCGCGCCCCAATAGTGGAGCGAGAGCACGAGATGGCCCGCCGGGACCTTGTCGATGATGTACTTCGTCGATTCCCACGCGGTCGCGGCCGACGGCGAGTAGTAGAACGTCAGGAAGATACCGGTGACGATCTGCAGGATCATCGCGAACACGGTCGCGCTGCCGAAGGCGTACCAGTAACTCGCTCCGCCGGGGACG
>JBEKXE010000124.1:0-13725 GCA_049512335.1 Candidatus Lustribacter sp.
CTCGGGCCGGCACGCGTTTGCGAGCGGCATCGATCATGCCGACTGGCTGCTGTGCGGCGGACAGCGCCACGACGCCGACGGCACGAGCGAACGCAGCTTCTTTCTCGTTCCCAGGGCCGACGCGCGCGTGATCGACGACTGGTACGTCGTCGGACTGGCCGGAACCGGCAGCAAGAGCTTCGAGGTGTCGGACGTATTCGTGCCCGATCACCGCATCTTGCGCGACAGCGACGCGGACGGCGGCACCGGTCCGGGCAGCTTGGTGAACACGGCGCCGATTTTCAAGATGCCGCGCGGCGGCATCACGTCGAGCGGCTTTGCCGCCGTCGCCGTCGGCATCGCTGAGGGCTTTCTCGCGGAGTACGTGAGCTACACGCGCACGCGCAAATCGCGCGGCACGGCGGTAGCCGAGCTGATGGGTACCGAAATCGCGGTCGGCGCCGCATCGGCCGAAATCGCGAGCGCCGCGATCGTCTATCTCGACGCCACGCGCGAGGCGATGGCGATCCTCGAAGCCGGCGGCCGCGTCAGCCAAGAGCTACGGCTGCGCGCGAAACGCGACTCCGGCTTTGCCGCGCAGCTGTGTCTCGCTGCGGTCACGCGGTTGTTCAACGCCGCCGGCGGCCGCGCGCTCTCGGTGAAGAGCCCGATGCAGCGGCAGTTTCGCGATCTCTTGGCAGCGGCGTCGCATCACTCGATCGTGTGGGACACCGTGACGAGCGAATACGGCCGGCTGATCTTGAACGCTCCGGAAGCCCGCGCGTGAGCGCCGCCGCGCGCGAGCAGTGCTGGATCATCCGCGGCGTCGAAGTCCAGCCGCCGCCGGCGAACGCCGATTTCGAACGCATCCGCGAGCTGCACCATCGCTTCATCGACGAGCTCGACGACGACGGGATCCTGGTCGCGCACGGCGCGACGCGCGACGAGAACGGCGCTCGCAGCGGGACAGGATTGATCGTCATTCGCGCGGCAACCCGGGCCGAGGCGCTAACGATCGCGGCGCGCGAGCCGTACGTTGCGCATGGGGTACGCACCCTGGACCTCATACCCTGGCAGATGCAACGCGGCCGCAAAGGATAGACCCATGAGCGTCACGACAGCACCGATCGCCATCGAGACCGCACGCGTTGCCGTCGACGACGGCACGCAGATGGTCGTTCACGTCGCGAAACCCGCGCCGGGCACGGCCAACGGCGGCGCCATTTTGGTGTTCCAAGAAGCCTACGGCGTCAACGACTACCTGCTCGCGGTGACCGCGCGACTGGCGGGGCTCGGCCTCGTCGCGGTCTCGCCGGAATTCTTTCACCGCAGCGGTGACGGCAAGACCGCGTCGTACGACGACCCGCCGTCCGTCCGCCACGCATTCACCAAAGTGCTCACCAAAGAAGGCCTGGCCGCGGACGTGCGCGCGACCTACGCCTGGCTGACACGCGAAGCGCGGCTCGGCGTCGATGCCGGGCGCGTCGCCGCGGCCGGCTTCTGCATGGGCGGGCGCACGGCGTTTCTCGCCAACGCCGAGGCCCCGCTCGCGGCGGCGATCTCGTTCTACGGCGGCCGCATCAACGCGTGGTTCGATTCGATTCCGGCGCAACACGGCCCGCTCCTGATGTTTTGGGGCGCCTTGGACGAGTCGATTCCGCTCGAGCAACAGCGCGAGGTCGCCGACGCGTTCAGCGCCGCGAAGCTTCGGCACACCGAAGTCGTGTTCTCGGAAGCGGGTCACGGCTTCTTCCGGCACACGCGGGCCGACGTGTACGAACCGCGTGCCGCAGGGCAAGCCTGGGCGCTGACGGTCGAGTTTTTGCAGCAGAACGGGGTCCTGCCGCAGCCTTAAACGTGCGCGATGAATTCGCGCGCGTCGAAGGCTTCGTCGATGAACTTGTACTTGGCCGCCGTATCGATGAGCGGTTGGATCAGCGGACGGTCCAGCGACGGCGCGAACGTCGTGCGCGACATGCCGGCGATGGTGGCGGGGTCCATCTTCGTGAACGACGCGAGCAGATCGACCGTTTGCGCTTGGTGGGTGTTGCAGTAGGCCGACGCGGCTTGCATCACTTGCGCGAACGCGCGCACCGTAGCGGCGTTCTTGTCCAGGTATGCGCCGCCGGCAAACCAAGCCGACTGCATCAGCCGCGACCCGATCGATGAGAGGTGGTAGCCCAGCACGCGCACGGCACCGCTCTTGACCGCTTGCGCGAGGAACGGGTTCTGCAACGTTCCGGCCGCGACGCGTCCGGCACCCAGCTCCGTCACGACCGCGGAGCCCGGCATCTCGACGTACTGCACGAGCTTGGAATTGCCGCCGTTCACATCGATCCAGTTGCGGACCGCCAGGCCGTCCAGATCGTTGAGCGCCGGACACGAGACGATTTTGCCTTCGAGATCTTTGGCGGTATGGACGGGGGAAGCGACGGGGACGATCAAGCCCGCAACCGGCGCCGACGCGAGATAGAGTCCCGACGGCGCAACCAGCATGAAACCGATACCGCGCGAGCGCGCGGTGATCAGCGGCAGCATGCTCGAGCGGCCGATGTCGATCGCGCCGCCCGCTACCGCCGCGGTGATCGCGGAGCCGCTCGAGAGCGTGCTCAAGCTGACGTCGAGACCGGCCTTGCGGAACATGTCTTGCTGGAGCGCGTACAGCGCCGACGTCACGTCATCGTTGGGCGTCGAAGCGATCCGCACGGGCGTGAGGCCCGGGGTTTGCGCGAGCGCGCGCCGTGCGCCCGCGGCAACGAAGGCCGCGGTGAGCAGTGCCTGTTTGCGGGTGATCATCACCGTGTCTTCACGCTCATGCCGCGGGAGGGCCTCCCGAGCGCGGACCGAAGCGCGGCGCGAAGGAAGCTTGCTCATGAACGTATCGCGACGTGACCTGATCCGTGGGATGGCCGTGCTCGGGAGCGGCGCCGTTCCCGCCCGAGCGCTCTTCGCCCATGCGGCAGCGGCCGCCGAACCGCAACGGCTCGACCTCCACCATCACTACGTGACCCCCGAGTGGATGGCGGCCTTGGATGCGGAAAGTAAGGTCCGGCCCATCTCGGGGATCGAGACGTTCCACGGCTGGTCGGCCCCGAAAGCGATCGCGGCGATGGACCAAGGCGGTGTCGAGCGTTCGATCCTCTCCACCACGACGCCCGGCATCTGGTTCGGCGACCCGGCGCAAACGCGCCGGCTCGCGCGCAACATGAACGACTACGGCGCGGAGCTCGTACGCACGTACAAAGGCCGCTACGGTTTGTTCGGCGTGCTCCCGCTGCCCGACGCACAAGCGAGCGTAGCGGAGATCGCGTACATCTTCGACACGCTCAAAGCCGACGGCATCAGCGTGCTCTCGAGCTACGACACGAAGTGGCTCGGCGATCCGTCGTTCGCGCCCGTGTGGGCCGAGCTCGACCGGCGCAAGGCCATCGTGTTCAGCCACGCCACCGCGCCGGCGTGTTGCCGCGCGATCGCGCTGCCGGGCATGCCGGCGGTGGATGAGGGCACCGTGCTCGAGTTCAACACCGACACCGCACGCACGATCATCAGTTTGATCGAGAGCGGCACCGCGACGAAGTATCCGAACATCCGCTTCATCTTCTCGCACGCCGGCGGCACGATACCGGCGCTGGCCGGGCGGTACTTCCGGGCCCAAGCAACGGCGCAAGCGTTGGCGGCACCGGCCGCACCCAACAGCAAGCTCGATCACCTGCGACGCTTCTACTACGACACCGCCGGCTCGGCCAATCCGGTGCAGATGCAAGCCTTGAAGACGATCGTGCCGCCGACGCAGATCGTGTTCGGCACCGACTTTCCGTGGGGCACGCCGGCGCAGATCGCCGCCGGGCTCGTGGGTTGCGGCTTCACCGATGCGGAACTGGCGGGCGTCGACCGCGAGAACGCGCTGCGCTTGCTCCCGCAGTTCCGCACCTGAGCGGTTAGGCGAACAGCGCGCGCGCGTTCTCGCTGCGGATCATCCGCAGCTCGGCTTCGTCCAGTCCTGCGATTTCGAGATAGTGCACCGCATGGTCGTACGACGGCCCGAGCCAATACGGAAAGTCCGACCCGAACAGGACCCGGTCCGCGCCGTACGCATGCACCGCATGCAGGAGCGATTCGGGCTCGCCGTTGGCCGTGTCGTACCAAAATTTGCGCAGTTGCAGGCTGGGCGGATCGCCGCCGGGCAACCGGCGCGCCGCGCTCTTGTCGATGCGATAGCGCAAGAACGGCAAGAAGCCGCCCAAGTGCGGCAGGATGATCTTGAGCCGCGGATAGCGCAGCGGAAAGCCGGCTTTGAGCAATTGCAACGCGCACACGGCATCTTCGACCGGCGCGCCGAGCCACCACGTCAGGCCGCTCTCCGCGATCGGGCGCGATTCGCAAGCGAACCCGGGCGGGTGCAAGAACACGACCGCCGCGCGCCGGTCGAGCTCCGCGAACACCGGCTCGAACTCGGGGTCGGCGAGCGAGCGGCCGTTGATGCTCGTCGTGAACGTGACGCCGTCGGCGTGCAAGTCCCCAAACGCGCGGCCGATCTCGTCGAGCGCCGCCGCGACGTGCGGCATCGGCAGCGCCGCGAAGAAGCCGAACCGCTCGGGATGCGCGCGCCGCGCGGTCGCGTGCAGATCGTTGATGCAGCGGGCGGCGTCGACGGCCGCCGCGCGGTCCGCGAGGTACGGCGACACGGCCGACATCGAGAGCACTTGGCGCTCGACGCCGCTGCCGTCCATGATGCCGATCCGCGCGCCGAGGTCGAGGTTTTCCGGCAGCGTGACGACCGCGCGGGCGTCGAACACCACGCGTTCATCCGCACCGCAGCGTTCCAACAGATCGACGTAGCCCGGATCGAAGTAGTGTGCGTGGACGTCGATCAAGCGAAGATTTTCGTGCGCAAGTCGACGTTGCCGGTCAACAACCCGGCTTGGGTCATCATCGCGGTCAGCTTCGGCAGTCCGGCCGGCTCGATCTCGGCGTGGGCCGGAACGGGGCTCATGTGCGCCACGACGTCCGGCGGGATGTTCGTGAAGCCGGACACGAGCTTGAGGAGCGGATCCTTCCCCGCGTTGGCGTTGCACCAGGCCGCGCCGCGCTTGTAGGCGCGGATGAACGCGCGCAGGTCGTTCGGCCGGCGCGCGGCGAGATCGGGCGTGATCGCCCAGAACGCGATCGGCCCGCCCGGATAGACACGGCTCATCGCCCAATCGAGCAACTCGATTTCCGGATCGGCCAATCCCATGGCGAGAAACGGATCGAGCACCAGCGCGGTGTCGACGCGCTTGGCCTTGATCGTGTCGACCATCGACGGCAACGGCACCTCGATCAGCTGCACCTTGTCGGGATCGCCGCCGGTGGCTTTGATCCACGCCGTGACCAGCATCCACTGCACGTCACGCAGCGCGTTGACCCCGATGACCTTGCCTTCCAGATCCTTGCCGGTGCGGAACGGATCGCCTTTGCGTTTGAGGAGCGCGCCCGGATCCGGCGGGTGCTGGCCCATCGGCGAACCTTCGAGGATGATGCGCAGGTCGATCCCGCGCGAAATCGCGGTGATGATGCTCGTGCCGTTGGCGTACACCATGTCGTACGTTCCGCCGACGACCGCGGGAATCGCGGCTGCGCCGCCGCGCACGACGTCGGCCGTCGGCGCGATGTTCTCGGCGGCGAAAAAGCCTTGCTGCAGGGCCGCGTAGTACGGCGCGATGTCGAAGATCGGCACGAGCGCGACGCGAATCGGCACCGGATCGGCGGTCGCAACCCGCGGCAGCGCGCTGCTCGCGACGGCAGCGCCGAGCGTTGCGAGACCGGCTCGTCGTGAAATCCGTGCGGTCATGATGACTCCTTCAGCGGAGATATGCGATGTCGGAGGTCGTGGTGCCGATCGTATCGATCGCCTTGAGGAGGTCGGCCGTGGTCGTGCTGACGACGCCCGCGTAGCCGGTGCGCCGCAGCGCGAGGCGTTTGCCGCGGGCGCAGAGCTCGCGCAGCTGCGCGCCCGAAAAGCCCTCGGTGCGCGGCACCAGCACGTCGATCGACGCGGCCGCTTCGCCGGTTCCGAGGAAGAGCTCCAGAATCGCGCGGCGCGCGCGTTCGTCCGGCAGCGGCACGTGCACGTGGGTGCCCAAGCGTCCGGGGCGCAAGATCGCCGGGTCGACCAAGTCGATGCGGTTGGTCGCGCCGAGCACGACGATGCCCGACAGCGGCTCGATGCCGTCCAGCTCGGCCAGCAGCTGGTTGACCACGCGTTCCGTCGTCATCGAACCGGAATGCTCGCCGCGCACCGGCGTGATCGAGTCGAGTTGATCGAAGAAGATCACGGCCGGCGCGACTTGGCGTGCGATGCGAAAGATGTGCCGCACCGCCTCTTCCGATTCGCCGAGCCATTTGGTGAACAGCTCGGGGCCGTTGACCGCGATGAAATTGACACCGCACTCGTTGGCCACCGCTTGCGCGAGCAGCGTCTTACCCGTTCCCGGCGGCCCGTAGAGCAGCACGCCGGAATGCGCGGCGAGGTCCATCGCGGCAAGCACGTCGGGCCGGTGCAACGGCATCTCGACCAGCTCGCGCAGCTCTTCGCGCAATTCGTCGAGCCCGCCGATGTCGGCCCAGGTGACGTCGGGCCGTGAGATCAGCGTTTCGCGCAGCGCCGACGGGCGGACGTGCGCCAGCGCGTGCTCGAAATCGGAGCGCGCGACCGTCAGCTGATCGGAGTGCAGCCGGAACGCCGCGCGGTGGTCGGCGAGCATCGAGGTGTTGCGGCGCAATGCGGACAGCCCGGCTTCGCGGCACAGCTCCATCAAGTCGGCGCCGACGAAACCATGCGTGCGGTACGCGATGTCGTCGAGCGCCGCCAGCGCGTCGGGCGCGAGCGGCATCTCACGGGTGTGGATGTCCAACACGTCGCGGCGTCCGGCGACGTCGGGCGGACCGACGAAGATCTCGCGATCGAAGCGTCCGGGCCGGCGAAACGCGGGGTCCACGGCATCGAGCCGATTCGTCGTCGCCACCACGACCACCGAGTCGACGCGGGTGAGACCGTCCATCAGCGAGAGCAGCTGCGTCACGACGCGGATGTCGGCGTGGGCGCCGGTTTCGCCGCGCTTGGGCGCGATCGCGTCCAGCTCGTCGATGAAGATGATCGAGGGCGCGTGATGGCCGGCTTCGGAGAAGATCCGGCGCAGGTTGCCTTCGGTCTCGCCCGCATACGTACCGATGATGTCCGGTCCGTTGATGTAGTAGAAACGCGCTTCGACTTCATTGGCGATCGCACGCGCCATGCGCGTCTTGCCCGCGCCGGGCGGGCCGTACAAAATGATCCCGCGCGGCGCGGTGATGCCGAGCTGCTGATAGACGTGCGGAAACTTCAGCGGCAGCTGCACGAGCTCGCGCACCGCGCGAATCTGCGCGCCGAGGCCGCCGACGTCTTCGAACGTCACGTCCATCGCGCCGTCCGGCACGTGCGCGTCGGCGTATTGCAGCACGACGTCGGTGTCCTCGGTGACGTAGCCCGGGCCGTCGTCGACCGTTTGGATGAGGTAGGTCGTGCCGGACGTGGTGCCGGGGAACGGCAGGTAGAGCACGGCATCGCGCGCGACCGGCGTGCGATCGGCGCTCAACACGGCGCGCAGATGCGGAACGAGATCGTGGGCGGTCGAGACGTCGACCGCCGGCAGCAACTCGACGCGCCGGGCCGGCTGCAGCGGCAGCGGTTCGATCTCTACCGTTTCGTTCAGCCGCGCTTTGAGCGCTTGGCGCAGAAAGCGGTCCATGCGCACGGTGCCGCCCAAACTTTCGCCGGCGCCGGCGTCGGCGAGGCGCGCCACCGTGCTGCGGCCGCGTTCGGTCGCGACGCGCACCGTGTCGCCGGCGGCGAGATGCAATTCCTCCATCAGCACCGGATCGAGCTGCACGGTCTGCCTAGCGCCGCTGTTGCCCGTGCCGGCCAGATGATCGACGGTCGCGTGAACGTGGGGCGTTCCCGAGTGGACGTGCACGGTCAGGCGCTCAACCGCGCTTCGCCCGGTCGTACTCGGGCGCGTTCTCGAGCTGCTCGAAGCCGGTGCCGCGGTCGACGCTCGCGCAAGCCAGGAAATTCGGCTCGACCGCGATCAGTTTGGCCGTCGTCTCAGCGTGCGTGTTGAAGTGCTGCACGACGATGCCGGGTTTGCGCAGCGGCAAGTTCAAACAATCGCCGGCCTTCCACGGATGCTTGACGCCGTCGAGCAGCGTGTAGCCCTCGCCCTCGACGACGTAGATCACTTGATCGCCGCCGAAGCGCAGCCGGCCGGAGCGGCTGCCGGGCGGGATCTCCTGCGAGAACACGAGATACGTCGAGAGGATCGTGTCCTTGATGCCGGGATGCATGTACCAGCGCATCAGACCCTGCCGGTTCACTTCGAGCGGAAGCTCCGCTTCTTTGATCACCTGGATGCCGTTTTTGCGGTTGGCGCGCTGCTCGTCGCGCAGCTCGAGGATCTGGTCCCAGAAGTTGTTCTCGGCCAGGCGTTTGGTACGATCACTCACGGAAGTCGCTCGCTGTCTCGATTTGAGTCATTTCGGATGCCACGTAGTCCCGTAGCGGAAAGTGGATGAAGGCGATCCAGAGGGCCGGTTTGGACGGATCGAGGTTGAAGTGCTGGTGCTCCACGCCGCCCTGCTCGAGCGGCAGCAGCACGAGATCGCCCTTCTCCCAGTCGACGCGTTCGCCGTTGATCACCGAGTACCCGACGCCGTCGATCACGTAGATGACCAGCCCGCCTTGATGCGTGTGCTTGCCCGACTTCGTGCGGATCTCGTGGGTGAACACGGCCCAATGCTTGAGCGGCGTGTCGGTGACGACGAACGGGTCCAGGTACGTCCGCAGCAGGCCTTGGCGCGTCTGTTCCTGGTCGCATTCTTCCAGCCGCAGCACGACACGCCCCACCATCTGCCGTTCCGCGCGCTCTTTGTCGTACTGGATGGCGATTTCGTAGGAATTCTGGGCGGGTCGCTCGCGTTCTCGGGAACGCGTCCGCTCGGTTTCGGGCATGGCTCCGTATGAGTTGGTGGACCCCTCGGGCGTACCTTCTGCGTGCAGGGTACGCTCGCGGTGTACTGAAGGACAGCGTCGATGTCGGTTCACGTCGAAGCGTCGTCGCCGTTTTGGGACGGCTGTGCGCGCAGCGAGCTGCTCCTGCAGCGGTGCAGCGCATGCGGAGCGCTTCGTCATCCGCCGAGCTCGGTGTGCCCGCACTGTTTGAGCGCGCAGAACGAGTGGGTTCCGGCGAGCGGCCGCGGCACGATCTACACCTTTGCCGTCGTCCGGCAGGCGCTGTCCAAGGCATGGGAAGACAAGGTGCCCTACACGGTCGCGGTGATCGAGCTCGAAGAGGGCCTGCACTTTTTGACGGAGCTGGTCGACATCGATCCCGACGCCGTGACGATCGGCCTGCCGGTCGAGGTGAGCTTCACGGAACGCGACGGCGTCACGCTGCCGCTGTTCCGTCCGCGGTGATCCGCCGCTCGACGTTCGTCGGCGCTGCGCTTGCGGCCATGGCCGCTCCGGCGCGCGCGCAAACGGTCGCGACGCTGCGGGTGAGTACCGGCACGGCCGAGGTCGGCGCGCTCCAATTCTACGCAGCCGACCTGGGCTTCTATGCGAAGGCCGGGCTCGACGTGCAGTTGATGCCCGCGCAGAACGGTCCCGCCAACGCCGCAGCGGTGGCCTCAGGTTCGCTCGATATCGGCAGCGGCAACGCGCTTGCGCTTGCGCAGGCGCGCGAACGCGGTATCCCCTTCGTCTACATCTCACCCAGCGGGGAGTATTCGTCGGCGGCTCCGACCGCCGGCCTCGTGGTGCCGAAGAATTCGCCGGCCCGCACGGCGGCCGATCTCGCCGGCAAGACGATCGCCGTTGCCACGCTGGGTAGCCTCGGTGAGATTGCCACGCGCGCCTGGCTCGATCAGCATCACGTCGACTTGAAGACGGTCAAATTCGTCGAGCTGCCGTTTCCCGCAATGGATACGGCGATTGCGACCGGTCACGTCGACGCAGCCGCGGTCGAAGAGCCGCTCCTGAGCCGGATCCTCGTCAGCGACGCGAAGCTGGTCGCCGACATCTATGATGCGATCGCCGACAGCTTCTCGGAGGGTGGCTCCTTCACGACCGAAGACTTCGTACGCACCCATCCACTTGCCGTCCGGCGCTTCGCGGCCGTAATGGCCGAGACGGCGCGTTGGGCAAATGCCAATCCGGCAGCCAGCGCGGTGATTTTGAAGAAGTACACCGGCATCGACGTCTCGGGGGAACGGCACCGCGTACGCTTTGCCGAGCGGCTCGACCCGCGGCAACTGCAACCGCTGATCGACGTCGCGGCGAAGTACGGAACGCTGAAGGCGTCATTTCCCGCCGCACAGATGATCGCTAGCGTTTAAGCCCGCCAGATCAACGACGCGGCCGCGGTCTTCGGCAAGTCGATGTACTTGGTCGAGAAATCGAGAACGGGCTGAATCATCGCCGGCACGATCGGCTGCTCGCCGTATACGGCGCGCGGCGTCGCCTTGACGGCATCCGCACTCATGCCGACGTATTTGGCGAGAATCGCTGCCGACGCGTCGTGATTGTGATTCGCCCACTTCGCCGTCTGCAGCATCGAGGTGACGAAGCGCCGCGCGGTGTCGCGGTTCGCGTCGAGCCACGTTGCCGAGGCGTACCAGCCGGTCACCATGTAGTTGCGCCCGATCGCCGCTTGCGGATCGCCGATCACCTTCACCGTGCTGCCGGCCGCGGTGGTGAACGGCTCGACCAGCATCGCCGCATCGATGCGGCCTTGCCCGAGCGCTGCGGCGACGCCGGAGAACGGTACCTCGATCATCTTGACCGACTTCGAGTCGCCGCCCGTGCCGTCGATCCAAGCCGCGATCGCGACCTGCGTGAGATCGCCGAGACCGTTGACCGCGATCGTCTTCCCGCCCATGTCGGCGCCGCTGCGAATCGTGGAGTTCGGCGCCACCACGATGGCGGCTTGCGCCGGCGGTCCGTTGTACACGTTGCCGACCGCCACCGTGCGCAGATCGATGCCTTTATTGTGCGCGATCGCGATCGAGACGACCGTTGACGTCATGAAGTCGAGCGAACCGCCGAGAATCGCGGCGACCATCGCACCCGACGTGCGCATCGGCGTGATCTGCGCGGTGAGCCCGTTGGCGGCGAAGGTGCCGTTGTCTTGCGCGTAGAGGTGCTGCGCCGTCGCGTCGGTCGGCGCGGCGCCGATCCGGATCGTCGTGAGATCGGCTGCGCGTAGCGCCGCCGGCGCGGCGGCGACTGCGGCCAGACCGGCGAGCGCTGCGGCGCGAGTGTGCATGGCCATCGGTCGTCCTTTTTCGCTGTGGGCGTGGTCAAGCCGCATCGTACAGCTTACCTCGAGCGGTGCCCGGTACCCTCGTGGGCGCCAACTGCGCCCGCAGGAGGATGACGCGCGCGGCATCGACGTCGGCGTCGGCCTGATGGCCGCAGCTGACACACGCAAAACGCGCCGCCTCCCGACTTTGCTTCGCGACATGGCCACACTCGGCACACGTACGCGAACTGTTCCTTGGATCAACGCTGACCACAACGCGAGCAGCATGTGCGGCTTTCTCGCGGATCAGCGTTGCCAACATCCCAAACCCGGCATCGAGTAACGCGCGGTTCAGTCCAGCTTTCGCTCTGACGTTCGTGCCCGGCGCCTCGGGGGTTCCCCTCGCCGAGCGCGTCATCGACCGCACCCGCAAGTCCTCGATTGCGACCCGATCGTAGGCTTTGACAATATCGCGGCTTTTCTTGTGCAGCCAATCGCGCCGGGCGTTCGCTTCACGCTCCTTCGCACGCGCAAGCCGACGAGCAGCGGCAATTCGAGCAGGGTCGCGGCGGTTACGCACGTGTCCCGCAGCATCTTTCTCAGTCAGCTTGAACCCGGGCGCAGGTTCGGGATCAGCGTGCCGTCGGAGAGCGCAGCGAGGACACGTATGCCGCGATCAAGGCCAACCTGCGCACCGGTCGACGGCAACGGGAAAGCGTCACGGTGCCCTTCGAACACGGCATACCAGCGGCCGTTCTTGGTGACGATGAAAGCGCGACCGAATTCGGGCACGCCTCGCCCTTTGCGCAGCCGCACGCGACCCACGCCGGGCACGGTGACGCGCTGCTGCTGCGAATCAAATCGAAGGGCGCGGTCACCGTGAGGAAACTCAAGCTGGTTCCACCGTCGCGCCGGTTTGAAGCGGGGGTATCCGGGGGCCTCACCAGACTTCAGCCGCCGATAGAACGCCGCAAAGGCAAGGTCGACCCGATGCAGGGCCGCGTCTTCGCACTCACGGTACACGGCCGCGAACCACGGTTCGCACGCACGCAGTTCTGTGATCTCCGCGTATTGTTGTTTCGAGGTATAAGAAACGCGGCGTGTCGTCCAGGAGTCACGCCGCTGTTGCAGCAGCGCGTTGTAAAGCTCGCGGGTTACGCGCAACATTTCGATGAGGGCACATTCTTGTGCGCACGTGGGATACAGCCGCACCTTGTGCAGCCAGCGCAGCTGACCATCGAAACGCGAGGCCGTCGCCATCAACACCATCTTCGCAGACGACTATGCCAGCAGGATGGCATTGTTAGGCTTTGCCTTGAGACGCGCGTTTGAACGGAAGGTACGGATCCTGACCAAAAGGCCGGCTCGGTCCTCATTACATGGTGTTGCGAGTTAGGCCCATCGGGAGTCGAACTCTCCGCCAGGGGTCCCGGCCGATCCCTGGCAGACCCGAAACACCTTATTTCGTGCGGAGCTCCGGCCCTTGGCCTCTGAAAGCCGCTGCGCGCTCCCAGCTGCGACGACGATCTCTCGCGTCGACACTGATGGTGACGACGTAGCCGTCGTCTGTCTCGAGCGTGAAGGCCGCGTCGGTCAGGGGCGCGCCCGTATCGTCTCCGATAAACTTCCTGATCAGGAGTTCGGCGTCAATCTCGTAGTCAGGGTGAACATCGCCATTGGCGAGATACCACTGCACGCTTAGGCGGGCCATGGGACGCTCTACGCCGCATCCGTTTCCCGTTCCCGAGCGAAGACCGACGCCTTGACGCGGGCCCATCACTTCGGGGATTTGCGCCCTCAGCTGCGACGTGCTGCGCTCACGCTCCGCAACGGCCGCCCGATAGCCGCACGGGTCCGCAGGCGGCGTCGTCACGCTACCCGGTTATCCGAATGCGTGCTGTTCGCGCAGCGCCGCGATGCCGGCGTCGTCGAGACCCAGCCAATCGCGCAATACGTCTTCGGTGTGCTCGCCCAGCGCGCACGGCACGCCGAACGGTTCGATCGCGCTCTTGCTGAACGTGAACGGCACCGCCGGCGCAACGAGCGGATTCTTCCGCTCGCCCGGCACCGGGCGGTAGGCGCCGCCCGAATCCGGCGATTCCACGACGTCGGCAACGCGCCGCATGCGTTCGGCCGGAACGCCGGCCGCGCGCAGCTTCTGCTCGACTTCCGTGTTGGCGCGGTTGCGCGTCCAGGCGGCGATCGCTTCGTCCAACGCATCGTGCTCGTGCAGCCGGCCGACGGCGGTCGCGAGCCGCGCGTCGGCGGCCAGATCCGGCCGCTCGATGGCGTTCGCCAACGCGATCCACTGCGCGTCGGTCTCGACCGCGATCACGCACCATTCGTCCTTGCCGGCGCACGGATACGCGCCCTGCGGCGCCGCGTGACTCGAGCGATTGCCCATGCGCTTGGGCGGCCGCCCGGTCACCGC
>JBEKXE010000125.1:0-13365 GCA_049512335.1 Candidatus Lustribacter sp.
AGCCTTCTACGTGATGAGCATCTGAGCGGGCCTGACCGCGTGCTTCTTGGCAACCTAATCCGACAGTTCAATCTGCTTTCGAACCTACCAAGGGCCGCGGGACCAACCCCGCTCCCAGAGATAGCCGGCGAAGCAACTGGGCCTGCTGATTGGGAAGAGGGCGTCCTCGTTAAAGATGTCGACAGCGGCCGCCTCGAGATCATCCAACGACATAATGGCGATCGCTGGCTTCTCGAGGCACAGACGTTCTGTCTTTGGTGCTTTATGCATGAAGAGGAGAAGGTGCTCATCAATTTCGGGTACGTCGTGACCAAAATCATGCCCATCAGCGGAGATCAGCAGGCGGCCTCCTTCTGGACAAAGAGCGCGATCAGTCCGTGAATCGTCAGATTCCCAAAGCTCGCGTGTTAGAACGGATTCGGAATCCTCTACGATTTCACAGTGCGCAGGACATAGTGTGCGGCAACATCACCCCACGCATATGCGCTTTCGAGAATCGAATCGCCGGGCTCTCCGCAACGTTCCGCATCCTCTCTCGTCGGGTGACGATGTCCGCACCTTGCATCGACGTTAAATTGATTGGGCGCATGAAAACTCGTGCGCGTAATTTTTTCAAAGTAGTGCATCGCAGCTTTAGCATCCTGAAGTGCTCGGCTCGCTGCGTCCCATTGGTCTCCGTCTTCAACGCCCTTGAGACGCAGATCGAATAGCGTTTCATTCGCGCGATTGTAAGACAATGCGGCGGTAATATGCCGTGCTTGATCCTCACGATTTTTGGAGAGGAAGCGTTCGACGTCGTCAAGTGTGGCACCGAGCCCGGCGGCGGCACGTTCCGCGTTCGGAAAGATCAGGCCGTCGCCGTGCTCTTCAGCGAGCCAGTATTCTCCAAAGTCGCTGGCATACGGGTCGCGACGCCGGGACTTCCTGACGGCTAAGCCCTGACGCTTAGCCATACGCCGAATCCGATTTTCTAGGACTTTCTCGGCGGCATCTTCAGTCATGCTTGAAAGCATGCCTGAAGTGATGCTGGAAATCAAGCCAGACGAGAAGGCGTCGTCGCCGGTGGACCAGATCGAAGCTCCGAAGCAACCGCGAACCGACTCCTAGTTGCGGGAGCGGTATTGCGGGAAAAGATAAAACACGACCCAAAAGAGGACTAGACCGTGCCCGACGCCTTCGACTATTTCAGCGCTTACCGTCCCGCCTTCAGCAGCTCGGTTCGGCCGTTCTACCGGGTTGCCCGACCGGGCTTCTTTGGGGGCTTCGGTTCGTGGCTTGACATGTTCTCACCGGTAGCATGGAGCTACGCGCGCGTCCCGGCTCCGCTCGACGTGGATGCGACGGTCCAAAACATCGATTGGATGATGGTCGGCGGCGATATGGCCGATGCGCTTCGCGGGTATTCGTCCGAGGCGCTTCCGGCCTAGGATCTGAGTGCCGACGAGAGCGGAGCGTCGCCAAGCCGAACTCGCGGCAAGACAGCAGCAAACGCAGCTCGTCGCACAACTTACGGCGACCAGTATGTCCGGCCCACTCCCAGCGCCGAACCTACTTGAGGAATATGAGCGCATCTCACCGGGTGCTGCCGGTATCATCATCGGCGAGTTCCAGTTGAGGCGCAGCATCGGCGAACCCAAGAGTCGCGGATCGTCTTTTCCGACATCGTGCGGGCGTACATTGGGCAAGCCATCGGATGCGCACTAGCGGCGTATCTGATTTGGACTGGCGGGGATTTACTGCGCCACGGTCAATCGATCACAGGCTTCCAGAGTATCGGGATCGCTATAGCCGCGGGCGCAGTTCCATTCGCGGTACGTGCGTACGGGCAGTATCGCGAGCGCAAGAACCAGACCAACGCCATCGCCGAGCAGCAACAGCCCAATCTTCGACGTTAGAGTCCGGAACACAGTACGCGGTCGGCCCGCGCTTTTGAATTAGGCAAAGCCGCTGAATGCCACCCTGCTGGCACCGGCCGGCGGGATACTGCCGTCCATGCCCGTTCAGCCGATCCGCTCCGGCCGGTTTGCCTTCGTCGACGTCGAGACGACCGGGATCGACCCCAACAAATGCGCCGTGGTCGAGGTCGCCTGCCAGATCGTCGAAAACGGAGCCGTCGTGGCGACCTTCGAGTCGCTGGTCAACCCGCTCTGCGGGATCCCGCCGTTCGTCACGGCGATCCACGGTATCCACGACGGCATGGTTTGGGGCCAGCCGCACATGCGCGAGGTGGCGCCGACGCTGCGCCGGCTCTGCCGCGGCGCCGTGATCGTGGCCCACAACGCGGCCTTCGACACCCGGTTTCTGCCGTTCTTGGCGGGCCGGCCGTCGGCGTGCTCGTGGCGCCTCGCCTCGCTCGTCGTCCCGGAGGCGCCCAACCACAAAAATACGACCTTGGGCGAATTCTTCGGCGTGAGCGATCCGCAGCTCGACGGACGCCACCCGCACCGGGCGCTGGCCGACGTCATCGTGACCCGCCACGTGTTCTTCCACTGCATCGAACGCTACCTCGCCCAAGGTAACGACGACAGTCTCGAAGCGCTCTTCGATTTTCTACAGCCGAAGTACCAGCTCGACCAGTCGGCGTAGTCTCTCACCGTGCAGATCGTTGCGGACCGGCTGATCTATTCGGCCTCCGACCTGAACAACTACCTCGATTGCTCGTTCCTTACGACGCTTGACCTTCAGGTCGCGAAAAAGGAACTGACGCGACCGGAGCCGTCCGCCGTCGCCAAGCTCATTTCCGAGCTGGGCCTTGCCCACGAGGCGAGCTATCTCGAAACGCTTCGGGCGCGCGACGACGTCGTCGATTTGGCGCCGGAGGAAGGCGCGCGCGGCACGACGATCGCCCAACTCGAGGCCGACGCGGCCCACACCGAGGCGGCCATGGCGAATGGAGCGCCGGTCATCTACCAAGGAACGTTTTTCGACGGAACGTTTCTGGGCCGCTCGGACTTCCTCGTGCGCGTCGACCGGCCGTGCGCGCGGTGGGCTTGGAGCTACGAGGTCGTCGACACGAAGCTGGCATTCGAGACCAAGCCGTATTTCATCATCCAGCTCTGCCACTACAGCGCGCAGCTCGAACGCGTCCAGGGCACGGCGCCCAAGCAGATGCACGTGCTGCTCGGCAACGGCAACCGCGAATCGCACGCGGTCGGTGATTTCGCCGCATACTATCGCCGGCTCAAGCAATCGTTTCTCCGCGACGCTCCGACCGGCAACGGGGCGTACCCGTTGCCGGTGGAGCACTGCGGCATCTGTCCGTGGAACGGCAGCTGTGACGGCCGGCGGCGCGCCGACGATCATCTGAGCCTGGTCGCGGGGATGCGCAACGATCAGATCGCCCGGCTCGGCAAGGGCGGAATATCTACCGTGGCCGCCCTGGCCGACGCGGATGCTCGGCGCCCCTATGCAATGGAACCGCGCACGTTCGAACGGCTGCAGCTGCAAGCGCGGCTGCAAGTCGAACAGCGCCGCACCGGTACGCCGACCTATCACCTCTTGCCGCCGCGGCAGTGGTTCGGGTTCAGCCTCATGCCGGCGCCCGATCCGGGCGACGTCTTTTTCGACATGGAGGGCGACCCGCTCTACGAGCTCGGAACCGGACTCGAATATCTCTTCGGCTGGTGGACCCTCGACGGGCCCGGTTACGGCCGCTCCTGGGCCCTCGATCGGGCCCAGGAGAAGCTCGCGCTCGAACGGTTCGTCGATTTCATCGTCGAGCGACGGCACCGCTACCCGGCAGCGCACGTCTACCATTACGCCAACTACGAGGTATCCGCGCTCCGGCGGTTGGCCCAACGGCACTGCACGCGCGAAGACGAGGTGGACGAACTCCTGCGGGGTGAGGTCTTCGTCGATCTGTACGCCGTCGTGCGGCAGTCGATCATGATTTCGCAGGAGAGCTACTCGATCAAGAAGCTCGAGCCGCTCTACGGCTTCGAACGCCACACCGACCTGCGCCGCGGCGACGATTCGATCGTGCTGTTCGAAGAGTGGCGCCGTAGCCTCAACCAAGACGTACTCGAGGAAATTGAAGCCTACAACACTGACGACTGCCGCTCGACGTACCTGCTGCGCGACTGGCTGCTGCAGCTTCGCATCGAGGCCGAGCAGCGCTTCGGCGTCGCGGTCCCGCTGCGGGCCGTCAAACAACCGAAGGACCTCTGCCACCCGGTGATCGTCGCCGGCTGCAAGTCTTGCGCCGACCGCGAACGGGCCGAACGCGAGGCGCAACGGACGAGCGCCACGCAACAGGCGCTGCTGGCCGGCGTCGAGGCTCCGCGGAGCGCGGCCGACCTTGCGGCGCTGCCCGAAGCGACGCGCCTGCGCTTTCTGATGGGAAACCTGTTGGCGTACCATCGCCGCGAAGACAAGCCGGTCTTCTGGCAATTCTACGACCGCTGCACCGACGCCGACCGGCTGGTCGAATTCGACAAGGACTGCCTGGGCGGACTCGAGTATCGCGCCGACGTCCCGCCCTACAAGGCGAAGGCCGGCGAGCGAAACCTGTCGTTCACCTATCGCTTTCCGGACCAAGTCCATCGTCTCGGCAACAGCGAAATCTACGACGCCGTCTACCACCGCGACGGCCGGGTCGGCGACGTGGTTCGCATCGACGAAGACGCCAACGAGATCGTCATTAAACTGACCGCGAAGTTTGCCGACCGTCCGGCCAGCGTCACGGCCCTGATTCCACGCGATTACGTGGAAGCCGATCAGCAGAAGGCGGCGCTCGCGCGCATCGGCGCCGGCATCCTGGCGGGCACGGTCGAGACGCAATCCGCACTCGTCGATCTGCTTCTGGCGCGGTCGCCGCGACTGGCGGGACGTCTACCGGGACTTCCCATCCAACCCGCGGTGGTCGACGCCGAGGCGATCTTGGACGTGGTCCGGCGGTTGGATTCGAGCGTTCTGTTCATTCAAGGTCCGCCCGGAACGGGGAAGAGCACGAAGGCAGGTCAGATCATCGCGCGTCTGCTGCGTGACGGAAAGCGCGTCGGCGTGTTGAGCAACAGTCACAAAGCCATCCACAACCTCGACCGGAAAGTCGAGGAGGCGGCGCTCGCGCTCGGTCACCCGTTCCGCGGCGTGCACAAAGCGAGCAAGAGCAACGAAGGTTCGCCGTATGCTTCGGATATCGGATTCATCGGCTGCGCGACCGACAACAAGGCGGTGGACGCGGGCGACTATCAGTTCGTATCGGGCAACGCCTGGTTCTTCGCGCGCGATGAGGCGATCGAGAAGTTCGATTACCTCTTCGTCGATGAAGCGGGGCAGATCGCGCTGGCCGACGCGGTCGCCATTGCACCCGCCGCGCGGAACCTGATCTTCATCGGCGATCCCTTGCAGCTGGCGCAAGTATCGCAGGGCGTGCATCCCGTGGGCGTCGGCGTCTCCGTGCTCCAACACATGCTGGGTGACGCCCGCACGATCGCCGAGGATCGCGGCATCTTCCTCAACGTCACGCATCGCCTGCACCCGGAGATTTGCACGTTCATCTCCGAAGCGATCTACGACGGCCGCCTCGTTCCGGGCGAAGACACGATCCATCAATCGATCGGAGACGGCGCCGCGTTCGGGTCCGGGCTGCGCTATTGGCCGGTCGCGCACGTCGGGAACAGCCGTGAATCGGCGCAAGAGGCCGAAGAGGCCGTGCGCATCGTGCGCTCGTTGCTCGGTTCGCGGCTCGTCGACGAGCACGGCAACGCACGCGCGGCGAACGCCGCCGACGTCATCGTCGTGGCGCCGTACAACGCGCAGCGGCATTGCATTCGCAAAGCCCTCGACGCTGCCGGATGCGAAGACGTCGAGGTCGGGACGGTCGACAAGTTCCAGGGCCAGGAAGCCTTCGCCGTCGTCTACTCGATGGCCGCATCGTCGGATGCGGACGTGCCGCGCGGATTGGACTTTCTCTTCGACCGCAACCGCTTCAACGTAGCGGTGTCTCGCGCGCGGGCGCTGCCGATCGTGCTCTGCTCCGGCCTGCTCGTCGAATCTCGAGCGCGTAACCTCGACGACATGCGGCTTCTGTCGTTGTTCTGCCGATACGTCGAGCTGGCTCGGGTCGGTCATCCTGAGCCAAGCGCCGCCGGCGCACTTCGCTAACGCTCAGCACAGGCTCGGTCGAAGGACCGCCGCCAAGCTCGAAGATCGGAGCGGTCCTTCGACTGCGGATTGCTTTGCAATCCCCGCTCAGGATGACACGGGAGGGTGGGCGACTAAGACCGGCGCATGAGCCTGCGCAACGTTAGACTGTCGATCGCCACCACCGACTACGACCACTTTCGCGACTTTCGGACCGGCGCGGTCAACGCGGAAGGCATCGATCACACGTGGTCGCTGCTCGGTCATCACGAAATCTTCGCGCGCATGACGCTCAACCGGGAATGGGACGTCAGCGAGATGTCGTGCGGCAAGTTCTCGACGCAGATCAGCCGCGAGAAACCCGATATCTATGCGCTGCCGGTCGTCTGCTCGCGTCTCTTCCGCTTCAGCTCGTTCTACATCAACAAGAAGAGCGGCATCAAGACCGTCCAGGACCTCAAGGGCAAGAAAGTCGGCTCGCCCGAATGGGCCCACTCCGCCGCCGTGTACATGCGCGGCTGGATGCACAACGAGCAGGGCGTCACGCTGGGGGACGTGCACTGGTACCAAGCCGGCGCGAACGCGCCGGGACGCGAGGAAAAAGTCGAGCTGAACCTGCCCGCGGACGTCAAGCTCACCCGCATCGCCGACAAGTCGCTCTCCGAGATGCTGGCGTCGGGGGAGATCGATTGCGCCATCATCGCGCGGCCGCCGACCTGTTTTCTCCAAGGTCACCCGGACGTCGTGCGGCTCTATCCCGACTACCTCGAGATGGAAGAGGACTACTACAAGCGCACCAAGGTGTGGCCGATCATGCACATGATCTCGATCCAGCGCAACGTGCTCGACGAGAACCCCTGGATCGCGCGTAACCTCTACAACGCGTTCCTCGAATCGAAGAACCGCAGCCTCGAACGGCTGCTCGACCCGGCCGTGTCGCGCTACCCGCTGGCCTGGCTGCCGACCTACGCGCGCAAGATGCGAGACGTGTTCGGCGGCGATCCGTTCCCGTTCGGCATCGATGAGAACCGGGCGACGCTCGAAATCCTCGCGCTCTACGCCTACCAGCAAGGCATCGCGCACCGCCACGTCAAGGTCGAAGAGATGTTCCCGCCCGGCGTCATGACCAAGGTCGTTATTTGATGCGTTTGGCCAGCTTCCGGGCAGGCGAACGCAACAGCTACGGCATCGTCAACGAGGGCGGCATCACCGATCTGGGCAAGCGGCTCGGCACGACGTATCCGGCGCTGATCGACCTGATCCGCGCCGGCGCGCCCGGACTCGCGGCCGCGCGCGCGGCCGGCAACGCGATCGACGTCGCGCCCGGCACGTTCACCTACGTTCCGCCCGTGCCCGGCACCGAGAAGATCATCTGCGTCGGGATCAACTACCCCGAGCGCCTCGACGAATACAAGGACGGCCGCGAAAAACCCAAATACCCCAACCTCTTCGTGCGCTTTCCGGGCTCGTTCGTCGGGCACGACGTACCGATCGTGCGGCCCAAGCATTCGGACAAGTTCGATTACGAAGGCGAGATCGTCATCGTGATCGGTAAGAGCGGCCGCGACGTCCCACGCGAGGACGCGCTGGGAATGGTCTTCGGCCTGACGCTCGGCAACGAGGGCAGCTTGCGCGACTGGATTCGCCACGGCACGCTCAACGTCACGCAGGGCAAGAACTTCGACCGCTCGGGCAGCATCGGTCCCTGGATCGTCCCGGCCGGCGACCTGCCGCCGTTCCAGCCGCTCCACCTCACGACCAAGGTCAACGGCGAGTTGCGCCAAGACGACACGACCGACCGCCTCACCTGGGATTTCGCCGAGCTGATCCGCTACATCACGATGTTCGCCACGCTCGGTCCGGGCGACATGATCTTCACCGGAACCCCGGTCGGCGCGGGGGGACATCAGAAGCCGCCGAAATGGCTCGTCCCCGGCGACGTCGTTGAGGTCGAGGTGCCGCAGATCGGCGTCTTGCGCAACGCGGTCGTCGACGAAACATAACTTTCCGTCATTCCACACCTCTTTCAAGGAGTACGTACGTGAGCGACGCCCTCGATCATGCCCTCAACGACCTCGTCATCGCCAATCGCATCCTGCACAACGAAGGCATCGTCGATGCGTACGGTCATATCAGTGTCCGGAACCCCGACAACCCGAAGCACTACTTCTGTTCCCGCTCGCTCGCCCCGAATCTCGTGAAGCGCGAAGACTTCATGGAGTTCGATCTCGAGTCCAACATCATGAACGGCGACAAACGCTCGCCGTACCTGGAGCGCTTCATTCACGGTGCGATCATGGAAGCGCGGCCCGAGGTCATGTCGGTCGTGCACGCCCACGCCGAACCGACGTTGCCCTTCGGGATCGTGAAAGACAACAAGACGCCGTTGCGTCCGGTCGTGCATTCCGGCAGTTTCTTGGGTGAAGAGATCCCGATCTGGGACATCCACGACCACTTCGGCGATACGAACCTGCTGGTCGGCAACGTCGCGCAGGGCCGCAGTCTGGCCAAGCATCTCGGCGGGGGCAGCATCGCGCTCATGACGGCGCATGGGTTTGCCGCCGCCGGACGCTCGATCATCGAAGCCGTTCGCGTCTCCGTCTACGTCGCCAAGAACGCGCGCGTCATGTTGAACGCGCGCTTGCTCGGCACCGAGCTGCGCTACCTCACCCAAGGGGAGATCGACGCGCGCAATTCGGGTTACAGCCCATATTCGAGCGAGACGTGGCGCGCCTGGGAATACTGGGCCAATGCCGCCGGCTGCGGCGATCTGCTCTGGCGGCCGGACTAGCCTGCGCCGATGCGTATCGCGAGCTACCTGGCCGACGGCGTTCCGGCGTTCGGCATCGTCACCGGCGACGGCGTCGTCACGATGAACGAGCGCCTCTCGCAGCGACACGCCTCGCTGCAGTCGGCGCTGGCCGCCGGCGCGCTCGACGAGATGCGCGACGTCGCGAAGAAGGCGCGGCCCGACCGCGACTTTGCCGGGTTGACGCTGCTGCCGGTCATTCCAAATCCGGGCAAAACGCTCTGCGTCGGCATCAACTACCAGTCGCACGCCGCGGAGCAGGGCGCGGGAGCGGCGGCCAAGCCGAACATCTTCACCAAGTTCCCCGACGTGCTGATCGGACACGACGGCTTCATGGTGCGGCCCAAAGCTTCCGTCGAGTTCGATTACGAGGGCGAGCTGGTCGTCGTGATCGGCCGCGGCGGGCGCGCGATCCCGAAAGAGCGCGCGCTCGACTACGTGGCGGGGTACGCGTGCGGCTGCGACACGTCGGTGCGCGACTTCATCAAAGCCTCGCTGCTGACCGGGAAGAATTTCCCCGCGACCGCGCCGGTGGGGCCGTGGATGGTGACCGCCGACGAAATCCCCGACCCCGCGAAACTCACGCTGACGACGCGGCTCAACGGGCAGCAAGTGCAGCACTCCGGCGTCGACAAGCTGATCTACTCCGTCCCGGCGCTGATCGAATACATCTCGGCGTTCACGCCGCTGGCGCCGGGCGACATCATCTTCACCGGCACGCCGGACGGCATCGGCGCAAAACGAACGCCGCCCCTCTGGATGAAGGACGGCGACGTGATCGAGGTCGAGATCTCGCGCGTCGGGACGCTGCGCGCCCGCGTCGTCGACGAGACGTGAGGCCTAGCTGACGAGCTGCGTCACGCTGCCGTCGGCGAGCTTTCCTTGGGCGCGGTACTGGCCGATGTGCCGCAGCACTTCCGCGTCGGTCACGGTGTAGAGTACCGCGTCGCTGCCGCTGGTGTTGACGTGCTTGCGCCAGGTGAACGGCGGCACGACCATGATGTCGTTGGGTTTCCAATCGAAGCGCTCGCCGCCGATCTCGCTGTAGCCCATGCCGTCCATCACCACGATGAACGTGCCGCAGGTCTCGCGTTTGGGCCGCAGCTCTTCGCCCGAGCGCAACAGCTGCGCCGAGTAGTTGAGCGTCGGAAACACCGCATCGCCCGTGATCGGGTTGACGAACTGCATGATGATGCCTTCGTACGGATCGCCCGACTCGACGCGCAGTTTGTCGAGCGTCGCGCGCACGTCTTGACCACGGTAGTGGAAGAGCGGCGAGGGCTTCTGCCCCCAACCGCGCTGGTGCGCGACGAAGGCCGGCTTGAGGCCGCCGGTGCCGTAGAGATCATGCGAGTAACCGCGCGGGACCGATTCGCGTTGTGCCGTCGCACCCGGACGCGTCGAATCCACGTACGCTTGGTCGACCCAGGCGACGTCGAACATCTCCATCAGCGGCCAGTCGAGCATGTCGATCCAGATGACCGGCTTCTCGCCGTCGTTGCCGTGATCGTGCCACGTGCCGTTGGGCGTGAGGATGATGTCGCCGCGGGCCGCTTCGCAGCGCTCGCCTTCGATGTTGGTGTAGCCGCCGTTGTCCGAGAGGATCGTGCGGCTCGCGTTGGGGCTGTGGATGTGGGCCGGCGCGACGTCGCCCGGGTTGTAGATCGAGATCGCGCAGCGGATCGTGTTCGTGACCTGCAGCCGGCCACCGAGGCCGGGGTTGGTGAGCAGGATGCTCTGGCGGTCGGCGAACTCGATCGGCGGGATGTCGGCCTTGGCCGCGATCTGCGAAATCTTGTCGAGGTAGGGACCGTACTCTTCCCAGCGCCAGCGATACGGCAACGCCTTGAGCTGGTTGGCGGCGATGCGACCGCTGGTTTTCCCGCCCGCGCCGCTCGTGTCGGAGAACCACGCGCGTTGCGCGGGGTTGTTCATCTCCGTGCGCAGCCAGAAGTTGAGCTTCGCAGCTTCGAGGTTCAGCTGTTCCATCAACTCGCGCGCCTTGACGGATACCTCTTTGCGTTTGCCGCCTTCTGTCGGGCTGGTCACGGTCGCCATACGTCTATCTCCTTGCCCTGCGGGGGCTTGTCACTACCTTGTACCTAGAACTATTTCGCCGAGTTATGAAGTTTCAATGAAGCGCTCGAGCGCGCGGTTGTACTCGGCCGGCCGGTCGACGTTCGATAGATGCCCGGCGCCCTCGAGTTCGACCAAAGTCGACCCCGGGATGTCGGCGTGGATCTGCCGCGATCCGGCCAGCATCTGGTCCTTCGTGCCGACCGCGACCAGCACCGGCACCCGGATCGCCCCCAAGCCCGGCTGATAGTTGAAGTCGGCGAGCGCTCCACAGCAGCCGATGAAGCCCGCGACGGGCGTGGTGAGGATCATCTCGCGCACCTTGGGGATGAACGGCGGCGCCTCCGGCGTCAGTGCGGTGGGGAACCAACGGGTCAGCGTCGAGTCGACCATGGCCGGCATACCGCCCTGACGGGCCTGCGCGATCCGCTCGCCCCATTGCTGCGCCGAAGCCGGCGTCGAGGCCGAGGAGCAATCGCACGGCGCGACTGACAGCAGACGGTCGGGATGGTTCTCGGCGAGACCGAGCGCCGTCATCCCGCCCATCGAGACGCCGGCGAAATGCGCCCGCTCGATCGAGAGCGCGTCGAACAAGCCGATCACGTCGGCCACCAGCAGATCGAAGGTGTACGGTCCCTCCGGCGCGTCGGTGCCGCCGTGACCGCGCTGGTCATAGCGCAGCACGCGATAGCGCGACTTGAAGTGCGCCGCCTGTTCGTCCCACATCGTCAGGTTCGTGGCCAGCGAATTGCTGAACACGATCCACGGCGCGCCCTCGGGCCCGTCGATCTGCACGTTGAACGTGATCCCGTTCGCTTTGATCTTCATCGTCCTACTTTGCCTTACTTTGCCGGAAGAAAGTCGAGTAACAGCGCGAGCAGCCCGCGCGGATTGGTGGCGGGCATGAAGTGGCCGGCATCGATCGCTTCGAAGCGCGCGCCGGGGATCTGCTCCGCGATGGACTGCGAACCGGCGACCGGCCGCACGACGTCCTGATTGCCGCCGACGACCATTGCCGGACAGGCGACCTTCGCGAGCGAGCCGCGCTTGTCGGTCGTCGCCAGCACGCGGAACGCCAGCGCGAAGCCGACCGGATCGTTGCCCAGATAGCGGCCGCGATAGCTGTCGTAGGTCTCGCGATCCGAGAGCTCGGGCGGATACGAGCGGTCGAGCATCTGCGGCAGCACGCTGCGGATGCCTTCGCGCTCGGCTTGCGCGGCGATCTTCTCCAGGGCCTCGGCGCGGGATGCGTCGACGCCCGGCGCCGGATTGCAGAACACGAGCGATGCCACGGCCTTCGGATCGCGTTCCATCAGCAGCAGCGCCTGCGTGCTCGCGGCCGCGATCGAGACGACGTGGTACGGACCCGGCAGCGCCAGCGCGCGCAGCAGCGCTTGCAGATCGTCGACCAGCGTCTCAAGCGTGTATTGCGCGCGTATCTTTTCCGAGAGGCCGAAGCCGCGCTGGTCGTAACGAAAGACCCGATGGCGGGCGGCGAGGCCCTGAACGACGCCGTCCCAGCTGTCCAGCGTCCCGCCCAGTTCGTGGAGCAGGATCACCACCGGTCCGGCTCCGTCGAGCTTATAGTGAAAGCTGGTCCCGTTCGCTTCGATCCAAGGCATGGCCGGTGCCACTACCAGCGCCGGGCAGAGACGACCTGCCCGTCACGGGCTCACTTGATGCGTGCGGAAAGATAATTGACGAGCTGGCTCAACGTACGGACTTTGCCGTAGTCGGTTTCGGGGACGTCAACGCCCAGTTTGTCGTGAATCCCGCCCAGGAAGTTGACGAAATCAAAGGAGTCGATATCGAGCGCTTCGCGCAGGCTTTCTCCGGGCTCGACGCGCGCTAGGTCTACCTCGGGTGCGATCTTATGGAGAAGCTCCTGCAATACCGATGTGATCTCAGCCTGCGTCATAGTCACAGTTTATCGGGCTCCTGAAGAACGCCGTTCAGTGCAGTGAGAAATTGTGCTCCGCGGTGGCCATCGGTAGCGCGGTGGTCTGCCGCCAGTGTTGCGCTGAGTACCGGACGAATGCCGATCATCTCGTCAGCGACGTGAGCTTGCGGGGTGATTCTGCCGAAGCCGATGAGTGCAACCTGAGGCGGGTAAATGACTCCGAAGACGGTTTCCACGCCGAGATCGCCGAGATTCGTCACGGTGATGGTGCCATCGGTCAACTCAGAGCTCTTCAAGCGCCCTTCCCGCGTCCGAGTGATGAGGTCGCGCACAGCTTCCATGACGTCGCCGACGCTCTTCTCGTCGACGTCGTGAATGGCGGGAATCACGAGCCCGCCGGAGCGCAACGAGATGGCCATGCCGATGTGGATCTGTTCTTTGATCTGATAGTCGTCGTTGACCCAATACCCGTTGAGCTCGGGAACTTGCGTGAGAG
>JBEKXE010000126.1:0-13343 GCA_049512335.1 Candidatus Lustribacter sp.
GCCGGCAACGCCCTCAAACGCGCCGAAATCGCCTACAACGAGGCGGCCGAGCTGGGCTTCTTCGCGGCGCTCGAGCGCACGATCGACGAGTCGCTGATCGCGGCGCTGCGGACCTACGGCAACCCCTTCGAGCTGCCGGTCTTCGTGTTCGGAATGGCGCGTTCGGGATCGACGCTGATCGAGCAGATCCTGGCGGCGCATCCGGCGGTGGCCGCCGCCGGCGAGACCGCCGAGTTCGGCCGGCTGATCGCCGAGCTGCGGCCGCCGGTCGGCACCGCGGCGCCGCTGCCCGAGGTCGGCGCCGCCATGCGCGTGCTGGCCGACCGCTACCTCGCCGCCGTCTCGCGGCACCTGGGCGCCGGAACGGTTCGCGTGACGGACAAGACGCTGGCCAACTTCAGCCTCGCGCCGCTGATCCACGTGGCGTTGCCGAACGCGCGCCTGATCCACGTCCGCCGCAACTGGCTCGACACGTGCTTCTCGTGTTTTGCGACGCTGTTTCTGGGGCCGTACGTGTCGTTCTCGTACGACCTGGCCGAATTGGGCCGCTACTACGCGGCCTACGATCGGCTGATGACGCGCTGGCGCGCGCTGCTGCCGCCGGACCGCTTCCTCGAGGTCGACTACGAAGCCGTCGTCGGGAATCTCGAAACCGAGGCGCGCCGCATCGTCGCGTTCTGCGGTCTGCCCTGGGACGACGCATGCCTCGAATTCCAGACCGCTCGCCGGCCGGTGCGCACCGCCAGCGCCTTCCAGGTGCGCCAGCCGCTCTACGATTCGTCGATCGGGCGGGCGACGCGGTTCGCGAAGCACCTCGCGCCGCTGATCGCAGCCGCCGGCCGTCAGGCCGAGGGCCGGTAGCCGTTGCGCGCCGCGCGATCCACCAGCATCGAACGCACGGCCGCGATCGCGCGCTCGTGGGCCGGCCGGCGATACGCCCAACGCGGGTCGTCCGGCGGGGGGTAGATGGCCATCGCCGCGTTCGCTTCGAACACCAGAATCCGGCCGTCACGGTCGCGTCCGAAGTCGACGCCGCCGTAATCGAGCGCCAGCGCTTCGCGCACCGCGGCCAGCGCCCGCATCGCGGCCGGGCCGAGCACGCCTTCCATGTCGTCGAGAAATGCACGCTCCTCATCCCGGTGCGCACTCGATTCAGCCATCGCGCCCGAAAAATAATGGACCTTCCACTGTTGCGCCAGCGCAAGGTGCACCGGATAGAGGCGTCCGTCGATGAACGCGACGCGGTACTTGCGCACCCAGCCGTCGGCACCGCGCGCGTCGTGGAAGGCGATGGCGTACAGCTCGCGGCCCGGTAACGCATCGAGCGCGCGCGGCAGGTCGCCGGCGCCGGCCACGAACTCGAAGTGGTCGCCGGCGTGAAAGCCCGGCGAACGCAACAGCAGCGGAAAGGCGAAACCCTCGGCCTGCAGGCCCGCGGCCGTGATCTCTTCGCGCGGCAGCCGCAGCGTGCGCGGCGCCACGAGTCCGGCGATGCCGGCCAGTCGCGCCATCATCGATTGGCGATCGGTCTGCAACACGGCCCGCGGCGCGTTGATCACCGGCGCCGGCGAGCCCGCAACGAGCGCGGCCGCACGTTCGAGCGTGCGGCGCGTGGCATCGGGTTCGCCGATCGCGTTGAAGATCACGTGATGCTCCGGAAACGCGAAGCCCGCGCCGGCGCTCTCGGGGACGATCACGTTGCGTTCGACCAATTCGTCGTCGAAGAACTGGTTGCTGATCACGTTGCCGCCGCGCGGTGAGGTCAGGACGAGCACGCGCAGCGGCCGGCCCGTGCCGCGATACGGGAACGTCCACACCATCGGTTTGGCGAACGCCAATTGCAGGTGCTCGTCGGCACGCGCTTCGTCGCCGGCGCGTTCGTAGAGCCGGGAGAGGCCGTTGTGCGCGTGCATCTGCGCGTGGTCGTCGCCGGGAAACAGGCGCAGCACGCGCTCGTAGTGCGCGCGCGCCGCATCGTAGTCGCCGGCGTGCTTGTTGAGCAACGCGACGTTGAGGTGCGCCAGCGGATCGTCCCACTCGCTGTTCAGCGCGGCATGAAACGCCGCCGTCGCGCCCTCGAGACGGCCCTGTTCGAGAAACAACGTGCCGAGGTTCGTGAGCGCGCCGAAATGCTTCGGCGCCGCGTCGAGCAGCGCGCGGTACGCGCGCAAGGCATCTTCGACCCGGCCGAGCGCGTCCAAGCAGCGCGCGCGCTCGAAGGTCAGGTCGACGTCGCCGGGGGTCTCGGCGAGTTCGCATTCGAGCGCGCGTAACTGCTCGACGCTCGAGTAGGGCGTTCCGCTAACGCGCATCCCGGCTCGGGCCCGCCGTTGCGGGGACCATTGACAGAAAGCATTCGTTGAGCACATCGGCCAGCTCGGGCGAGCCGTAATGCTGTGCGAGCGCCTTGACGACGGCGTGGCCGGCCGACGGCACGTTCCCCACCACCAGCGCCTGGCGCACGAGCACGAACGCGTCGCCGCGCCGCTGCGCGCGTAGCATCACGGCGGCAGCCGAAGCCAAAAACGCCCGGCGATAGTCGTCCCCGAGCAGCGGCAACGCGGCTTCGACGGCGACCAGCACCTCATCGGGCGAATCGTGGCGCAGGACGTAGTTGACGTACTCGATCGCCGCGGCTTCGTCCCGAAACTCTTCGTAAACGGCCCGGAAGGCGCTCAGCGCGCCGGCGAAGTCACCCTGCGCTTCGCGCGCCCGCGCCCGGTTGAGAAGCAACGTGCGCGCTTTCGGACTGCGTGCCAGGCCGCGCTCGAACCACTCCTCCGCCTCGGCGAACCGGTTCTCCGCCAGGAAACTGCGCGCGATTTCGTTGTACGCTTTCCAGGCCGTGATCTCGTCGTCGACAACGAAGTGAACGAGCGACCCGGTCGCACCGGCAGCGATTGCGGCTTCGAACGCCGCGCGCGCTTCTCCGGGCCGGCCGAGGGCCTCCAACGCGCAACCCCGCGCGAAGTGGCCGTCAGGCAATGACGGCGTAACGGTGACGCACTTGTCCGCCACGCGTAACGCGTCGGCCGGACGGCCGAGGTCGACGTACAAGCCGGCCAGCGTGGTCAGTGCCATCGGACGAAAGCCGCGCTCGGCGTTCTCCGTGAGCGCGACGACACGCTCGAGCTGAGCCAGCGCGATGTCGCGCTTGCCCGCCAGCATCGCCGACGTCGCGTAGTTGTAGACCAGCGCCGCGTCGTCGGGCGCGGCGTCGAGGGCGGCGCGGCTGAGCCGGAGATTGCGGTCGTGCTTTCCACGCTCCGACATGATCTCGGGCAGGTAGCCGTGATGTACGATCTCGATCGGGGACATCGATGCCGGCAGGCTGCGCTCGTCGTCCGTCCGGGCGACGAACTCGTGCAGGGCGCCCCGATACCGGATCGCCGGGTCGTTCGGGAAGATGCGCACGATCAAGTTGGTCGAGGCCACGACTTTGCGCGCCGGATCGTTGTAGTTGCGGCAACGGATCCAGCGGCCCGCGCCGTCGGGGGGCATGCCGTGCAATCCGTTCAGCGCGGCACGCGATTCGGGCGCCAAGCGCTCGTCGGCGTCGAGCACAAAGATCCACGCGCCGGTCGCCATCGCGAGCGCCGCGTTGCGCGCGGCCGAAAAATCATCTTGCCAGGGAACGAATTCCACGCGGGCGCCGAACGCCTTGGCGATCGCTACGGTCCCGTCCGTCGATCCGGTGTCGACGATGCAGATTTCATCGACGACGCCCTGCACCGAAGTGAGGGCGTCGCGGAGAAAACGCTCTTCGTTGCGCACGATCATGCACAGCGAGAGCGGGTAGACGGCGCCGGACGCGCCCCGGGCGGGGGTATGTTTGCCCGAGGGCGCGCGGCGGCGCTTCATTGCAGTAGACCTACTGCTTGAGCCCGATCACGGTCTGCAGATCTTGATCTGCCGTCGTGATGCTCTTTCCGTTCGCTTCGAACGCGCGTTGCGCCATGATCATCTTGGTGAACTCGCTGGCGATGGAGACGTTGGATTCTTCGAGCGAACCGGCGTCGATGCTGCCGAAGTCCGCTTGATTGGCGAATCCGTACTGGGCCAGACCCGAGTTGGCCGAGGCGCTGAACAGGTTGCCGCCGAGGCGAGTCAACCCGTCTTCATTGCCGAACGTCGCGAGCGCGAGACGTCCGATGACCTGGTTTTGACCGTTGGTGAACGCACCGGTGATCGTGCCGTCCTGGCCGATCGTGATGTTGGAGAGAATGCCTGGCCCGTACCCGTTCTGCGAGACCGTGTTGGCCGTTGCGGACGAGTTGAGCGCCGTCATGCTCGAGAAGTCCAACCCGATATCGGCGGGATTCGCCGTACCCGTTCCGACCGGGGTAGCGTTGTTCGCGCCGTTCGGCGTGCCCCACTGTTTGACGGAGAACAGGTCGCCCGCAGCCACCGTCGGAGGCTGGCCGGCGATGTGATAGTCCGCAGGCGGCGGCGGCCCGCCGGGGTCCGCGGTGCCTGAGGTGTTGATGAATTGGCCGTTGGCGTCGAAGAAGACGTACCCCGTACCGAGCGTTGTCGTGCCGGTCGAGCCGAGGCTGCCGTCGGTCGACACGACCGTGTACGACCACTCCGTGGCCGCCGTCACCGC
Organism: Candidatus Lustribacter sp.; assembly: GCA_049512335.1. GTDB lineage: Bacteria > Vulcanimicrobiota > Vulcanimicrobiia > Vulcanimicrobiales > Vulcanimicrobiaceae > Lustribacter. The sequence continues at coordinate 4,607 of JBEKXE010000126.1, forward strand.
AACGCCGTTGGCGTTGAGCACTTGGTTTCCGGCAGTGGTGAGCGACATACCGGTGCCGGTGCCGTTCGGAGGGTCGGGCTGGTAGCCGATCTGGACTTCGTGGGCGCCGCCCAACGAGTCGTAGATCGTGGTCGTGATCGTCGTCGCGGTGACGCTCACATTGGCCGTCGACACGGCGGTGATGTAGTTGGTCTGGTCGAGGTTGCCCCCGAGCGAGACGTCGTACACCGAGTCGTCTGACGGGCCGGTCTTCGCGCCGAAGCCGGTACCGACCGCGATCGACTTGAGGCCGAACGGGATCTGAATCGGTTGCGGCGGTGCGACTTGCGAGATGATGCCGCCCGGCTGGACGGGATAGCCGAGCACGGCCAGGCCGTTGGACGGGCTGTAGAGATACCCACTCTCGTTGAGCGAGAAATCGCCGTCCCGCGTATAGGTCGTGCTTCCGCTGCCGTTGATGTTGTTCATGGCGAAGAAGCCGTTGCCGTTGATGGCCAGGTTCGTGTTGACGCCGGTGGTGTCCATACCACCCTGGGTAAAGTTCGTATCGATCGCGCCGATCTGGACGCCATCGCCTTGCTGTTCCGCGTTGATCCCGCCACGCGTCGTGGTCGGGGCGGATGAATACCCGAGATTTTGATACAGGAGATCTTGGAACTCGACATCTTGGCCTTTATAGCCGACGGTGCCGACGTTCGAAATGTTGTTCGATATGACGTCGATTTGGTTTTGATACGCCATCAAACCACTGACGCCGATGAACAACGAATCGGATGCCATTCGCTTGCTTTCATCAGGAGTCGCGGGACGTCTTTCGATCGGTCCCACGGGAAGCTCCGATCTCTCGGTCCGCTTCCAGAGTGCCTAAAGGGCTAGAATTCCTACTTTATGATCGCCGCCGAGTCGATGTTGGTGAAAACGTTGTCCTTCATCGAATCAGAGTCGACCGCCGTGATCACCACGCGGTTCTTGATGCTGACCACCATCGCGGTATCGCCCATCATGAACAGCGACTGCTTGGACCCCTTGGCAGCGGCTTTGTCGGCCATCTGGTTCATGCGGTCCATGTCGTCGGAGCTGAGGGTGATGTTGCGCGATTGGAGACGTTGCATCGCGTGCGCGGAGATTTTGAGCGGAAGACCGGCTGGTGCAACCGTGTCGCGCAATACGTCCCGGAACCCCGGCCCGATCGTGGGCGGGATTTGTACGGGCGTACCGCGTGGTGGTACGGGTGCGACCGACGGCGGAATCTGGACGCCGTCTTGGATGGGATCCACGTCTATTGGATACCGGTGATTTGCGACGTGGTGAAGGTTTCCGGAGCGCCGTTGGCACCCGTGATGACGTTACCGTTCGAATCGGTGAGCGTCAGTTGCGGTGCGCCGTTGACTACGGAGATCGCTGCGACCGTTCCGGTGACGCTCGACGAGTTGCCGGTAGCCGACGGTGAATTGACGGTCACGGTCTTGCCGAGAAGCGCGGACGATTGCAGCACCGCGAAGTTCGACTGGAAGTTGCTGAACGAGGTTTCGAGGTTTTGGCTCGCCTGCAACGCAGAGAACTGCGCGAGTTGCGACACCGACTGGGTGTCGTCCATCGGGTTGAGCGGGTCCTGATTGGAGAGCTGCGTCGTCAGCAATTGCAGAAACGCAGTCGGCCCGAGCTGACTCGTGATCGACGAATCGCTCGAGGTTGTGGATGAGGTGGATCCGGTGCTCGACGTTCCCGATGTCGTGCCGTTGTTGATCAGCTGGTCGATCGGAAGCGTGCCGGAGGTTGCGGTTGTACCCGCCATTTTGGGGTTACTCCTAAACGAGGTAGTTGAGTGCGCTCCAACTGACGCCCGCCAGAACCGGCGGGCCGAAGTTGGGAGCAGCGACCAGCTGGCTATCGTCCGTCTCGGGCGTATCGACTCCGCCGAGCAAGGTGCCGCCGTTGGAAGCGCCTTGTTGTTGGGACGATTGCTGTTGCTGCTGCTGCTGGAAGCTGGCGAATCCGCCCGCGAGGTCGACGTTGAAGCTGGTGAGCTTCAGGCCGGCATCCTCGAACGCACGCGTGAGCTGTCCTTGTCCGGCGACGAGCGCATCGTGAGCTTGCGGTGTCTGCGCCATGACTTGCGCGGAAACCGAATTGCCTTCGATGGTGAGCTTGACGCTGACGTCACCGAGCTCTTGCGGCACGAGTCGCATCCGCACGATCGACGTGGTGTCGACCGTGTTGAGAGACAAGCCGTGCAGAAGTTGCTCGACGACCTGGTTGGGATCTGCCGTCGTCGGCGACGGTAGGGCCTGGGGCGCCGGTTGCGAGCCGTTCGTACCGACCGCGTCGTTCTGCACCGCCGCTTGGACCGGCGCGAAGGCGCCGACCGATGGGGCTTGCGAGGACAGATCGGTGGTCTGAAGGAGCGCTCCCGGAGTGTCGTCGTTGCCGGACGTCTTGGCGATCGTGGGCGCGCTCGTCGATGCGAGTGCGTCGGTGAACGTCTTGATGAACGACAGGACGGCGGGGCTGAGCGGTGCCGGGGTCTGCGTTGCGGCGAGGGCGTCCGAACCGGAGTTCGCGACGGTCGAAGGCGCAGCGTCGGCGAGGACGCTCGTGGTGATCGCGGCCGGCGTAACGGTCGCGGCGGGAGCGGTAACCGCAGCACTGCTATCCAGCGCTGCCGACGCCGCGGCGAGAGCTGCTAGGGTGACGCGGGACGTTCCCGAAGGGTCGGCCGGCGCCGTGGCGGTTGACGTTTGCGAGCCGGACGCGAATTGCGCCTGCGCTGCGCGCGCGAGAATACGGCCGAGCAGGGTGTCCCCGTTCGAGCCGAGTGCCGGAGCGCCGTTGGTTGCGACGGTCTTACCGTCGCCTTGGGATGCGGTGAGCGATGCGAGCAACGCCGAAGCGTCAGTCGCCGTCGAATCGGCCGGTGCCGGGTCGTTGTCGGAGGTTTGGGGGGCCGGTTGCACTCCCGCGGTGGTTGCCGCGTCCGAGATACTTCCTGCGAATAGTCGATTCGATTGCCCCGTCTCACCGAGTACCCCCGCTGCAACATCGGCTACTTGCCGAAACTGTTGTGCGAGGGCCGATGCAAGATCGGCATTGGAGAGCGGCGGTCCCGTCGATGGCGGGCTCAGCGCGGAAGCAATGACCGATTGCAGTTGGGTTTGCACTTGCGCCGGGTCGCTGCCGAATTGCTGCGCGAGCGTGCTTGCGAGCGATGCAGCGAGCTGTTGGACGATTTGTGCAACCGTCTCTCCCTGTTGGAGCAGGTCGGCGATCTTCTTCTGAAGCGAGGCTTGAAGAAGGTCGGCGTTCGCAACGGAGAGCACGTTCGCGCCGGCCGTCGTGGCTTGCGCCGCGGTGGTCGTGCTGGTGGTCCCTTGCGCGCCCGACGCGTTGGCATTCGTCAGCGCCGCGACGGCTTGATCGAACTGCAATTTGAATTGCACGGACGATCCGGCATCCGCGGACGACGGCGTTTGGTTCGGCGCCGAGGCCCCGGCTGGTTGGGGAGAGTTGAGTAGGGCTGCTAGGATTGAATCCATTTTTCACCTCCTTTCATTTTTGGAGAGTCCGGCGGGCAACGGCAAAAGGCCGTGCTAGGCCGGCTATCCGTGTTATCGGCCCGGAGGGGCCGAAAGCTGAGGGTTGGTGCCGCTTTCCACGATCAGGGCGGCGACTTTGGGCGGCAGCGCGTCCATGATCGGGCCGACCGAATCGGGCGACATTTGGGCGAAGACGGCCGAAACGTAGGCCGTGGGCAGCTTCTGGACGAGGGCGGCGGCGGCTTCGGGGTCCATCGCGGACCACTGCTGGGCCGCCCGGCGAATCGCATCCGACACCGACGGCTGGGCCGGCTCACCGGCCGCGCCCGCGGCAGCCCCGCCCGGCGCTTGCCCGGCGAGCGGGGCGACCGGCGCGGGGGTCGCGGGCGCCGGCTCGTTGCCGGCCTCGGCGATCTGCTTCTGCAGCGCCTGGAGCTGGGCGTCCTTGGCGTCTTGGGCTTTGCGATCGCTTTCCAGCTGGTCGTTGAGGTCTTTGATCTGCTGATTGCGGTCGGTGATCTGCTGCTGCTGGTAGGCGAAGCTCAGCGGCCGCGACACCATACCCCAAGCGCCGTCGAAGACGGTCGCGACCGGCTTCAGCGGCCCGTTCGTGATAAAGTTTCGCGACGGCGGCCAGGTCAGCGCGATCGCCAGCATGGCGATGGCGGCGATCGGCAGCAGGATCGGCAGGTTGCTCTGCTTCTTCTTGCGCTGACGCGTGACGATCATGACGGAGTCTCCCGGAGGGTGGTGGCGCGGTCGAAGACGCGCGAGTTGATGTCGTCGCTCTCGCGCTGTTCTCGGGCGGCGAGTTCGAACTCGAAGGTCTCGCGCCGGCGTTCCTTGAGCGTCGCGAGAATTTTCTTGTCCTTGCTTTTCAAGACGAGCTTGGCACGTTCTTGATCGGCCGCGGCGCGGGCCGCTTCGACGACCCGCTCCTGGCTGACGATCGAGCGGTCCAGGTAGTCGCAGTGGGCGTACGTGGCGCGCAGCTCGACGCTCTCCATCTCGCTGTGATGCACCAGCAGGCGCTGGCGCATCTCGGCGCGCCGCGTAAGGTAGTCATCCCGGACGGCCTCGGCCGAGCGGAGCGTGGACAGCGCGGCCGCGAACGCGATCTGCTGCTCGTCCTCCAGCCGCTGGCGGTAATCGAGCACGGGGTCGAGGCGAAACGCAAACCGAGGCATCGCTTACGTCACCCCAGGGCCGTCACGGCGCGCTGCGCCTCTTCGAGGGTGGACTTTTCGTAGATGCCCTGGCGCGTGAACGAGCGGATCGTCTCGTTGCGAGCGATCGCGAGATCGACGCGCGGATTCGAGCCGGCGACGTAGGCGCCGATGTTGATCAGGTCTTCCGCTTCGCGATAGGTGGCCATCAGGTCGCGGACCTTCGAGGCGGCGGCGAAGTGGGCGTCGGTGACGACGTCGGGCATCACGCGGCTGACGCTCGCGAGCACGTCCACGGCGGGAAACTGGTTGGCCGAGGCGAGCCGGCGCGAGAGCACGATGTGGCCGTCCAGGATCGCGCGTACCGCGTCGGCGACCGGTTCGTTGAGATCGTCGCCTTCGACCAGCACCGTGTAGAGCGCGGTGATCGTGCCGGTTTCCGAGGTGCCCGCACGTTCGAGCAGCTTCGGCAACGCCGCGAACACCGACGGCGTGTAGCCGCGCGTCGTCGTCGGTTCGCCGATCGCGAGCCCCACCTCGCGCTGCGCCATCGCGAAGCGCGTGACGCTGTCCATCATGAACATCACGTCGAGGCCGGCGTCGCGGAAGAACTCGGCGATGCGCGTCGCGACGTAGGCGGCCTTGATGCGCACCAGCGCCGGCTGGTCGCTCGTCGCCACCACCACGACCGAACGCTTGAGACCCGCTTCGCCGAGATCGCGCTCGATGAAGTCGCGCACTTCCTTGCCGCGTTCGCCGACCAGCGCGATCACGTTGACGTCGGCGGTGGTGTTGCGGGCGATCATGCCCAGCAGCGTCGACTTGCCGACGCCGCTGCCCGAGAAGATGCCGACGCGCTGACCCTTGCCGCAGGTCAGCAAACCGTCGATGACGCGTACGCCCATCCCCAACGCCTCGGTGACGCGCCGGCGGCGTAAGGCATCCGGCGGCATGCCGGTGATCTCCGCCGGGATCGCGTCGTCGATGCGCGCCCCGCTGTCGATCGGGTGGCCCAAACCGTCGAGGACGCGCCCGAGCAGCGCGGACGAGAGTGCGACTTGCAACGGATGACCGAGCGCCACCACGTCGGACCCGGCCGAGATCCCGCCCAGCTCGCCGAGCGGCATCAGCAAGACTTTGGAGTCGCGGAAGCCGACCGCCTCGGCCAGCACCGGATCCGCGGCGCGGCGATAGATGATCGTCGCCGTTTCGCCGATCGACATCGGCGGGCCGTTCGACTCGATGACGGTGCCGATGACCTGGCTCACCTTGCCGTTGGTCCGCAACAGATCCGCGGCCCGAAGCATCGTCAGGTAGCGATCCGCGTCGAACGGCGGGGTGCCGGTGACGACGTCTTCGGTTTGCACGATGAAAGCTAGGACGCGCGGGCGGCGCGCAAGCTCGATTCGCGGGCGTCTGCAGCCGGGACGATGACCTCGTCCTCGATGTGCAGCACGCGTTTGGCCTCATTGAGCTGCGTCGAGATGCGCGCGTCGATCGTTCCGCCGTCGGTTTCGACCACGACGCCGCCGCGGTCGACGCGCTGATCTTCCACGACGCGGAAGTTCTTGATCTCGCCGCTGTCGAGCAACTCGTCGCGATGCTCGCGCATCCGTTCGAGGTCGCCCGGATTGACCCGCACCGTGACCGATTCTTTTTCGACCAAGCGCGCGATCGCGACTTTGGCCATCTCGACGACGACGCCGCGGTCGAGCGCGATCTGCTGGTGCAGAACGCGTTCGGCTATCCCGACGGCCAAGCGCACGAGTTCGGGCTCGGCGCTCTCCATAAGCTTGTGCCGTTCGACGCGAGCCATGTCGACCAGGTTGCGCATCGTAGCCATCATGTCGGCCATGTCGCGGTCGACCGCCGCGGAGGCCTCGGCGTGACCGGCCGCGCGGGCTTCCGCGGTTACGGTTGCGACCTGCGCTTGGCCGCGCTGTTCGGCGTCGGCCAGCAGTTGTGAAGCCCGCTCGAACGCGTCTTGCAGGAGGGCCTTGGCTTTTTCCTCAGCGGTATCGATGAGCCGGCGCGCTTCCTTCGCGATCGCGTCGACGTCGATCGGCGGCGACTGCGGCGACGGTAGCTCGAGCGGTTCGGGGTCCGCACCGTTGAGGCTGAAGGGCGCCTGTTCGTCGTCGCCGGGCTGACGCTCGACCAACGGCACCGAAACGTGGTAGCGCTGCGAATTAACGCGCGCGTTCTTGACGACGCGGCCCATCGTTACCCGGTGCTCGCGCTCGCCATGTTAGACGAGGCGCTCTTCTTTGCCGCCGCGCGAAATGATGATCTGGCCGTTCTCTTCGAGCGTGCGGATGACGTCGACGATGTTCTGCTGCGCTTTGCCGACCTCGCGCATGCGGACCGGTCCGAGGACTTCGATGTCCTCGCGCAAGGTCGTCGCCGCGCGCGTCGACATGTTCTTGTAGACGCGCTGCAGCAGCTCTTCGTTCGCGGTCTTGAGCGCGAGGGCCAGATCCTTGGCCTCGACTTCCTTGAGGATGCGCTGGATCGCGCGATCGTCGAGGTTGATGATGTCTTCGAAGACGAAGAGCAGGTTCTTGACTTCCTCGGCGATTTCAGGATCGCGCTTGGCCAGGCCGTCGAGGATGTTCTTCTCCGTCTCGCGGTCGACGAAGCCCATGAGCTGCGCCAGCGATTGAACGCCGCCGGCTTTGGTGAAGTCGGCACCGGTGACCAACAGCCGCCGGCCCAACAGCTCGTCGAGCTGCTCGAGCACTTCCGGGGCGGTCTTCTGCAAGATCGCGATACGCATCGCGACGTCCGCTTGCAGCTCGGGCTCGAGCTGCGAGAGCACGATACCGGCTTGTTCGGGCGCCATGTAGACGAGGATCAGCGCGATCGTCTGCGGATGTTCTTCGCGGATGAACTCGAGCAGCTGGCCCGGCTCGGTCTTCTTGACGAGCTCGAGCGGGTTGCCGTGCTTGAGGGCGGCGAACAGCCGGTTCGTCATGTCGTCGGCTTGGCCGGCGCCGAACGAACGCTCCAGGATCTCCTTCGCGTACTCGATGCCGCCCTCGTTGATGTACTTGAGGGCGATCGCGCGCTGGTAGGCTTCGGTGATGACCGCGTCGCGCTTGTCGATCGGAACGGTCGAGATCTTCGCGATCTCGAGCACGATCGTCTCGACCTCGTCCTGACGCAAGAACTTGAAGATCGTCGATGAGATCTCCAAGCCCAGGGTGATCATCAGGATCGCGGCCTTTTCCGGGCCGGTCATCTCCGGGACGGCCGGGTTCTCGAACTGATAGGTCGGCTTGGCCGGGGATGCCCCCGCGCCGACCGCCCCGATAATGGGTTTATCAGTAATCACGGCAGGTTACTCCGCCAGCCATAGCTTGACGAGTTTGGCGAGACTGTCCGGATTCTCTTGTGCGACCGTGGTCACGTATTCGATCATCTGTTCGCGCGTCAGGTCGGCCGCGGAACGGATCGGGGCGGCGACCACCGGCGACCCCTCGAGCATCGGATGCTCTTCGAACGAGGGCAGCTCGTCGGCCAGCGCGGAGTCGAAGGACGGGAGGTCGACCGTCGTAGCCAGCACCGCGCGACGGCGGAGCGAGAGGGCGACGGCGCCGGCACCGGCCAGCAGGAGCACCACGGCGATCGCGATGAGCGCGGTGACCGGGATGCCGAGGATCGTCGTCGTGACGACGCGCGGCACTTCCGGCGGCGGGGCGAACGGAATCGCTTCGACCGAGACCACGTCACCGCGGGTCGGATCGATGCCCGCCGCGGCGGCGACGACGTCGCGGATCTTCTGGACGTCGGCGTTCGAGACGGCGTAGGTCGCTGCCGTGACGGCGACGCCCGGAGCGCCCGGCGCCGGCGCGGTCGCCGGATTCGGCACGTTGACCAGCACCGCAACCGACTCGCGCGTGATCTTACCGGGAGCGTCGATGTGTTTCGAGGTGGTCTTCGTGATCTCGTAATTGGTGGTGGTCTTCGACTTGGTGTACCGCGTGTTGCCGGTATTCTGTTGCTGGCCCTGATACGTCGGGACCGTGTTCGTGGTGG
>JBEKXE010000127.1:0-13332 GCA_049512335.1 Candidatus Lustribacter sp.
GTTTGCGTTCGACGTCGCGGTCGACCGCGAGACCGGCGCGTTCGAGATCCGCGATACGCTCTTCGTGACCGACGTCGGGCAAATCATCAATCCGGTCGCGCATCAGGGACAGATCGACGGCGGCTTCATCTACGGCCTGGGCGGCGCGACGATGGAAGAGATCCCGGTCGATGAGCGCGGCAAGGTCACGACGCTCAGCCTGGCCGACTACAAGTTGCCGACCATCAACGATCTGCCGCCGGCCTTTCGGACCGTGCTCGTGCCGTCCGAAGGTCAAGGCCCCTACGGCGCAAAGATGGCGGGTGAATTGAGCAACAGCGCCGTCGCGCCCGCGTTGATCAACGCCATCGACGCTGCCGTGGGCGTTCGGCTGGCGGAGTTTCCAATCACGTCCGAGCGCATCTACGATGCGCTGCGAGCAAAGGAGCAAGTATGACCGACGGTTCGCGTAAGGCCTTTCTCGGCGGCACGGCCGCTGCGCTCGCGGTTGCCGGAACCGCACCGGTGCAGGCGCAGGTACCGCTGCCGAAGCTGCGGATCGGTTCCGGCCCCGCCGACGCCTACGCGGAAGGCTGGTACGGCGTGGACGAAGGGTTTTTCAAGAACGCCGGCTTGGACGTGGAGTACCTTCCGTTCAACAGCGGCAGTCTGGCGACGGCAGCGGTGCTCGGCGGATCGTGCGACATCGTGTGCGGGACGACGATGACGCTTGCCATCGCGGTCGCGAAAGGCGTTCCGCTCGGCATCGTCGCTCCGGCCGCGGTCAACACGGCCAGCGGGCCGCAGGCGCTGTTGTGCGTGCGCAAAGACGGACCCATCCACACCGCCGCCGACATGGTGGGCAAGACGATCGGGGTCAACGTCTTGGGCACCTCCGTCGATCTCGCGATCGAAGCGTGGTTCGCGAAGAACGGCCTCGACCCCAAGAGCGCCAAGTTCGTCGAGGTCTTGGCGGCCGAGGTCGGCACGGCCATCGATCGCGGCACGATCGATGCGTTCGCTCAAGGCGAGCCGGCGTTGTCCGATGCGCTGCACCGGAACGATGTCCGGGTGCTCGTGGACCCGATGCCGGCCATCGCGCCGCGCTTTCTCTACGCCGCCTGGTATGCCACGCCACAGTGGTTCAAGGCGAACCTCGATACGGCCCGGCGCTTCCAGAACGCGATCGCCGTCGCAGCGCGGTGGGGCAATGCCAATCACGCTGCTTCGGCGGTGATCGTGGCCAAATACACGAAGCTGCCGGTAGCCGCCATCACGACCATGATGCGGGCGGATTTCTCCGACGGCATTCACACCGAGGAGATCCAGCCGCTGCTGGACACCGCCACCAAGTTCGGCTTCCTCCCGCGCCCGATGACCACCGCGGAGCTCGTCCTCAAAGCATGATCGATCGTTTGCAGAGCCCGCACTTCCGGATCGAACGCGAGGGAGCGCTCGCGACCATCTGGGCACGCGCCGGCGACAAGCTCAGCCCCGAGGAAGCGGAGGCCGCGAAGAAGGTCACGAGCGCGCTGGCGCTGGCGAACCTGCTCGACGCGCTGCGCGCGGACGACACGATACGGGTGATCGTGCTACACCGCGGCGGCCCCAATCACGGCGGGAACTCGACCCAGCACTACAACAGCCCGGGCTGGCAAGATCATCACAACGACCCGGCCCATATCTGGAAGACGTTCTCGGGCATCGTCCGCATGCACGAGGTCATGGCGGCGATCGAGAAGCCGATCGTCGTGCAGGTCGACGGCAACATCATCGGGGGCGGCTGCTGGATCGCGCTGTCCGGCGATTTCATCGTCGCTCGCGAGGACGCGATCTTCGCCGACCATCACCTGGCCATGGGCGCTTTCGATCCGATCGGGCCGCCGTTCGGGCTCGTACCGGGCGACGGCGGAACGGCGTTGGCGCCGCTGTTTTTTTCACCGCCGGTCGCCAAAGAGTTCCTGATGCTCGGCAAGAGCTTCACCGCCAAGGAGCTGGCGGCACAGGGCGTGATCAACTACGCGGTGCCGGAAAGCGAGATCGATGCGAAGGTCGCCGATCTCGTGAAACGGCTGCTCGACCGGCCAGCCTACCCGCTGGCATGGTGCAAGCGCGCCGTCAACCGGCACGTCGTCGAACAGTTGAACCGGACGCTGGATGCCGGGGCGGGCTACGAGATGATCGGACTGAGCCAGCTCGAGCGGCAGGGTTGGGTCGACAAGAAGACACTGGACTGAGAACGACGGAGCACTGAAAGAGACCATGCTTTCTGCAGTTGAGCGGTACACCGACTACGCGCATACCGGACCCGGCACGCTGGGCGGCAAGCTCATGCGCTCCGTTTGGCAGCCGGTCGGGTTATCCGACGCCGTCGAGCCGGGCCGTGCCGTCCCGGTCAAGATGTTGGGCGAGGAATTCACGCTCTATCGCGGCGCGACCGGGACGCCGCATCTGGTGGCCGGACGCTGCGCCCATCGGAACACGCAACTGTCCGTCGGCTGGGTCGAGGACGACTGCCTGCGCTGTTTCTACCACGGCTGGAAGTACGACGAACACGGGCAATGCGTCGAGCAGGCCGTCGAGAACCCGGGCTTTGCCGCCAAGGTGCAGATTCCGAGCTACCCGGTGCGCGAATATCTCGGGCTCATCTTCGCCTATCTCGGTAAAGGGGAACCGCCGCCGTTGCCGCGCTATCCGGAATTCGAGTCCGATTGCGTCGTCGACCCCGTGATGATGGACGTGCCGTACAATTTTTTCCAGAACATGGAGAACTCGGTCGACACGCTGCACGTGAGCTGGGTGCACCGCAAATCGAACTTCTACTCCGACGGCCGGCTCTCCGATTTCAAGGACAACGGCAAGAAGACCGAATCGCTCGACGGGAACATCGTCGAGTTCTCGGCCGACGAAACCGGCTACGGCTTCATCTTCCGCGACATCTACGACAACGGCAACGTGCGCGTGAGCCATTTCGAGATGCCGAACACGCTGCACATCAAGGTCTGGCCGGTCGATGCGGAGAGCGGCTGGCGCGATTTCGTGGCCTGGAAGGTTCCGATCGACGATGAAAGCTACCACAACTTCAACCTGACGATCGCCCACGTAACGGGCGACGCTGCCGAACGCTACCGCAAGCACCCGCAGAATCCGCGCAACTCCGGGCGCGGCGCGCAGTGGGCGGAAATCCAGCGCGTCGGCAACGAGATCTTAGCCGGCCGCCTGCGCTTGACGCTCGAGGACGTCGGCGAGCTCGCGAAGAGCGTGAATCTGCAGGACTACGTCGCGCAGCGCGGTCAGGGATTGATCGTCGATCGCGTCCACGAGCGCCTCGGGCAATCCGACAAGATCGTCATCTTGTTGCGCAAGCTGTGGAGCCGCGAGATGGCGAAGATCGCCGCCGGCGAGCCGCTCAAGCGGTGGAGCTGGCCGGGCTACCTCGAAGTGACGACCGGCGCGCATTAGCCCGTGAAACTCGTAACCTTCGAAATCGCGACGCCGCTGGGCCCCCAGCGCCGGCTGGGCGCGCTCATCGACAACGATCAAGACGGCCGCGTCGTCGACCTGACCCTCGCGTACGCGTCCTACCTGCGCGAAGCGACCGACGAGCCGACGCCGGAGGGCTTGGCTCAACTGCGCACCCCGCCCGACATGATCGGTTGGCTGCGTGGCGGCCACAAATCGAAAGAAGCCGCCGAGCACGCGCTCGCGCACGTTCGCGCGAAAGGCCCGGGCGCCGTCCGCGGCGCCGGCGGCGAACAGCTGGTCCATCCGCGTTCCGGCGTGCGGCTGCTCTCGCCGCTGCCGCGTCCGACGACGTTTCGCGATTTCTCGATCTACGAGGATCACGGGAGCTTACGCGACGGTGAGGATCTCGCCGTGCGCCGCTACAAGCCGGAAAACTGGTACAAGTGGCCGCCGTACTACAAGGGCAGCCCGGAATCGATCTACGGGCCCGAAGATCCGATTCCGTATCCGTACTACACGCAGAAACTCGATCTGGAGCCGGAGCTCGGCATCGTCGTCGGACGCACCGGCCGCAACATGAGCGAGGACGAAGCGCTGGCGGCGATCGCCGGCTACACGATCGTGGTCGACTGCAGCAGCCGCGACGGCCAAAAGCGCGACACGCTCGGTCCGGCCAAGTCGAAAGACTTCGCCACGATGGTCGGGCCGTGTCTCGTCACCCCGGACGAGCTCGACGTCGACGATCTCGACGTGCGCGTGATCGTCGACGGCGAGATCTGGTTCGAAGGCAACACCAGCTTGCCGCGGTCGGTGCTCGCGCACCAGCTCGTCGCCTACGCGTCGGACAACGAGACGCTGCAGCCGGGCGAGCTGCTCGGCACCGGCACGATCGGCACCGGCTGTTCGATCGATCTGCACAAATGGGTGCAAGTGGGCCAAACCGTGTCGATCGAGTTCGAAGGCATCGGACGCATGCAGCACCGGATCGTCGAAGGCGAGCACGTCGTCGACTACGTCGGTTCGGGCATCGGCCGGTTGTTGACGCCCAAGGTTGCAGAGCCCACGAGGAGTTAGGGACGTGTCCATATCGTCGAGCTGGCGTGGGAGCGTCGGCATCATCAAACCCACGATGCGGCTCGGCGGAATCGAAGAGTTCATCCGCCTGCTGCCGGAAGGGATCGGCGTTCTGCCGCTGTTCGTCAATATCCGTAAAGGCACGGCGGACGAATTCAAGAGCGTGCTCGAGCACTTCGAAGAACACGTCAAAACGCTGGCGGGCGTTCCGGTCGAGCTGATTCACCCCGAAGGCGCGCCGCCGTTCATGGTGCATGGTTTGGCCGGCGAGCGGGAGATCGTCCGGCGCTGGGAGCGCGAGTACGGCGTGCCGATCGTCACCGCGCCGATGACGCAGGTCGAGGCCATGCGTGCGCTGGGAATTCGGCGCATCATCGGCGTCTCGTACTTTCGCGGCGACATCAACGAGACGTTCGCGCAGTACTTCCGCGATGCGGGCATCGAGGTGCTCGCCATGTGCGGCATGGACGTCGACTTCGATCGCGCCCAGAACCTCTCATCGCGCGAGGTGTACGGATTCACGCGCGCGACCTTCCTCCGGAACCCGGGCGCCGACGGAATCTACCTGCTGGGCTCCGGTTGGAAGATCACCGACGTCGTGCAGCTGATGGAGGACGACTTCGGCGTACCGGTCGTGCACGCGCAGATGGCGCGCATTTGGGCCATTCAGAACCGGCTCCACATCCGCGAACCGCGCCCGGGGTACGGCCGTTTGCTGGCGGAGCATCCCCGGCCCGTGGAAGTGGCGCTCGCAACATAGCAAGCAACCGCGGTCCGCGTTTTCTGGGTAAGGAGGGATGGATGACGCAGCAACAGCCTGAAGAGAATGCGATCGACTTCGATCGTCTCGCCATCGATCAGATCGAGAAGGGCGAACCGGACGAACTCGACGGACCCGCTTTTGATCTCGATCGTACGCTCGACGATGAGGATCCCGACGATGGCCGATGACGATAAGCAAAAAGCCGAACCGACGGCCGACGAGCGGGCGCGGCGCCTACGCGAGATCGGGGACGCGAACGCCGTTTACGGCGAGATCGGTCAGAGCGACGAGCAAGCCGACGTCAACCAGGCCGACGAACCCGACGAACACGTGTAGCAGCGGCTAGGCCGGCACGTTGACGTGCATCGTCGCGCGATTGCCGGCAGCGCGCTCGTACTGGGACGGCCACGGCGCATCGGCGCCGAGCGCCCGCGCGGCATACAGCGGCCAGTACGGATCGCGCAGCAGCTCGCGCGCCATGATGACGAGATCCGCGCGCCCACCGGCGACGATCGCTTCGGCATCCGCCGGCTCGGTGATCATGCCCACCGCTCCGGTCGCAATCTCAGCGTCACGCCGGATGCGCTCGGCAAACGGCGTTTGGTAGAGCGGACCAACGGGGATCGCGCTGCGCGGAATATTCACCGCGCCGCCGGAGCTCGCGTCGATCAGATCGACGCCCTCGGGCTTGAGGAGTTTGGCCAGCTCGACGGACTGCTCGATATCCCAACCACCGTCGACCCAATCGCTCGCCGAGATACGGACGAACAGCGGAAACCGTTCCGGCCAGACCGTGCGCACCGACCGGGCCACCGCGATCGCGAGACGCGTGCGGTTCTCGAACGACCCGCCCCAGCGATCCGTGCGCTTGTTCACGAGCGGTGAAAGAAACTGGTGGATGAGATATCCGTGCGCCGCGTGCAGTTCGATCACCTGACCGCCGGCGGCGAGCGTGCGTTGCGCAGCGCGGGCAAAGTCTGCGATGATCCGCTCGATCCCGGCTTCGTCGAGCGGCGCCGGCACGGGATACGTCGCGTCGAACGGCTCGGTGCCCGGCCCAACGGGAATCCAACCGCCGGCAGCCGGCGCGGCCGCTCCGGTTCCCAGCCACGGCGCAAGGGTCGACCCTTTGCGCCCGGCGTGCGCGAGCTGCGTCCCCCACGCGGCGCCGCGCTCGTTGCAGAAGCGCGCGATGCGCGCGAGCATCTCGATGTGGTCGTCCTTCCAGATTCCGAGATCGTCCGGCGAGATCCGGCCTTCGGGGCTGACGGCGATCGCCTCGGTCAGCACCAGCGCAGCGCCGCCGACGGCGCGGCTTCCGAGGTGAACGAGGTGCCAGTCGTTGGCGAAACCGTCGACCGACGAGTACTCGCACATCGGCGAGACGACGATCCGGTTGCGGAGACGAACGTCGCGGAGCTGGTAGGGGGTGAAGAGCAGGGCCATGGCGCTACGTTGAACCGGCGCCTCCACGCGACGGTTCCACCGGACTCGGTCGATGCTCAAGTATGCAGCTTCTCGCGCCAGTTCCGCGGCACGCGTCCTCGCGGGCCGGATACCGGTTGATCCGCGGGATGTGCGTGCGGCAGTGCAAGCCGGGGGCCATCGCCAAATTGCCCCGTCCGGTAGTCGTAGAACCAGTCCTCTCCGGGTTCGAAACTTTGAATCACGGGATGACCCGTCGCATGATTGTGGGCCGTCGCGTGACGGCTGGGCGACGTGTCGCAGCAACCGACGTGCCCGCATTGCGCACAACGCCGAAGATGCAACCACCAGCCACCGGTTTCGAGGCATTCGACACAACCGTCACCGCTGGGCGGAATGCTCGGGTCGATGCCGTTCACTTCGGTCCTTTCGCCGAGATATCGCGGCGCAGCGCCTTCAGCGCGTCGACGAAGATCTCCGAGAACGTAGGAAACGGCTGAATGACGTCGCGCAGCACGTCCAGGGGAACGCGGGCGCGAATGGCCAGCGTCGCCTGCTGCAGCCACTCGCCGGCCTCGGGGCCGAGCGCATACGCGCGTGTGGCGTACGCCGCCGACCACCTCGATCTTCATGTCGTTGGTGATCATGGTGGTGACACGTTAGCGCACTTCGCCGGCCCGAGACAGGTGACTCGCACTTCCATCTTGCGGAGCACGGGTCGGCGCTCCTCAACGCGAAGGGCGGCCGGTATGGAAAAGACGTTCATCAATCCACCCGAACTCTACAAGCACCCCAGCTACACGCGGGTGATCACGGTCAAAGGCCCCTGCAAGTTCATCTACCTTTCCGGACAGACCCCGTCGGACGAGAACTACGAGCCGCCATGCGCGAGGCGCGCCGTCCGGAAGATCCGGAAAACCCGCCGGTCAGCACGATGCTCGGCGTCAATCGCCTCTCACACCCCGATTTTCTGATCGAGATCGAGATCGTCGCCGTCACCGAAGCCTAAGGCTCGTCATCGAGGAACTGTGAGTCCCTGGCTGTAGCGTTACTGCGAGATGAGGGTCAAGGTCGCGGGATCGATCCCGTAGTTGCCGGGCCCGACGTTCTGGTTCGGGAACGCACAGATGACGCTGTTGTCGGGACCCCAGATGACGACTAAGTTCGGCGGACCGCACGGGGTCTGCTGCAGTCCGTAGTTCTGCAGCAGCAGCGCACCGGGACTGTCGGGCAGCACCTGATACGACGGGTACTCGAGTTGCGCTTGTTGGTCGTAGATCGCGCCGAACAGCGCGGCGGCGCCGAGTGCGGCTAAGGCGAAGCCGCCCCAGAAACCGCCGCCCCAATACGTGTTTACCGGCGCCCAGGCGACGCCGCGATTCCAGCCCCACGAACCGTTCCAGGGATGCGGATTGGCGATCGGCCGGCCGTGGAACCCGCCACGGCTTGGACCGGCTCCGCCCGGGGTGAAGGGCGCCCGCGCGTAGCCCGGCGCTCGCGCGATCGGCGGCGTAACGCGTCGCGCCGTGGGTGGCGGTGCGATCGTGTGGGGCGCGAGATCGCGCTGAAAGTTGAAACCACCGCCGACGGGTGCCAGCGGGCGTGCCGCCGGGGCCGGAGCTATCGTGCGCGCTGCGGGCGGCGGTGCCGGGCGACTCATGGGTTGGGCTGGACGAGCGCCACCCCCGCCGGCGGGAGGCCGGCCGCCACGCTGCGCGGCGGCGGGAAACGGCAGGGCGAACACGAGCAGCACGGCGACGAGGCCGCGAACGCGGCGTATCATTGCACGACCGTATCGAGCGTGCCGCGCACGGTCACGAAGGTGCCGCGCGCCGTTTCGAACGCAACCAGGACGCCGTGTGGCGGAACGCGCTCGGAAGAATGCAGCAAGTGATGCACGGCATCGCTGAGATTGAAATAGACCGTCCCGTGGTCGAGCGGGATCACGTGGTCCTGATGATGTTGGTGCAGCGTTACGGTCGATGGATAGCAGCGCCGCAGTTCGCCGGCGTAGGTGCACGCGCCGGTGGCGACTTCCAGCACGCCGCGCCCGTCGCCCGAGGTGATATACAGCGTATGACCGGTAAGCCGCATCCGCGTGCTGGGATACGTGTTGACGACACCGTCGGTTTGCTGAATCCGCGTCGTCCCAGCGGCCAGCGCCGGAGCCACCCCGGCGAACACCAGACTCAGCAAGCAACTCACCACGGCCATCAGGCGCATACGTCGTTATTTCCTCGGGAGTTCCAAACGACCTCGCGCCTCGGCCCGCCTTGTAACGAATCCTGCGTCGACGGGGTTATAAGAAACAGTATGGAAAATATGCGCGTAATGAGCGGTGCTTCGCTCGAGCCATGGCTTGCCAACATCATCGACCTCACGTTGAGTGATGGGACGCACCGGGTCGGTCTCTTGCAGAAGATCGACGGTCCATGGGCACAGTTGAGCGCCGGCCGCGGAAAGCCGGCCCTGGTAGACGGTGGGAAGGTCCGTATCTCGGATGCCGTCTCGATCGTTCGAGCCTCGCGAAACTAGAACGTCCAGCCGGCGTAGAGGAGAATACATGGCCACTCATCCGGCCGTACCGGTTCATATGCGTGCAGCCGAACACCACCGGGCCGCAGCTGATTTCCACGAACTCGCCGCCAAGCGATACGAAGCGGGCGATCACGCCCAAGCAGCCCACTATGCGTTCTTAGCTCAGGCGCACGCGCTGCATGCCGCGGGGTTCATGTCCGACGCGGCAAAGATCCACGCCGAACAGCACGGTGGAGACAAGCACGCCCACTCCTGAGCGGCTCGAATAAAGAGCAGCGGTCACCTCGCGGTCCCGCTGCTCTTGATCAGTTCGGATTCGCGGGAGGTCTAGTTGTTGGGGTTGCCGTTGGATCCCGGAATGGCGGGCATTTGGAGTTCGGTGGTTATCGAGGTTAATGCATTTTCCACCGGCGTTTGAACCGAAGTCGCCTGTGGGCGCATCGCGGTACGAATCTGCCTCACGGCGGCGGCGACGCGGGCCATGTTTACCGGACGGCAGTGTAACGGGGTCGTGCCCATGGTCGCATTGCCTGTTTCGCCCGCTCCCAGCGGATGGCATATCAGCGTTTGCGGGGACGGTATGTGAATCGTCGTCCTGGTAGTGGTCTGCGCTATAACGATCGAAGGCAGGCCGATCGCCGCGACGATTGCTGCTGATAAGATGAAGTTCTTCATGTGTACTCCTATATAGATATGCACGAATTGATGTAGTCTATTTACGCCTTTCGGCCAACCAACCTTCACCTCTAAAGGCTGTAAGACTGAGTTGTGAAGGCCCTGTGAAGATCTACTTCGGATAGCCCACGGTCTGGGCAAACGTCACGAACTGGCCGTCAGGCAGCAACAGCAACCGGGCTAGGTTGGCATGGTCGACGGACCCGCGAAAGACCGTTCCGAGGTTTTCGGTGGCACAGAACAAGTAGATGTTCTCGCCGATAAATGCGCTGTCAACCGAGGCGTAGAGGCGACGCTCCTCCGGGGAGACATCGGTCATACGCTCCCCATGCGCAACGTAGATCAGCTCGAGCGGGGCGGTCGCGACAAAATCCTGAACCCCGGTCTGCTTACGGATATCTTGCTTCAGGTGGGGCATTAGTTTGTGCGCCGTCGGCTCGTAGAGCCAAACCCCATCGGCCATAGCGAGATAGATATCCAGCACCATGACATGGCGCCAGTAGGGCGCAGTCCGGTCCCCGCTCGGCCGGTTGACGCCGAAGCCGGCCCACAAGAGATCGGAGAGCACCTGCGGCGGCAACGGACGATCCGCGTATTCACGGGTCGAGTGCCGCATCTGAAGCGCTGCGGTCAACGACTGGTTCCCGTATATCCGCGGTGGAGCAAGCTCAAGCGGCGCAAGTTCATTCGTGAGCGACGTCATCTATGACCCTGTCTTTGGAGGCGCTGGGAACTCGAGAGTAGTCCGCTCGTTTGAAGATATCGGGAAGTAAGCTGCCCCCAGCCCTTCGCACGATCTTCATCTATCGAACTGACACTTCGGCATCCGCCCGCCAGCAGCGAGCCTTCAGTCGATGCTGAATAGTTTCCCGAAGCCCGGAACTGCCTCCCGGATGCCGGCGCTGCGCAACGCGTGCCACATCATCGCTTGATTGCTGCTGATGACGGGCTTCCCCAGATCCCGTTCTAGCGTCTCGATCATCGACGCAACCCGGATCGTCGCGCAGCTGAAGAAATAGGCGTCGACGTCGTCGCGCCGGTGTTCGATCCCGAGCCGATACCACGTTTGCGGGTCGACGTTAGAGAATGCCGTGGCGCTGCTGAGATTCATGCCGAACTCATGAACCACTTCAATTCCATGATGCGCGAAAAATGCAACCTCGTGATCGTTCGTTTGTTGCCGGTAGGGCGAAATGAGCACGATTCGCTTGGCGCCGAAGCGCCGCAGCGCGGTCAAAACTGCTTCGGAGGTGACGACGGCGGGCTTGCCGGTCGCATCGTGGATGCGTCGCTTCAGTTCGTTCGGCATCTCCGGCGTCAGCGTCGTCACGCCCGTGCAGTGAAACGCGATCACGTTGACGTCCGCGTCGGCGAGCAGTCCGGCGGCCTCCTCGACCTTCTCGATCATGCGCAGCTCCGCGTCGGGGCCACCGCCGTTGAGCTTGAGGCGGGTCGTATAGAGCCCGACGCCCTCCGGCAACATCGAGGGCATTTCCGGTTCGGCAACCTGGTTGCTCGAAGGCAGCAACATCCCGATTCGCAAGCGCCAGCCAAAGCGCACCGGTGGAGTAGTCGACGGAGAGGTCACGATCGCGCGGCGGGGACGCGCAGTTGTAGGCGTTCGAGTCGCGGGAGCACCTCAGCGCAAAAAAGCGGAAGTTCGTCGATGTAGTTGACGAACGAGAGTCCGATGCCGTCGAAACCGGCGGCTGCGATTTGCGCCAACCCGTCCGCGATCACGTCCGGCGATCCGGTCAGCGGCGTGCCGCCCATGCCGCGCGCATACCCCCTTCGGATGCGCTCGCGGTCCTCCGGAGGTTTTTCGTTCACCCCTTTCATCTCCATGATCGAATCGACGGCATTCCAATCAGCATGCTCCTCCACGTAGTGGAGATAGTCCTCGGCCTCGCGTTGCGTGGACCGCATCGTCACGATGCAGGTCGTGTAAGCGCCGAGTTCATGCCCAAACGCGCGCGCTTGCGCCTTGGCCTCGGTGATGCGTCCGGCGGCTTCCGGGCTCGCGCTCGTGAAGAGCGCGTCGCAGTTGCGGATTGCGAATGCCCGGCCCTCCGGAGAAACACCGGCATTCATGATCAGCGGCCGCGTCCCGTTCCACGGTTTCGGTTTCATGCGGACGCCGTGAAGTTTGATGATGTCGCCGTCGAAGTCGAAGTCGTCGCGCGTCCAGATCTCGCTCAATGCGTCGATCCACTCTTGACCTTGCGCGTACCGCCGCTGGTGATCGCCCGGCTGCACGCCGAACATCTCAAACTCGCCTTCGTTCCAACCGCACACGATGTTCAACCCGAAGCGGCCCTCGCCGACGTGATCGGCGGTAACCATCTGCTTTGCCGCGATGATCGGCGGAAAGAGCGGTGCGTGAACGGTCCCGAAAACGATAATGCGTTCCGTCTTCGCCAGCAAACCCGTCGCCCAGGTGATCGTCTCAAACGTCGAACCCTGGTAATCGGTGTCGCCACCGTAGCCTTTCCAGCGAGCGATCGGCAACAAGAAGTCGATGCCGGCCGCTTCGGCCATTTGCGCGAGTTGCACGTTGTCGCGCCAGGTGGCTTTCCAGCGCTCGGGGACCATCGTCACTGCGCGGCCGGACGAGCAATTCGCACCGAAAAGGCCCAGTTTGAGCCGACTCGCGGTATTCATCGACGCTCGCCCAGCGAGCACTTGGGTCAGCATGACGGGAGTAATGTTCGGTCGCATCGATAAATGGTTCCTTGATGAGCGACCGGCCTGCCACGTTTTCGCGCTCCGCTTTTGTCGCGGGCCTGCCGGCGATGGCCCTCACCGCAGGCACGTGCTGCGCGGCGCGAGCCGCCGGAAACGTCGGTCTGCAGGTGGGCCTCGCTCCAACCGACGCGACCTCGCAAGTTTTTTACGCCAAGGATCGCGGGATGTTCCAGTCAGCCGGGATCGACGTGACCATCAACGTTTTGCAGAACAGCGGGGCGGTGGACAGCGCCGTTTCGTCGGGAGCTGTCGACGTTGTCGCCTCGAGCGTCGCGGTCGTCGCCAACGCCGTCCAACGCGGGTTTCCGCTGCGATTCATCGGGACCGGTTGCATCTATTCCTCGACGGCACCGCCGACTTCGGAGCTCGTCGTCGCTAAGGATTCGCCGATTCAGTCCGCCGGCGATCTCAACGGCAAGGTCGTCGCCGTCAACGGCCTCAAAGACATCACCCAGCTGACCGTTCAAGCGTGGCTGGACAAGAACGGAGCCGACTTGAGCTCGATCAAGTTCGTCGAGATACCGTTCGGCACGATGCCCCTAGCACTCGGAGAAGGGCGTATCGCCGCGGCAAACTTGCCGAATTCCTTCATCGCACGCGCAAAAGACCAAGTCCGCATTCTCGGGAATACGCAGAGCGCGCTCAGCGACCGGTATTTGATCGTCGGT
>JBEKXE010000128.1:0-13192 GCA_049512335.1 Candidatus Lustribacter sp.
AGCGCGAGACCGGCGGCGCCGGCGGTACCGCGGTGCGCTGCACGGCGAGATACGCCAGGGCGATCGCGGCCAGCTCCTCTTCGGTCGGAACGTGCATCAGGCTTTCGGGGCTTCGGGATACATGCCCATCGCATGATAGCCCGCGTCGACGAAGTGCACGTCGGCCGTGACCTGGCTCGAGAGATCCGAGGCCAGGTACACGGCGCAGTTGCCGACGTCGTCGGCCGAGATCGTGCGCTTGAGCGGTGCGGCGGCGGCGACCTTGGCCGGCATCGCCGAGAAGCCCGCCACCTGGCGCGACGAGGCGGTCGAGATCGGGCCGGCCGAAATGGCATTGACGCGAATTCCGCGTTCGCCGAGGTCGAACGCCAGATAGCGCACGATCGACTCGAGCGCCGCCTTCGCGATCCCCGCGACGTTGTAGTTGGGCACGACCTGCGTTGCGCCGAGATACGTCAGCGCCATGACCGAGCTGCCGTCGTTGAGGTTGTCCTTGAGATGCCCGACGAGCGCGATCAGCGAGTAGGCGCTGATGTCCATCGCCATCGCGAAGCCGTCGCGCGACGTGTCGTAGACCTTTCCGCTGAGGTCCTCTTTCTTGACGAAGGCGATCGAGTGCACGATGCCGTCGATCCGGCCGACCGCGGCCGCCAACTCGTCGAGCGAGGCGTCGTTCGTCACGTCGCACGGGAAGACCGGACCGCCGCCGAGCTCGGCCGCCGTTTTGCGCACCGCGTCCTCGACCCGTTCGCCCTGATAGGTGAGGATCAGGCGCGCACCGTGCGCGTGCAGCTGCCGCGCGATGCCGCTGGCGATCGACCAGCGGTTCGCGACGCCGGTGACCAGCATCGTCTTGCCGTCGAGCAGGCTCACTGATTGAGGAGCTCGCGGACTTTCGCCAGCGCTTGGTCGCGCTGTTCCGTGACGAACTTCCAGTCGTAGGTGTCCATATATTTCGTGCCCTTCTGCGGAAATACGAATGACGGCAGGCCTTCGTATTTCAGGTCGGTTCGCAAGCTCAGCGCCTGGGTCGCGAGGGAGTACGCTGTCTCGCCGGCGGGCCCGGCCAGCCAATTGATGAACAGCTTGGCCGCGTTGGGATGCGGTGCTTTGTTGACCAGGCAGACGTTGCCGAAACCGCCGCTGAGCACGCTCGGCCCATCGGTCGGGAACACCGGTTGGAGCGGGTACCCCAGTTTCTGGAATTGCACCAGCGAGGCGTAATCCGCGCCGACGAGGATCGGATACGTCCCGTCGGCGAGCCACTGTGCCGCTTGACGCTGGTCGCGCGTGAGCGTGGGCTTTTGGTTGACGTAGAGTCCCTTGACGAATTCGGGGCCGAACTCGATGTAGAAGTAGCTGGTCAGCGAGGCGCCGGCGCCGGTGATCGTCGGATCCTTGGCAGCGATTTTCCCTTGCCACTTCGGTTCGAGCAAGGCGCGCCAGGTCGACACGTCGCGCGGGTGCACGTATTTCGTGTTGATCGCCAGCTCGGGCACGACGAATTGCTGCACCCGCAAGATCGTGTTGTTGGGATCCGCGTACCACAGGTGGCCGTCTTTCCACTTGCGTTTGTCGATCACGTCGGGCGCGACGAGCACCGGTTCGACCTTGTCGAGCCAGCCGCCGGGGAGGAAGGTGAAGATCGGCGTGTCGGGACCGCTGATGAAGACGTCGAGCAGGTACTTTCCGGCCGCGCGCTCGGCGCGAACGCGCGCGCCGCTCTGCGACGACCCGCTCGAGATGTACGAAACGGGAATGCCGTACGCGCGCGAAAAGCCGTCGACGAAGGCGTTGCGGACGGCGTCGTAGGGCGGCCCGTCGACGACGACGCCGCCTTCCGCTTTGGCCGCGGCGATCAGCGCGGCCATCGTTTGCGTCTGGCCGAACGCGGGCCGCGCCGTTGCGGCGACGAGGGCCGCACCGGTGCCGCTGAGCGCGGCGCGCCGTGTGAGCCTCATTTGCCGAGCAGCTCCTGGACCTTCGTCATCGCCGATTCATGTTGCTCGGTGACGAATTTCCAGTCGGAGGTGTCCATGTAGGAAACGCCTTTCTGCGGGAACAGGAAATCGGGCACGCCGTCGTACTTGACGTCGGTGCGCAGGCTCACGGACTGCGTGGCGTTGGCGAAGCTCTCTTGCCCGGCGCGTCCGGCGAACCAGTTGACGAAGAGTTTGGCGGCGTTCGGGTGCGGCGCTTTGTTCATCAAGCACACGAGGCCCCACCCGCAGTTCAGCATGCCGGGTCCATCGGTGGGCAGCACCGCTTCGATCGGATAGCCGAGTTGCCGGAACGAAATCATCTCGGCCGTGTCGGGACCGAGCAGAATCGGATAGCTGCCGTCGGCCAGCCACTGCATCGCTTGGCGTCCGTTGCGCGAAAGCACCGGTTGCTGGCTGCCGTAGAGCTTCTTGACGTAGTCGGGGCCCAGCGTGAGGTAGAAGTAGCTGGGCAATTGCGAGCCCGCTCCATAGGTCAGCGGATCCTTGGCGATCAGCTTCCCCTGCCATTTCGGATCGAGCAGCGCTTTCCAAGTCGACACCTCACCGCGTTTGACGAACTTCGTGTTGATCGCCAAGCCCGGCGCGACGGTCGACTGCACGCGCAGGATCGTGTGCGCGTCGTCCTCGTACCAGAGATGCCCGTCTTTCCACTTGCGGCGGTCGACCGCTTCGGGGGAGCTGAGGATCGGCTCGATCCGGTCGAGCCAACCGCTCGGCAAGAACGTCAGGCACGCCGCGTCGGCGCCGCTCAGGAAAATGTCGAGCACGTACTTGCCGGCGGCGCGTTCGGCCCGAATGCGTGCGCTCGATGACGACGAGCCGCTGTCGACGTACGAGATCGGAATCCCATAGGCGCCTTGAAAACCGTTGAGCAGCCCTTGCCGCGCTTTGTCGTTCGGCGGACCGTCGAGAACGAGGCTGCCTTCGGCCTTGGCTGCGGCGATCAGCGCGCTCATCGACGCCGTTTGCGCACCGGCGCCGTGCGTTGCCGCAACGAGCGCCGCGCCGGCCCCGGCAATCGCCGCGCTGCGTTTCATTCGCCGAGCAGCGCGCGGGCTTTGGCCAGCGCCGGATCGCGTTCTTGGGTGACGAACTTATAATCGTAGGTGTCCATGTATTTGGTGCCCTTCTGCGGGAACAAGTAGCCGGGCATGCCCTCGTAGTGCACGTCGGTCCGCAAGCTCAGCGACTGCGTCGCTTTGACGTACTCGGTTTGCGCGTCCCGCCCCGCCAGCCAGTTGACGAACAGCTTGGCGGCGTTGGGATGCGGAGCTTTGTTGACCAGACCGATCAGCCCCCAGCCGCCGGTCAGCACGCTCGGACCGTCGGTGGGAAACACCGGCGCCACCGGATAGCCGACGTTCTTGAACTGATCGAGCGCGGTCGTATCGGGTCCGACGAGAATCGGATACGTGCCTTCGGCGAGCCATTGCGCGGCCTGACGGGCGTCCCGCGAGAGCATCGGTTTCTGATCGATGTAGAGCTTCTTGACGAACTCGGGGCCGAACACGATGTAGAAGTAGCTCGTCAGCGACGCGCCCGAACCGCCCGACGCGGCCGGATCCTTGGCCACGATCTTGCCCTGCCATCTCGGGTCGAGCAGCGCTTTCCAGGTCGACACTTGGCTCGGGTGGACCAGCTTGGTGTTGATCGCCAGTTCGGGAACGACGTACCGCAGCACGCGCAAGATCGTATGGCCGTCGTCTTCGTACCACAGGTGCCCGTCTTTCCACTTGCGCTTGTCGATGACGTCGGGCGCGACGAGGACCGGTTCGATCTTGTCGAGCCAACCGTTGGGCAGAAAGGTGATCGTCGGTGTGTCGGGACCGCTGATGAACACGTCGAGCAGATAGCGTCCGGTGGCGCGCTCGGCGCGGACGCGGGCGGCCGTGGCCGAACCGCCGCCGCTGACCCAGGTGACCGGGATGCCGTACGCGCGCTGAAATCCCGGCACGATCATGTCGCGAACCGAATCGAGCGGCGGACCGTCGACGACGACGCTGCCTTCGGCTTTGGCCGCGGCGATCAGCGCGGCCATCGGACCGGATTGCGCACATGCCGGGTTGGTCGCCGCGGCAGCGAGCAGCGCCGCAGCCGAGCCGGTAAGGGCAGCACGGCGGTTCATGGGCAGCAACCTGCGGCTCGGGTCCCGGGAAACCCTCCGCTGTGGTAACCGTGAGGACCCGAACGTCCTTCGACAAGCTCAGGACAAGCTCCGCAATTCGCTTGAAGCGAATTCACTAGCGGCCGAACAGGAGCGATTTCACGACGACCGGGACGCCTTTTGCCAGTTCCACCGGCTTGCCGATGTCGACGAAGTCGAATTCGCCCAGCTCGAGCGCGTCGATGCACAGCAGCGGACGCTCGACGTGCAGCTCGTGCTGCAGCAAACGGCCCAGCGACTGACCGACGTCGCCGTCGATGATCAGGACCAGCGGTTCGCGCCCCGAGTCGCGCACGCTCTTGGCCACGCCGGTTGCCAGCGCCAGAAGGCGCTCGTAGTTCGGCGTGCCGCGAAAGCTGAGCGCCAGCGCGTGCGCGGCCGTGCGTTCGACATCCAGCCGCTCGCGCGCGATCTCGATCGTCTTCGCAACGATGTCCGGATGGATCGCGCCGTTGGTGTGCAGGTGCGGTGCGACGACCGGCAGGTTGCGCTGCGGCAGCGTGACGGTGCCGAGGAAGATCGTCCGGCCGCTGACCTGCACCGTGAATTGCGAGACGCCGATCGCGGTGGCGCGAATGCCCGCGCCGGGATCGACGACTTCGAGGCCGAGCGTGCCGCAGGCCGCGCGCACCGCTTCAGCGAGCGGCCGCGCGATGTCGCCGAACGTGCGCGTTTCGCGGCCGTAGAGATACTCCGAGACGCCGCCCGAGAACGTCAACAGCTCGGCCGCCGGGCCGGTGAGCGGCTGCGTCAGCAGCAGGTCGCGGGCTAAGCCGGCCGGGGGATCGCGGCGGACGTAGCCGGCCACGACCGCGGCCATCGCATCGACGATCGCCGTGATGTCGGCGGGCTTCGGCACGGCGCCGACCGCGAGTGCGGCGTTGCACGCGGCGGCGGCGGTGGCGGCCGGCTCGTCGAGCCGCACGATGCGCCCCGCGCCGTCGAACGCGATCAGCCGGCCGCCGACCGCGAACGCGCAGGTCGCGACGACCACGCCGCCGCTGCACAGGCCGAGCTTGGTCGTGCCGCCGCCGATGTCGCAGTTGAGCACGACGCGCCCGCTGCTTTGCGAGAGCGCGGCGGCGCCCGAGCCGTGCGCGGCCAGCACGCATTCCATGTGGTGTCCGGCCGACGCGCAGACGAATTTGCCCGCGTCGGCCGCAAACAGCGCCGCGATCGCCGCGGCGTTCTTGCGCTTCACCGCTTCGCCGGTGAGGATCACGGCGCCGGTGTCGACCTCGTCACGCGCGAGTCCGGCGTGGCCGTACGCCTCGTCGACGAACGTTGCGAGCGCGGCGGCGTCGATCGTGTCGTCGTCGAGGAACGGCGTGAGCAGGATCGGTGAGGAGAAGAGCGTGCGCCGTTCGATGACGACGAAACGGCTCGACAGCTGGTGCGCTTGGCGGCGCAGGTGGACGCGCGAGAACATCAGGTGCGAGGTCGAGCTGCCGACGTCGATGCCGACGGTAGTGAACTCGACGTTGTCGAGCCGCCACACCGCGTCGGCGAGGCGCGCTTTCTCCTCGTCGGTCAGGTGGTCGTGCGGGAAAGCGTCTTCGTGTAGCCACAGCGCCGGCGGCGGGCCGGCGGGGCGCCACGGAACGGCGTACACGCTTATGGCGCCGCCAACATGACGACGGCGGCGGCCGGGTCCGGTTCGAGGAACACCGTGTCGCCGCGCTTGAGGCCGGCCTTCTCTTTGTGCACGCGTACGCGCAACGTCGTGCCGGCCGATTCGATGTGGTAATCCCAGCAATCGCCCTGATAGGTCGAGAACGAGACCGTGCCGCTCCAGGCGCGTTCGCCCGGCCGGTTGCGGTGCAACACGAAATCTTCCGGACGCAGGAAGACCTGCACGGTCTGCCCGTGCGTCAGCTCGTCGCCGTTGACGCCGGCGATGCTGCCGTGGGGCGTGTCGATGCCGGTTTCGCCGCCCGAGCGATTCACGGTGCCGGTCAGCTCGTTCGCGATGCCGACGAAATTTGCGGTGAAGGCCGAGCGCGGCGAACGGTAGATCTGCTGCGGCGCGCCCATCTCGACGATGTGTCCCATCTCCATCAGCATGATGCAGTCCGAGATCGCCAGCGCTTCGTTTTGATCGTGCGTGACGTACACCGCCGTGATGCCGAGCTTCTGCTGTACCTCGCGGATCTCTTCACGCATCCGTTCGCGCAGCTGCGCGTCGAGGTTGCTGAGCGGTTCGTCCAGCAACAGGATCTTCGGCTCGCGCACGAGCGCCCGGGCGAGGGCGACGCGCTGCTGCTGGCCGCCGGAGAGCGCCGTTGCCGAACGCGTCGCGTACTCCGAGAGCCCGACCAGCTCGAGCGCATTCAGCGTTTTCTCTTGCACGACGGCCTTGGGCGGCTTGTTCTTGCCGACCGTCAGCGGGAACGACACGTTCTCGAAGACCGTCATGTGCGGCCACACCGCGTAGGATTGGAAGACCATACCGATCGGGCGGCGGTTGGCCGGCACCGCGATGTTTTGCTTCGCGTCGTAGACGTACTCGCCGCCGATGCTGATTTCGCCGGCGTCGGGGCGTTCGAGGCCCGCGATCATGCGCAGCGTCGTCGTCTTGCCGCAACCGCTGGGCCCGAGCAGCGTGAACAGCTGGCCCTCGGGCACTTCGAACGAGATGCCGTCGACGGCGTTGCGCGTGGTGTCGCGCCCGGCGTAGCGCTTGACCAGACCCCGGATGGTAATCAACGGACGTCGCTGTTGTAGTTGAAGTCGGGCATCTTCGATTCGATGCCGACCTCGCGCAGCTTGGCTTCGAAGTCGATCTTGATCTGCGGATCTTCGTCTTCGTACTCGATCAGCGTGCCGCCCTCGCGATAGCTGACGTAGACGCCGGGAACGCCTTTGACGACGCGCGAGCCCGAGCGTCGGAAACCGGTCGGGTTGTTGTGGCTGCCGCCCGGACGGAAGGCCAGTTGGCGCGCGGTTTCGTCGCCGGTGTTGAAGTGCTGGTGAAACCACTTCGTCGGCGGGCTGAAGACCGAATAGGGACCCCATTCGATGCGCACGATCTGATCGTCGAACTTGTTTTCGTACGGCCGCACGCCCAGCTCCTGAGGCCACATCAGGCTGTAGCCCGTCGAGCGCGCGATCAGCAGAATCGCGCCGCCTTGATGGTGGTGCGATTTGTGGTAGCGCCCGACCGGCCATTCGGTGAGGTGGCCGGCAAACGAGTTCTTCGCCATGTCGAAGATCGTGATCTTGACGCCGGCGCCTTTGGCGTCGAGCGCGTCGACCAGCGCGTTTTGCACGTCGTCGATGAAATTCGTATCCCAGATCATGCCGGAACCCTCGAGGAAACGCTCCTCGCGGGTGAAGTACTCGGCGTCGTCGCCCGTGAAGCGGTCGCGGAACACGTACGGGTTGTTGAAGATGAAGTCGAGATTGTGGAAGAGGTCGATCATCATCGGTGCGTCGTTGACCGCCAAATAGATCACCGGCGTGTTGCCGACGTTGTAGAGCCGGTACGACGAGTTGAGCGGCGGGGAGAAGAGGCTGAACGGGCCCCATTCGAAGGTCAGCTTCTGCTCCGGCGCTTCATCGAGCCACACTTCCGCGGTGCCGTGACCTTCGATCCCGCAGATCAGCTGTTGGAACATATGTTTTTGCGGCAGGATCGCGCCGCCGGGCGGGATCTCGACGACCTGCATCCCCGAGAAGCCTTCCATGCCGATCAGCTCGATGAACGCGCCCGGCGTGCCGGTCAGCTTCCAGGGTTTACGTTCGACGGTGCGTACGTCGAAGACGCCGTAGCCGCCGTGGATCGGAATCTCTTGCGCTTCCATCCACTTCTGATACGCGGTGCGCGCCAGACCGCGCGCCGGTTTGACGGCTTGCTGCGTCATTCGCCAAGCAACTCGCGGACTTTGGTCAGCGCCGCGTCGCGGTCGTGGGTGATGAACTCGTACGAATAGGTATCCATGTACTTGGTGCCCTTCTGCGGGAAAATGAAATTGGGGAGCCCATCGTCTTTGACGTCGGTGCGCAGGCTCAGCGACTGCGTGGATTTGGCGAAGACTTCTTCCGCCTGGGGTCCGGCCAGCCAGTTGATGAACAGCTTCGCGGCGTTTGGGTGCGGTGCTTTGTTCATCAGGCACACGAGTCCCCAACTGCCGGTGAGCACGCTCGGAGCGTCGGTCGGAAAAATCGGTTCGACCGGATAGCCCTGCTGCTGGAAGCGCATGATCTCGGCCAAGTCGGCCCCGACCGCGACCGGATAGTTGCCCTGCGCGAGCCATTGGGCTTCTTGCCGCGGATCGCGCGAGAGCGCGGGCTTCTGGTCCTGATAGAACTTCTTGACGAAATCGGGGCCGAAATTGATGTAGAAGTAGCTCACCAGCGACGCCCCGGCGCCGGAGCTGGCCGGGTCCTTGGCGACGTATTTTCCCTGCCACTTCGGTTCGAGCAGCGTTTTCCAGGTCGGAATCTCGCCGCGCTTCACGTACTTGGTGTTGATCGCGATCTCCGGTACGACGTTTTTCAGGACGCGCAGGATCGTGTTCTGCGGATCGATGTACCACAGGTGCCCGTCTTGCCATTTGCGTTTGTCGATGACGTCGGGCGCGACGAGGATCGGCTCGACGCGGTCGAGCCAGCCGCCGGGAAGAAACGTCAGCGTCGGCGTGTCGCTGCCGCTGATGAACACGTCGAGCAAATACTTGCCGGCCGCGCGTTCGGCGCGAACGCGCGCGCCGCTGGCCGCCGATCCGCTACTGATGTAGGTGACCGGGATGCCGTAGGCTTTCTGGAAGCCCGCCGTGAGCACGTCGCGCGTCTCATCGATCGGCGGACCGTCGACGACGACGCTGCCTTCAGCCTTGGCCGCGCTGACCAGCGCCGCCATCGCCCCGGCTTGCGCGAATGCCGGCCGGCTCGCCGCCACAAGTAGGGTCGCCGAGGCGCCGGAGATCGCGGCGCGGCGGCTAAGAGATGGAGGGTTGGGCATCGAAAACCTCGCTACGCGTGCGGACCGGTCGGGTTTCGTCGGATCGAATTGACACCCTTCGAATTCTAAGCATAAACTCTAAAGTCGATAGCAATCGGAAGAAAGGTCGCAGATCTCATGCAGTTGCCCAGTGGTGTGCTCTCCTCGTTCGTGGACGTCCGTGGCATCAAAACGCACTACGTGGAGGCCGGCAGCGGCGAGCCGATTGTCTTCGTCCACGGAGCAGGCCCCGGGGCGTACGGATGGGCCGGCTGGCGCCAAACCTTACCGGTGCTGAGCAAGTATTTTCGGTGCTTCGCGATCGACACGTTGGGTTTCGGGCTCACCGACAAACCGGCCGAGTCGTGCGCCGATCAAGATTCCGTCGATCATCTGCTGGGTTTTCTCGACGCGCTGTGTCTGGACAAAGTGTATTTGTGCGGGAACTCGCGCGGCGCGTACATGTGTGCGAAATTGGCCGTCGATCAGCCCAAGCGGGTGAAGAAGGTGCTGATGGTCTCGAGCGGCAGCATCGCGCTGGCGATGGGGCTCGAACGCACCCACGCCCAGCTCGCCGGCATGCGCAAGCTCGAAGCCTATAACGGAACGCCCGAGGCGATGCGCCAGTTCATGGAGATCATCGTCAACGATCACAGCAAGATCACCGACGACCTGATCGCCGACCGGGTGGCGATGGCCGCGCTGCCGGGGCACGACCACGTCCAGAAACTGCAGCAACAGTATCGCGCCTCGCTCAAGAACGATCCCAACGAGTACCAGCGCTTCGAGCTCAAGCACCGGTTGCCGCAGCTGACGATCCCGATGCACATGGTCTGGGGCGCGAAGGACAGCTTCGCGCCGCCGGAGTTCGCCGACGAGCTGCGTAAGATGCTGCCGAACGTCACGTTCGAGATGCTCGAGAACTCCGGCCACCAGGCGCAGAACGACGAGTCGGATCGCTTCAACGACATCGCGCTCTCGTTCTTCGGCGCCCAAGTAGCCGCAGCGGTCTGAGCGCGGGGCGCTCGCGATGCTGTCGCAAGAAAAGAACGAGCGCCTGACGCGGGTCGGGCCCGAAACGCCCGGCGGCCAGCTGCTGCGCCGCTATTGGCAAGCGCTGTGGCCGGCCTGCGACTTCACCGCCGAGCGCCCCAAGAAACGCCTGAAAGTGCTCGATGAGGATCTCGTCGTGTACCGCGGCGACGACGGCGCCTTCGGCTGCGTGGCGGAGCGCTGCACGCACCGCGGCTGTTCGCTCTATTATGGTTTTCTCGAGGGCAGCGCGATTCGCTGCCCGTATCACGGCTGGAAGTTCGAGCGCGACGGGCGCTGCGTCGAGCAGCCGTTCGAGCCGCCCGAGAGCACCTACAAAGACCGCGTGCGCCAGCGCGCCTACCCCGTCCAGGAGCTCGGCGGCCTGCTGTTCGTGTACATGGGCCCGCTCCCGGCGCCGCTGTTGCCGCGCTGGGACACGCTCGTGCGCAAGGACGGGACGCGGCTGGTCGAGATCCGGCCGACGCTGTCGTGCAACTGGCTGCAAGCGCAAGAGAACACCGCGGACTCCACCCACACCTACTACCTGCACGGCCACACCATGGCGCAGAAGGGGATCACGTGGGAGTCGGCCCGCTACTACTACCGGCCGATCGTGTCGTACGATTTTTCGCTGTGCGAGTGGGGCATCACCAAGACGCTCGTGTACGGCGGCGACCACCCCGAAGAAGAAGTTCGCCCGCCGCTGATCTTTCCGAACATCCTGCGCATTCCCGAGGGGCGCAATGAGCGGCAGCACTGGCGCGTTCCGATCGACGACACCAGCACGCGCATCATCGTCATGCAGTTCCAGCCCAACGACACCGGCGAAGACGAACCCCCGCAGGACGTCGTCCCGATGCAGATCATGCCCGATGACAAGGGCCCCGGCGGCGAATACGCGCTCGACAACTTCAACAGCCAGGACCGCATGGCGTGGGAAACGCAGGGCGCGATCTACGACCGCACGCAGGAGCATCTCGGCGTCACCGACGTCGGCGTCGTGATGCTGCGCAAGCTGCTCGACGAGCAGATCGCCGTGGTGGAAGCCGGCGGCGACCCGATGGGCACGATCCGGGACCCGGCCAAGAACGAGATCATCGCCTTCAGCTCGCACAGCATCAACCGTTTGAACCCGGTCGGCAGCGGCGCAACGTCCTGAGCGTGCTGCGTCTCGGCATCGCCGGCATCGGGATCGCTGCCGAGCAAGTCTTGCCCAACGTCGGGTCGATCGGCGACATCGTCCGGTTGACGGCGGTCGCCGACATCCGCGGCGAAGCGCTGCGCGCGTTCGGCAGCCGCCGGCCCGACGTGCAGCTGTTCGATTCGGTCGCGGCGCTGTGCGCGAGCGACGCGGTCGACGTGGTCTGGATCTCGACGCCGAACGAATTCCACGCGCAGCATGCCGTGCTCGCAGCGTCGCACGGCAAACACGTGGTGTGTGAGAAACCGATGGCGACGAGCGTCGAGGAGTGCAACGCGATCGTCGCCGCGGTCGAAGCGGACGGGGTGAAGTACGTCCAGGGCCATTCCAAGATCTACTACTCGGCGCTGCGGCGCATGCGCGAGGTGATCAAGGGCGGTTCGCTCGGGCGCGTCACCCAGATCAACACCTGGAACTTCAACGATTGGCTGGTCCGGCCGCGGACGCCGGCGGAAGAGAACACCGAGCTCGGCACCGGTCCGGTGTTCCGCCAAGGCCCGCATCAAGTCGACATCGTGCGCTATCTTGCCGGCAGCCCGGTCGCGACCGTGCGCGCGGTGACGGCGCGCAACGAGGCGGCCTCGCCGCACACCGAATCCGACTACACCGCGCTGCTCACGTTCGAAGACGGGGCGGCTGCGACGCTGATCTTCAACGCGCAGGGCTACTTCGACGTCAGCGAGCTGACGTGGGGCATCGGCGAGAGCGGGTTCCGCATGCTCAACGCCGAGTCGGTGCTGCCGCTCGAGCGGCGTCCGCCGATGACCGCCGAGGAGAAATTCCGTTTTCAGCTCGAGGGCGATCCGTACGGGCGCGGCGCGGCCGGTGCCGAGGACCGCAAAGCGTTGCGCCGCCAGCCGTTCTTCGGCATCACGATCGTGCAGTGCGAGCGCGGAACCGTGCGCCAATCGCCGGACGGCGTGTACGTCTACGACCGCGAGGGCCGGCGCGAGCTGGCCTGCGGCGCGGGCTACAAACGCGGCGCGGCCGAGCTGATGGAACTCGCCGACGCTTTGAATGAGGGGCGCGAA
The DNA here is from genome assembly GCA_049512335.1 of Candidatus Lustribacter sp. Lineage (GTDB taxonomy): Bacteria > Vulcanimicrobiota > Vulcanimicrobiia > Vulcanimicrobiales > Vulcanimicrobiaceae > Lustribacter. Next base: position 12,377 of record JBEKXE010000128.1, read on the forward strand.
CCGTTCCTCGATGCCGCCTGGGGGCGCGCGACGCTCGAAGTGTGCGTTGCGATCCTCGAATCGGGCGCGCAGCGGCGCGAACTCTCCTTGCGCTACCAGGTCCCCGCGCGAGCCGTCGGCACGTGGTGACTTCGGCCACGCCGCGCCGAGTCGGCCGCCAGCCCGGCGGCGCGGCGTCGCGGCGCAGCGACATTGTTTTGTCGTTGCCGGTGATCGTCGTGACCGCGTTCGCGGTCGCGCCTGTCATCATCACGCTCGTCGGGAGCTTCCGCACGTCGTTGCCCGGCGATCCGACCGTATGGGGCACGAGCGGCTGGACCAGCGCGTTCACGACCGGCTCGGTGTGGCAGGCGGTCGGAAACACGTTCTTGCTGGTCCTCATGCGCGTGCCGGTGGCGCTCGCGCTCGGCAGCGTGCTGGCGTGGCTCGTCATCCGCACCAACGTGCGCGCTCGCAAGACGATCGAATTCCTGATCTGGACCGCGTTCTTCTTACCGACGTTGCCGATGGCGATGGCCTGGGCGCTGCTGCTCGATCCGAAGTCGGGCTGGATCAACCGTCTGCTGCAGCCGGTGTTCGGCTTGCAGCACGGGCCGTTCAACATCTATTCCTACACCGGGATCACGTGGGTGCACCTCGTGACGACGACCGTGCCCGCGATCGTGCTGTTGCTGGGGCCGGCGTTCCGCTGGCTCAACCCGGTGCTCGAAGAGAGCGCGCGCATGTCCGGCGCGAGCATGCTGGATTCGTTCCGCCGGGTCGTGTTGCCGCTGCTGACGCCGGCCTTGACGATGGCCGGCATCATCGCGCTGATCC
>JBEKXE010000129.1:0-12767 GCA_049512335.1 Candidatus Lustribacter sp.
TTCACGCGCCACGCGCCAAGCGTCGCCAAGGCTCGCGGCCAGCACACCGTGCGTGCTCTGGCTGTGTGGATCGAGGCTACCGCCGCGATTGATGCCGCCGACCGTGGGCTTGTAGCCGACGCAGCCGCAGTAACTCGCCGGGCGCAGGATCGATCCGATCACCTGCGTGCCCAACCCCGCGCGCAGCATCCCGCACGCCACCGCGGCCGCCGAGCCGCTGCTCGAACCGCCCGGCGTGCGCGCGAGATCCCACGGGTTGTGCGTCTTGCCGGCGACTTGCGAGGCGAATTCGGTGGTGACCGTTTTGCCGACGATCACCGCGCCGGCTTCGCGCAACGCGACCACGCTGGCCGCGTCACGGCCGCCGCGATAACCCGCGAACAGCGGCGAGCCCATCCCGGTCGGCATGTCGGCGGTCTCGATGATGTCCTTGACGCCCACCGGCAGGCCGTCGATCGACGAGAGCGGCGTTCCGCGCGCATAGCGTTCGGTCGAGGCATCGGCGGCGCGGCGCGCGCCGGCGAGGTCGAGATACTCGAAGGCCATCACCTCGCGTTCGCGCGCGTCGATGACGGCGATGCAACGTTCCAGCAGCGCGCGCGGCGTGTCGCTGCCGGCGCGAAAGGCCTCGGTCGTCAGCGGACGTCGGTGTTGTAAGCGAAATCGGGCATCTTCGACTCGATGCCAAGCGCTTTCAGACGCTTTTCGAAGTCGGGTTTGATGAACGGATCCTCGTCTTCGTATTCGATCAGCGCGCCGCCGTCGCGGTAACTGACGTAGACGCCCTGCCCCTTGCCGGGAACGTAACGGTTGCCCGACCGGCGGAAACCGGTCGGGTTCTCCGAGCTGCCGCCGGGCCGGAAGGCCAGTTGCCGTGCCGTTTCGCGGCCGGTGTTGAAATGCTGGTGGAACCACTTCGTCGGCGGGCTGAACACCGAATACGGACCCCAGTCGACCGTGACGATCTGGTCGTCGAAATGGTTCTGATAGGGACGTACGCCGAGCTCCTGCGGCCACATGATGCTGTAGCCTTCGGAGCGTGCGATCAAGAGGATCGCGCCGCCCTGATGGTGATGCGATTTGTGGTAGCGTCCGACCGGCCATTCCGTCAAGTGGCCGGCGAGCGAATTCTGCGCCATGTCGAACACGGTGATCTTGACGCCGGCACCCTTGGCCTCTTGCGCGTCGACCAGCGCCTCTTGCACGTTGTCGATGAAGTTGGTGCGCCAGACCATGCTCGAGCCGTTGAGGACACGTTCTTCGCGCGTGAAATACTCGCCGTCGCCGGCGTCGTAGCGCTCCGCGAACACGTACGGGTTGTTGAAGATGAAATCGAGGTTGTGGAAGAGATCGATCATCATCGGCGCGTCGTTCACGGCCAGATAGATGACCGGCGTGCTGCCGACGTTGTAGAGCTGATACGACGTGTTGAGCGGCGGCGAAAAGAGGCTGAACGGTCCCCATTCGAACGTTGACTTGCGACCGGCTTCGCCGGCCTGCCAAACTTCGGTCGTGCCGTGGCCCTCGAGGATGCAGATCAGCTGCTGGTAGAGATGCTTTTGCGGTTTGGTCGCGCCGCCGGGCGGAATCTCGACGACCTGCATCCCGGAGAAGCCCTCCATACCGATCAGATCGATGAACGCAGCCGGCGTGCCGGTTAGCGCCCACGGTTTGCGCTCGACCAGCCGCGCATCGAACACGATGTGTCCGGTGTGAAGCGGGATCTGCTGCGCCTCCATCCAGCGCTGATACGCCGTGAGGTTGAGCGCTCTGCCGGGACGTGTTTTCTGCTGCGTCATATCCGAGCGCCGTTCGGATGCTCCGAATTGACACCCTCCCATGGGTCGTCTACTATCGGAAGTGCATGCTTTCGCCCGAGAAAAACGCTCGTCTTACGCAGGTCGGCCCGGAGACCCCCGGCGGCCGGCTCCTGCGCCGCTACTGGCAGGCGCTGTGGCCGGCGTCCGACTTCACCGCGGCCGCGCCGAAGAAGCGCTTGACCGTACTCTCGGAGGATTTGGTCGTCTACCGCGGCGACGACGGCAAGTTCGGTTGCGTTGCCGAGCGCTGCACGCACCGGGGCTGCTCGCTCTATTACGGCTTCGTCGAAGGCAGCGACATCCGGTGCCCGTACCACGGCTGGAAATTCGCGCCCGACGGGCGTTGTCTCGAGCAGCCCTTCGAACCTGAAAACAGCACCTACCGCGACCGCGTGCGCCAGCGCGCCTATCCGGTCGAGGAACTCGGCGGCATGCTGTTCGTGTACATGGGCCCGCTGCCGGCGCCGTTGCTGCCGCGCTGGGACGTGCTCGTTCGCAACGACGGCAAGCGCAAGCTGCAGATGCGGCCGACGCTGCGCTGCAACTGGCTGCAAGCGCAAGAGAACACCGCCGACACCGTGCACACCTACTATCTGCACGGTCATACGATGCTCCTCAAAGGGATGGAGAGCCCGGGAGCGTTGTACTTCCACCGTCCGATCGCATCGTACGATTACGCACTGTGCGAGTGGGGAATCAGCAAGCGCTGCTTCTACGATCTCGGCAACGGCAACCTCGAAGAGGAAGTTCGTCCGCCGCTGATCTTTCCGAACATCCTGCGCATTCCGGTCGGCATCAACGAGACGCAGCACTTTCGCACGCCGGTCAACGACACGAGCACCCGCGTCTTCGTCGCCTGGTTCACGCCGAACGAGAAGGGGATCGATGAGCCGCAAACCGTGCCGTTCGAGATCCTCGAGGAAGCGACCGAGCCGAACGGCGACTATGCGATGAACAATTTCGACAGCCACGACCGCATGGCATGGGAAACGCAAGGTGCGATCGTCGATCGCAGCGTCGAGCATCTCGGTGTCTCGGACACCGGCGTCGTGATGTTGCGCAAACTGCTCGACGAACAGATCGCCATCGTCGAAGCGGGTGGTGAGCCGATGGGCGTGCTCCGCGATCCCGCGAAGAACACGATCATCGAGTTCAAGTCGCACACGGTCAACCGGCTCACCGCGGTTATCTAGACGCTCGCCGCCCGGAACGACGCCGTATGAACGCCGTGGAACGAGACCCGGTGACGCGGCGCCAAGCCCTCGATCTCGACGGCTTTCGCGTCGAACGCGTCCAGATACGCGGCGGCATCTTTCCCTCGAACCGCGCGCGGCAACTGCGCATCATCGCGACGCTCGGCGCCGGCTGGGAGCTGCGGGTCGACAAAGGCCGGCGCCTGCGCTACGACCACGGCGAGCTGGTCCTGTTGCCGCCGTGGTTGCAACGCCGCTCGTACTTCCCCGAGAGCGGCGACAATTTGCTCATCACGGTCGAGGCGTCGCTGGTCGAGCGGATGGCGCGTGAGATCGGCCTGACCGAAGCCGAATCGGCGCTGCCGTTTCAAAAACTCACGGATCCGACCGTGTACGGCCTGATCGGCGCGTTGGCGGAGGAGTTCGCTCCGAACGGCCGGCGCGGCCGCATGTACAGCGAAGCGCTCGGCAAAGCCGTGCTCGGACACATCTTGCGCGGGCGCCTGACCGCGCGCGAGCAGCACGGCAACGGCGGCGGCCTCTCTCCGCGACGCTTGCAGCTCGCTCAGCAGTATGTCGAACAGCACCTGGACGAGCGCCTTGCGGTCGAGGATATCGCCGCCGTTACCGGCTTGAGCACGTTTCACTTCACGCGCGTGTTCAAGCAGGCAACGGGCAAGACGCCGCACCAGTACGTGCTCGAACGCCGCATCGCCGTCGCTCAGATGTCGGTCGGGCACACGACGCGGCCGCTCAACGAGATCTCGGCCGAGCTCGGTTTTCGCAACCCGAGCCACTTCAGCGCCGTGTTCATGGAACATACCGGGATGACGCCGTCGGAATACCGGCGGCGTGCGAACGCACAGCAACTGTAGAGGAGGTGCCGAAGGTGAACGTCATTACGGAAACGACCAGTTTCAAGGCCGCCGACGGCGTTCCGGTCACAACGTATCTGGCGCGCCCGGACGGAACGGCGAAGTTCCCGGCACTGGTCCTGGGCTACGAATTCTGGGGGATGCTCGAGGTGCCGGCCGGCGCGCCGCACATGCGCGAACTCGCCGGGCGCTTCGCCGGCGCCGGTTACGTCGCCGCGGTCCCGGATTATTATGCGGCGCGCGGTCAGCAACCGACGATGGAGGGCGGCACGATCACCGGCTCGCCGTCCGACGAGCAGAGCAGCAGCGACTTGTGCGACGCCGTCCATTGGCTGCAGGCGCAGCCGTACGTCGATGCGGAGCGCATCGGCGTGATCGGTTGGTGCGGCGGCGGCCGGCAAGCGCTGTTCCTGGCGGCGAAATGTCCGGGCGTTCGCGCGGCGGCGTCGTTCTATGGCCGGCCGATCAACCGGCCGACGCAGCCCGGACCGTCACCGATCGATCTGGTCGACCGGATGCCGTGTCCGATCTTCGGCGCGTACGGCGCCGCCGATCGCGGCATCGCCGTCGAGACGGTCCACGCCTTTGAAGCCGCGCTCGCAGCGGCCGGGAAGACGCACGAGATCCACGTGTATCCCGAGGCGGAACACGCGTTCATGAACGACCGGCGCCCGGAAGGCTACAATGCCGCGGCCGCGGCCGATGCGTGGGCGCGCGTGCTCGACTTCTTCGGGCGGCACTTGGGCGCGCCCGTGCCGGCGTAGCCCGATGCCGATCAGTCCGGGTGGTGCGGCGCCGCCGCGTTAGCCTCGGCTTCGGTCAGTCCGTAATCGCGCAGCGCGGACTCGCGCGAGATGTAGCCGCGCCGCAAATCGTCGCAGACCGCCGCGCGCGGCCGGTCGTGCGGATCGCCGTAACCGCCGCCGCCACCGGCTTGGACGACGAACGCATCGCCGGCTTTCAGCGCAAGGGCACCGATCTTGCCGTTGGGCGGAACGTATTCGCCCCCATCCGCGCGCTCGACGCGTATGCCGTTGGGCAAGCCGGCGAGTCCGCCGAGGAGTCCCCACGGCGGGCACTTCGTGCGTTCGGTGTAGACGCTGAGGTTGACCGGGCCCTCGACGCGCACGCGCAAGGAACACCCGAGCCCCCCGCGATGCTCGCCGGCGCCGCCGGAATCGGTGCGCAGCGCGTACTCCTCGATCAGCACCGGCAGCTTCGCTTCCTGCGATTCGATGACGGAGTTGTGCGTGTCGCCGTCGTTGATGCAGACCGTGGCGTTCATCCCGTCGCTGTCGTACTTCGCACCCCAACCCCCGCCCGGCAGCCCCATCGAGGAAGCGAAGAAGCGGCCCTTGCGCACGTTCAACCCGAAGATGCGCGAGCTGTTGAGGTCCGCGTGGTGGCCGGCCGCGACGCGCTGCGGCATTGCCGGCGCGAGCGCCTTGAAGACGGTGTCGACCACCGTCATCGGAATCGTCATCCACTTGCGCATCGCGGCGGGCTTCGTCGCGCTCACCACGCGGCCGGCCGGCAAGTTGACGGTGAGCGGGCGGAACGAACCCTCGTTGATCGGATAGAGCGTCGGCGTCGTGACGCACTTGAAGGCGACCTGCGCCGCCGAGATGCCGGCCGTCGCGCCGGAGTTGAAGAAGCCGCGAACCTGCGGGCTCACCTCGCTCAAGTCGATGGTCATCTCGTCGTCCCGAACGATGACCCGCACCTTGATCGGGATCGGTTCGTCGCCGATCCCGTCGTCGTCCATGAACGACTCGGCCTCGTAGGCTCCGTCGGGGATCTCGCGCACCGCCGACCGCGCCAAACCTTCGCTTTCTTCGAAAATCGCGCGGATGCTCTCGGCGACCGCGGCCGCGCCGTACTTCGCCAGCAGCGCCTGATAGCGGATCTCGCCGGTACGGATCGAGGCGACCTGGGCGCGAAAATCGCCCATTGCCAGCTCCGGGAAACGAACGTTGGTGCGAATCAAGCGCGTCAGCTCGTCGTCCTGCACGCCGCGTTTGAAGACCTTGACGATCGGCAGCTGCAGCCCTTCGGAGTAGATGTCTTGCGTCGTGCCGCCGAGCGTGCCGCCGATGTCTTGCCAATGGCCCATCGAGGCGGCGAACGCGACGATCGCGCCGTCGTGAAAGATCGGCAGCGTGAAGATCATGTGGTTGAGGTGACTGCCCATGATGTAGGCGTCGTTGGTCAGCAAGATGTCGCCGGGTTCGATCCCGTCGGGCCCGTAGAACGCGAGCTTCGCTTTGATCGCGTCGGAGAGGCCGCGGATGAACATCGGCAGGCCGAGCCCGATCGACGTCGTGTCGCCGGCAGCGTCGAAGAGACCGACGGTGAAATCGAGCGATTCGTAGATGATCGAGTTGTAGGCCGTGCGCATCATGTTGGTTTTCATCTCGTCGGTGATGGCGACGAGCGCGTTGCGGATGATCTCGGCTGTGATCGGATCGGTCGTAAGGGTGCGCGAAGCGAGGTTCATGCGTCTTCCAGGGTCAGGATGAGGTGGCCGGTCGCGTCGACGACGGCGCGGACGCCGCCCGGGATGCACGTCGCCGAGCCGGCCTCCTGCACGATCGCGGGCCCGGCGATGGCGTTGTTCGCCAGCAGCCGCGCGCGGTCGAACACGACGGCTTCCGCTTCCTGCTGACGGTCGAAACGTACGGTTCGCCGCTCGAGCACGGCGCCGGCCGGCGGCGTCGAGGTGCCGGCGCGCAGCTCGACGAGCCGCGGCTTGCTCAACGCGCCGATCACCGAGACGCGGATCGCGACGATCTCGGCGGCTTCCTCGGGCGCGTTGTGGCTGAACCGGCGCAGGTGCGTCGCGTCGAACGTCGCTTTGATCGCGCGCACGGTCTCCGCGTCGTCGCCTTGCTTCAGCGGGATCGTGACGGAATGATCTTGCCCGACGTAACGTACGTCGGCGGCCCATTCGAAGGCGACGTTCTCGTTCGGGATGCCGGCCCCGTCGAGCCATAGCAACGCTTCGCGCTCGAGTTGGCCGGCGATCGCCGCGATGCCGGCCAGTTCTTCTTGGCGCAGGGCTGCGCGGTGCGTCCGCACGTACTCGCGCCGCAAATCGGCAACGAGCATCCCGAAGGCGGAGAAATGTCCGGGTGCGACCGGGACGATGACGGTGCGAATCGCCAGCTCGCGTGCGATGTCGACCGCGTGCAGCGGTCCGGCGCCGCCGTAGGCGACGAGCGCGAAGTCGCGCGGATCCAGACCCCGTTCGGTCGTCACGGCGCGCACCGCGTTGGCCATCGTCGCGTTGGCGATCGCCAGGATGCCGCTGGCGGCCGCTGCCAGGTCGAGGCCCAGCGGTCGCGCGACGTGCGTCTCGATCGCGCGCGTTGCGGCGTCGAGGTCGAGGGCCATGCGCCCGTCGAGGAAACGGCCGGTCGAGAGACGACCGAGCACCAGATGCGCGTCGGTCACCGTCGGCGCGGTGCCGCCTGCGCCGTAACATGCCGGACCGGGACTCGCGCCCGCGCTTTCCGGACCGACGCGTAAACCGCCGCCGGCGTTGATCCAGGCGATGCTGCCGCCGCCCGTTCCGACTTCTTTGATGTCGATGACGGGGATGCGGATGACCAGCCCTTCGTTGTAGCCGCCGACGAAGTAATCTGAGGACAGATCGGCGGCGCCGTTGTTGAGCACGCACGCCTTGGCCGTCGTTCCGCCCATGTCGAAGGCGATCAGGTTGCGCGCGTCCAGCGCGCTGCCGACGGTGCGCGCGGCGACCACGCCGCCGGCCGGTCCCGACTCGAGCATCTGGATGCACTGCACGCGCGCGGTGCCGACGTCGCACAGCCCCCCGCTCGATTGCATGATCAGCAAGTTGCCGTCGAAGCCGTCGTCGGAGAGACGGTGTTCGAGCCCCGCGAGATAGCGGCTGACCTGCGGTCCGACGTACGCGTTGGCCGCCACGGTCGACGTGCGTTCGAACTCGCGCTGCTCGCGCGAAACGTCGTGCGACGCCGCCACGAACGCGCCCGGCAGCTCTTCGCGCAGGATCTCGACCATGCGCGCCTCATGCGTGACGTTGGCGTACGAATGCAGGAACATCACCGCGACGCTCTCGACCGCTTGCGCGCGCAGTTCGCGTACGATCGCGCGGGCGGCGCCTTCGTCGAGCGGTCGCAGAACGGCGCCGTCGTAGCCGATGCGTTCGGGCACTTCGAAGATGCGGTCACGCGGCACGAGCGGAACGTGCTTGCGGAAGAAGAGGTTGAACGAATCGGGCCGGTTGATACGGCCGATTTCGTACACGTCGCGAAAGCCTTTGGTCGTGATCAGCGCCGTGCGCGCGCCTTTCCGCTCCAGGATCGCGTTGATGGCGACGGTCGAACCGTGGATGATGAACTCGGCCGCGGCCGGCGCCGCGCCCGCCACTTCGATCGCGCTGAAAATGCCGGCCACGAGATTGTGCGGTGTGCTCAGCGCCTTGCCGAAGCGCACCGAGCCGTCGGCCGTGTCGAGAACGGTGGCATCCGTGAACGTTCCGCCGATGTCCACGCCGATCCGCAATCCGCCGCTCGTAACGATTCCCCGCTTGACACGTACTGTGTATCGCGCTAACGTGAAAGAAATTTGCGTTGAGCGCTACAGAGAGCGGGGCTTTTTATTTCTACTGCACCGACACCTGCAACAACGCCCGAGCAGATCGCCGGAAGAATGGATCGGCTGCCGTTCTTACCGTTCCATCTGCGTATAACGTCCCTGCTGGGTGCCGGGACTCTCCTCGACGGCTTCGATTCGCTCAGCATCGCCGGTGCGCTCACGATGATCATCGTGACGTTTCACATCGACTTCAAGAGCGCGGGAGCGCTCGGCAGCGCGGCGTTTCTCGGGCAGATCGTCGGAGCGCTGGGTTTCGGCTGGCTCAGCGAGCGCATCGGTCGCAAGTGGGCGTTCATCCTCGCGCTCTTCATCTTCGGTGCGTTCTCGTTGCTGGCTGCAAGCGCATCGACCGTTTTCGAGCTGTGGTGGGCGCGGGCGATCCAAGGCGTCGGACTCGGCGCCGAAGTGCCGATCGCGGCCGCGCTCTTCAACGAATACGCGCGCAGCGTCGTGCGCGGCAAATGGGTGATGCTCTACGAAACGCTGTTCATCTACGGGCTCATCCTCGCTCCGGTGGCCGGATTGCTGCTCTACAACAGCCTCGGACCCGAGCTCGGCTGGCGCGCGCTGTTCGCCGTCGGCGGCCTGCCGGCGCTGCTGGGAATCGTGGCGGTCTTCGCGTTGCCGGAATCGCCGCGCTGGCTCGCGACATCCGGACGCTTGGCCGAAGCCGACGCCATCGTCACGGGGATGGAAGACGAAGCGCGGCGCCTAGGCAAGACGCTGGCGCCGCCGGTCGACGTCCCGCCGGTCGTGAAGCAGTCGACCAACCTGTTGGAGCTCTTCCAAGGAATCTATGCAAAGCGAACGTTCGTCGTCTGGACGCAGTGGTTCTGCGGCTACTTCGTGAGCAACGGTTTTCAGATCTGGCAGCCGATCCTGTTCATGAAGATCGGCGGGCTACCGACGTCATCCGCACTCGCGCTCTCGATCGTCAGTTCGTGTCTGCAGCTCATCTGCGCGTACTTCACCGCGGGCTTCATCGACCGCGCCGGCCGCATTCCGTGGTTCACGGCCGGCTTCACCGCCGCCGGACTCTTCGCGCTCGGCGGCGCGATCGCCGGCGGCGTCTTCCACCTGCACGGCTGGCAAGTCTTGGTGATCTTCGGATTCGGCATGACGGCTTCGATCAGCGTCAACAACCTCGGCGTCTACCTCTTCACGCCCGAGCAGTACCCGACGCGCATGCGGGCCTGGGGTACGGCCGCCGGTAGCAGCCTCAACCGTTTGGCAAGCTACATCGCGCCGATCGCCATCGGTTTTCTGCTGGCCACCGGCAGCGAAGCGCTGACGTCGATCTTCGTGATGTTCGCGGCCGTCGCGCTGTTCGGCGCCGTCGTCATGGGGACGATGGGCGAAGAAACGAAAACGCGGACGCTCGAGGAACTCTCACCCTAGCTACAGACCCGGCGCGAACAGATCGGCGGCCGCGAACTGCTGGGGCAGGAAACCGTAGCGCGCGGAGGCGTCGATGATCGGCTGGATCAGGCGCGGGTCGAGTTTGCCGTCGGCGAAGATCTGGCGGTTCTGCGCCGTGATCTGATCGACCGGAACCTTCGAATACTTCGAGTTGATCGCCGCGGTGGCGGCCGGATTGTGATTGGCCCATTGCGCGGTATCGCGCAGCGCGGCGATCGTCGCTTTCACGAGCGCCGGATTGGCGTCGTACCACGCCTTGTTGGCGATCCAGCCGAAGGTCATGATCTGCTTGCCGAGACTGTCGTAGGGCCGGCCGATGAAGCGCACGTCCCCTTTGACCGAGGAGATGAACGGTTCGACTAGGCACGCGGCATCGACGCGCCGGGCGGCCAGCGCGTCCAGCTGCTCGGGGTTCGGAATCTCGACGAACGACACGCTCTTCGAGTCGCCGCCGTTCTTGTCGAGCCAGGTCATGACGGCCGCTTGCTGCAGGTCGCGCAGGGTGTTGCACGCGATCGTCTTGCCGGCGAAGTCCCGGGCCGAGCGCAACGGTGAATCGCCGCGCACACCGATCACGGTGGTCGGCGGCGCACCCGACGAGATGATGATGCTGGGCGCGAACAGGTTGAGGTGCAAGCCGTGTGCATACGCCGCCGCCATCGAGGCGACGTTGCTGGGACCGATGTCGATCGCGCCGGAGACGATTCCGGCGGTCATCGCACCGCCGTTGTTGACCGATACCAGCTCGACGCCGATGCCGGCCTTGGCGAAAAACCCGCCGTCCTGCGCGTACAACCCCTGCGCCAACGACTCGCCGGCCGAGGAATACCCGACCCGCACCGTCGCCGCAGTTTGCGCCGGCGCGAGCCGCGGAAGCAGCGCCGCCGACGCGGCGAGGGCGATCGCGCCCGCTCGCTTCACCGGTGCTGCCCGTCGCCGACCAGCTGCAGTTCGCGCGCGCCTTGCTCCACCGGCACGTCGCGCGCCAAGATGAAGTCGCCCGGCCGGACGGCGTAGTTGGTATTGCGCGTCTCCGGCGGCTCGATCCCGCGCTGCAGTGCTTTCGCGGCCGCCAAGAGGCGTTGACGCAGCACGATGATCGCACGATCGGAACTGACCAAGTACTCGCGGCTGCGATCCGCGATGAGGCCGTCTTGGTCTTGCGTTACTGCCAAATCTTGGGCCACCACCGATTTGATGCCGGTGTAGGTCGACGTACGCTGCACGTCACGATCGATGAGGTAATCGTTGTCGACGTTCTCGATCGTTTGGAACGTTTCGGGGTCGGTGTCCGGCACCAGCCAGCCGGCGTTGTAGACGGCGAGCTCATCCGCCGTCAAAGGCCGGTCGGGATTGATGTAGCAGCGGAAGTGCAGCGTCGTTTCGTCGTCGATCGGAACGCGTACTTGGTGCAAGATCGCCATCCCGGGCTGCGAGGCGATCAAGGTGATCGACGGCATCAAGAACTGGTTGACGCGCCATTGGAAATGATCCGGCCCGGCATTGCGCTGAGCGGAGAGCATCAAGCCGTAGTTCGTTTCTTGCGTGAACCAGCGCGGCATCGAATCGCGGAACGTGTTCGGGTTCACCCGGCTCCCCGGCGGCAATTTGTCGTCGATGTGCCGGTGCAGGAAACCGACGTGACTGGAGTCGACGTCACCCTCCATCAACTGCAGATAGTTTCCGCGCGAGATCATCTTCCGGATGTAGCGATGGCTGGGCGGAGCGTGGAAGCCTTCGTAGTTCGGAAATTCCGGTTTGCGGTCGGGCGGTCCGAAGTATGCCCAGATCAAGCCGCCGCGTTCGAGGGTCGGAAAGGCCCGCGTCCGCACGCGGTCCTTGAGGGTGACGCCCTCCGGGCAATTCGGCAGATCCGTGCAGCGGCCGTCGACGTCGAACTTCCAGCCGTGATAGACGCAGCGCAGTCCGGCCTCTTCGTTGCGGCCCCAGAACATGTTCGCGCGACGGTGCGGGCAGTAGGCGTCCAAGAGCCCGATCGTGCCCGCGGTGTCGCGAAAAGCGACGAACTTCTCACCCAGGACGTTGACGCGCACGGGCGCCGAGTCGGGTCCGCCCAGCTCTTCGGCGAGCATGACGGGTGTCCAGAAACGACGGAAGAATTCACCCATTGCGGTTCCGGGGCCGACCCGGACGAGCAGTTCGTTGTCCTCGCGACTGAGCATGCCGTATCTCCTAACGCTCCGTACCGCTCCTTACAGCATCAGATCGTCCAGCTCCCGGTAATCGGGCAGGGTGGTTTCGATCGCTCGGCCGTGCCGCAGCACCACGCGATCGCTCTGGTGGCGCGCCAACATCTCCGAGTACGTGCGGGCGCGCAAGATCACGAGATCGGCCGCTGCTCCGGCACCGATGCGGCCGCCATCGACGCCCATGATCGCGGCCGGCGTGCTGGTTGCGGCGGCGATCCAGTCGCCGAACGGATGATCGAGCTGCAAAATCTTCACCGCCGCGGCGAAGGTGTCGAGCATGTCGTGATCGCCGTAGGCGTGGAACGGGTCGCGGCAATTGTCGCCGGCGACGGCCACGCGCAATCCGCGGGCTTTCATCTCGTGCATGACGGTCACGCCGCGCCAGCGCGGCGTCGCACCGCTGCGGCGGCCTTGCAAGTACATGTTGACGGCCGGCAAACTGACGACGTCGATCCCGGCCTCGCGGCAGGCATCCAGGGTCGCCGCGATGCTCTCGTCGTCCTGGAGCGCCAACGAGCTGCAGTGTCCGCACAGAATCGTGCCCGGAAACCCGAGTTGGACCGCAAGTTGGGCCACGCGCATCAGCGTTCGCGCGGCCGGGTCGTCGGTTTC
>JBEKXE010000130.1:0-12597 GCA_049512335.1 Candidatus Lustribacter sp.
CGTTACCGCAGCCATTCGCAAACTCGTTGCCGGCGGGACCGTGCAGCTCGTCGTCAACGCCACGTTCGATCCTGCGAAGCACAGCGTTGGGGACACGGTCGTCTCGGTTGCCTCGATCGACGAATACCCCGGCGACCACGATCCCGACGTGACGCTCACGACGCCGTTCATCGATCAAGTCGTCGATGGCCCGCGGGTCGTCAGCGCGAAATTGCCGGTCGGTCCGGCGGAGACCGAGCTCGGGAACCTCTTGCGCGAGGGCATCAACATCCCGTTCACGGAGGTCATGGACCCGGCCTCGGCGGTGGCCACCAAGACCGAGACCGCGCCGGGAACCGTCACGCTGACGCTGACCAACGTCGACGGCGTGAGCCGGCTATTGCCGTCCGATATCAGCTGGGATGCGAGCAACATGTTCCTCAAAGTCAGCGCTGCCGATTCGGCGGAGTTTCCGGTCGGCAAAGCGGTGACCGATACGCTCACGATCACGCTGACCGCGGGGCCGAAGGGCGGCACGTTCACCGGCCCCGCCTTGCGCGACAAGACGGATCAAACACGGCTCGACGGCTCACCGGCGACCGGCGGCGACATTGCGGCCGAATCCGGCGACGGAACGCAAGGCGGCGACTTCGTCTACCAGATCATCCCAACCAAACCCACGGGCTAACGCGGAAAGGCTTTCCATGAATCCCCCGACCATCAGTAACCCGCCGCCGACCATCAGCGCAGCGTCACGGCTCGTGCAGCTTGCAACCACGCCGCAAAGCGGCGGCTGCAACTGCGGCGCGACCGACACGCAGGAGGTAGATGCCGGCCTTTGCCCCATACCGACGCTCCAATTTCCGCGTTTCTTCGCCGGTCAGCTGGTGCAACCGGCCGATCTCACAGCGATCGAGCAACGCATCTTCTCGCACGAGCAGCTTCGCGCTCGCCATCTGATCGGTTGGGGGATTTCGTGCGGCTTTCGGGTCGCCATCGACAGCAAACCCGCCGATGTGAAGCAAGACCCGCTGCTGGGGTCGGCCGATTACGAGGCGCTCATTCTGAAGGGTGCGATGCTGCGCGTCGAGGCCGGCTACGGGCTCGACCGTTACGGCCGCGACGTGTACATGGCGCAGAACTATTCCGTTTCGCTCGAGCAGCTCTTCGCGGAGCGCCAAGCCCGCATCACCAAGGCGATGGGCGATCCGTGGTGTGCCATCCCGGGGTGTCAGCCGGAGCCGCCGACCCACTATTGCGTCGCGGTTCGGTACAAAGAATGCCTCGACCAGCCGGTTCCGTCGTACGCGCAACAGTGCGGCACCCCGAAGACGATTTGCGAGTACTCGCGCGTGAGTGAATGCATCGAGATTCGGCTTTTCGGCGACAATGAGTTCCCCGAGCTGCCGAAGACGACGAACACGCAAACCTGGTGCGGGCTACCGCGTCAGGATCTCTCGCTGGCCGCGCTGTGGGCGGCGGCGATCACGCTGCCGCAGGGGGCGACCGATGTCGCCTCGACGATCGCAGCACCTCCGGGATCGTCGGGGACCCCGGCCGGCACCCCGATCGACGCCTATACGCTGCTCGCAACCTACGTCAGCGGGGAAGCCGACGAACGCCAACAGCCATCCTGTTTGGACTTGCTGCACGCGGCGCGCGCGTGCGAGCCGTGTCTAGCCTGGCCGTGGATTCCGCTCGCGTGCTTCTCGAGCGACGGTCAAAACGTGACCGCCCCCGACTGCCGGGTGCGGCGCACGATCTACAGCCTGCAAGAGATCGAAACGGCTGTCGTTCGGATGTTCTGCGCGCTCCTGGAAGTGACGCGTCGCTTAGGGGAAAAGTAACGCCGTGAACTACGTCGACCGTCCGGAGTTCAGCGAGGGCCAGCTCTTGTCGGCCGCCGATCTGCAATTGGCCGTCGACTATCCGCGCGACGAGTTGGAGACGCACTGTTCGGTCGCGCATACGAGCGGCGTCATCGACGGGCTGAACCTCCAGGTCGTGGGCTCCGCGCCGGCCTCCGTGTTCGTGACCGTGGGGCTGGCGGTCGACGACCAAGGCCGCCAGCTCACGCTCGCGGCGCCGCTTCCCATTGCGCCCGACCCGCTATCCGGACAGCCGGCGGGGTCCTATCCGGCGTACATCTGGTATACGGAGGCCCCGCTCACCTCGTCGGTGAGCCCGCTCAACCCGTGTTCGACCGCGACGAGCGATCGCGTGCGCGAAACGCCGGCCGTCGGTGTGTTCACCGACGACGCGAGCGCGCGCGCCGAATCTCCCGACGCGGTCTGTTTGGGCTATCTCGGCTGGGATGGGACCTCACTGCAAACCTACTCCGGCACGGCGGCCAACGTGCGCCAGGGCGGCGGCGTGCGGGCGCACGAGATCGTCGCGCCCGAGCACGCCGTGCTCGTGCACGCCGAAGACCAAGCCCCGACCGTGTTTACCGTCGAAGGCACGCTCGAAGCGGTTGCGTCCGCCGGCGGGACGGCCCCGGTCATCACCGCGCCGGGGGGTTCGCTGGTGTTTGCGCAGGCCGCGGCTGCGCCCGCGACGTCGACCGTCTCGCTCTTCTATCAACAACCGGCCGGCAGCACCACCGGCAACGGATTGGCGATCGATCTCGGCAACAACGACCCGGCCTCCGACGTCGTCGTGCAATCGGCGGCCGGGACGCAGTTGGCCAAAATCGACGGTACCGGCACGATCACCGCCAACACGGGCGCGTACGGAACGCTGAACGCATCGACGAGCGTCATCGTCTCCACCGGGCCCAGCACGATCACGCTCGGCTCGACGCCGCCGCAGAACATTGCCGGCGTGATCGCGTCCGATACGCTGGCGTTGGCGTTCGGAACCGCGGCCAAGGACGAGGTGATGTTCATCGCCGGCGCGACGCCGGTGGCAACCATCGATGCCAACGCGCTCACGATGACCGCCAAAAACGTGAAGGTCGGCGTCCTCGACTCCGGCGGTCACGCCGGCCTCGGATTGACGAACAGCGATCCGCTCGAGATCCGCACCGCGACCGGCGATCTGCTGCTCAATCCCGGCACCCAGACGGTTCCCCCGTTTCGCCTCACCGCCGGCGGCCGGCTCTTCAATCAGACCGGCGCATCACCGGCCGACGTCACGCCGCTCACGGCCGGCGATTCGAAGAGCAGCACGCTGCGGCTCGGCCCGCTGGCGATTGCGTTCGGCACCGTCAACGCCGCGCTCGATCCGCTGTCGCAATCGCCGGCGACGATCGACTTTCCCCTAACGTTCACGGCGCCGCCGGCGTTTTTCGCCGCGCCGTGCGGGCAGAGCTTGACGACGATTGCCGCGGTGGCCACGAAGGTCACGACCACGAGCGCCGACTATCGGATCACGCAACTCGCTCCCATTCCGCCCACCGACGGTGCCGCGGCAACCTGGACGAATGCGGCCCTCGACGTGACGGTGTCGTGGATCGCGCTCGGTACCGCATCGTGAAGACCGCGAGCGAGCGATGAGCGTCGACGTCGGTGCGGTCGGCATCCATTTGGAAGCACCGCCCGAGCGGCGCACCGTGGCCGAACGCGTCGGCGCCGACTTGCGGTCGGCGCTTCCCGGCGCTCTGAGCACCGCGCTCTCCGCCCACATGAATGTTGCCGGCGTGGCCATCGTACCCCGGCTGCACGTTCGCTTGCGCGCACCGCTGGGCAGCATCAACGGCCGCGATCTCGCACGCCGGATCGCCGACGCCTGCCTCGACGCGATCGCGCACGAGTGCAGTACCCTGGCGCCGTCGGCCCGCGATCGCGAGGACGGCACGGCGGAGCGCACGCTGCGCGCGCTGACGGTGCTCGACGGCGTCCGCGTCGATGCGGCCACCGAAGCCGCCGCCTGGCTCGTGGCGCTCGCGCGCGATGAGCGCACCGTCGTTCGCCGGGCATCGCCGTACGCCGACCTCGAGCATCTCACCAGCGCGGCCGCCTTCGTTGCGATTTGCGCGCGCGCCGGTGCCCGAGCCGTGCTCGCCGCTCTCGGAACAGCGTGGGCTACGAGTCTCGCGGTGCGTTGCACCGCCTCCGAAGCCCGCCGGCTGCTGGCGCTCATCGATGACAGGTCCGAGCCGACCACCGACACCTGGCGTACGATCAAAGCGTTCCGCGACGAGTTGGACCCCGTTGCGCGCGCGTCGAGCGTTGGCCGTGACCGGGCGCCGCCTGGACCCCCGAGCGGCCGGGGAAGCGACGTGTTCGCCCTGCTGCTCGCAATACGCGGCGTCTTCGCTGAGTGTGCCGGAGCGGTTACCGCCGCAAGGGCACTGGCGGTAGTGGAGGCGGGCAGCGCCACGGCGAGCGAGGTTCTGATGCCTCCGGACCACGACCGCGTTCCGGCAGCGGATGAATCGCGATCGATGGAACCCGAGGACGACCAGCCCTTGGAAAGCGCGTGCACGGGATTGTGGCTCTTGCTGCCGCACCTCGCGCGACGTCTGCAAACGTACGACGACGAGAGCGTGCGCGCGGTCGCCTTTTGCATTGCCGAGCGGCTCTGGGGCGCCGGCGCCGCGGACGACCCCGCGATTACGGCGTTCACCGGCGGGGTCGAACCGGCGGCCCTGCGCGCGGCCGTACCGCCCGGCGTCCGCATCGATCGCCTCAGCGTCGCGGTCCTGCGCGATTTCGCGCGCACGCTCGTTCGTTTCGAAAATGCCCGCACCGGCTACGTCTTGCGCGCAATGCTCGTCGGGCCCGGTTTCGTGTGGCGCGCAACCGGCGGCTGGACCGCGACGCTGCCACGATCGCCCGTGCGGATCGTTCTCGAGCGCGCCGCGTTGCTCGGAGCGATCCTGACACCCTGGGACGAGCCGACGCTCGCGTTCGTGCGTGACCCATGACGGAGGCCGCCATCCGATTGCGCCGGCCGGTCGATGCCTTTGCCGCCTATGCGGTCGGGGTCTTACGCAACGCGATCGACCGCGCCACCGAGCGGCGCGGTCACGCCTTCGACCCGGTGCGCTCGCTGTACGTCGCCGACGCGGAAGCCTTCGAGATCCTGGCGGCAGGTTTGTCCGCTCAACCGCTGGTCGGTGCTGGAGAACCACCCGCTGAGGCGATGCCGGCGCCGTTGCGCGTGTTGCCGCGCTTCGAGATCGCGACCGTCGCGTTGCTGGCGGGCCTGTCGATGATTCCCCGCGTCGAGCGCGTGATCGGTTTTTTGCACGACGATCTCACGCGGCGTAGCGTGACGCCGGGTCTGTTGCTCGACCTCTTCGCCGATGGGCTCGACGAGCGCGCGCGCGCCCTCGACGCTTTGGCTGCCGACGGGTTGCTCGCGCGCTTAGCGATTCTCGAGCTCGCGCGCGACGAAGCGCCGTTGCTGGCGCCCGTGCACATCAACGCGTCCTTTCTTTCCCGCCTGCGCGGTTCCGGCGCGCTGGATCGGAAGCTCGTTCCGTTCGCGGCTCGCGGCACCGCCGCCGAGGGCGTGCCGCGTGGCAACGTGCATCCCGCCGCGGACGTCCCGACGATCCTGTGGGGCGCCGAGGCCGACGCCTTGGCGGCTGCGGCGCGCGATTGCGCCGCCCTGCACCAGGTGCCGCTCCTGCGCGTCGCGTCCGAAACCCCGGCGGAGCTGTACGGCGTCGCGGCGCGCGAGGCGCTCTTCGATGGGGCGCTGCTCTCCATCGCGACGTCGACGCCGCACGAGGCCTTGCAGGCCGCTCGAGCGCTGCTCGGCCTGCCGGTCGTGGCGCTCGTCGAAGCGCCCGCGGGCATCGCCGCGCTCGATGAATTCAAGCATCAGCGCGTCGACCAGACGGCACGCCGCGCCGAGCAGGCGTCGATCGCCCAACCGCTGCCCTACGGACGGCGCCTCGTCGCTCGCCGCGGTCTCGAGCGCCTCGTCCTTCCGGCTGCCAAACTCCGCGCGCTACGATCGATTTCGGCGCGCATCAAGCACCGCGAAACCGTCATCGACGATTGGGGCCTCGACACCGGATCCTCCGCGGGGGGCATTCGCTGCCTGTTCTCCGGCCCGCCCGGAACCGGTAAGACGCTCGCCGCCGAGGCGATCGCAGCCCAACTCGAGCGCGATCTGTACATTATCGACATCAGTACCGTCGTCTCCAAGTACATCGGCGAAACCGAGAAAATTCTCTCGAAGGTGTTCGCTGACGCAGCCCGGGCGAAAGTTTGCCTGTTCTTCGACGAGGCGGACGCGCTGTTCGGCAAACGCGGCGAGCAGAAAGATGCGCACGACAAGTATGCCAACGTCGAGACCGCCTATCTCTTGCAAGCCATCGATGCGTATCCCGACCTGGTCGTGCTGGCAACCAATATGCGCAACAACCTCGACGATGCTCTGAGCCGCCGCATCGACGTCTTCGTCGATTTTCCCATGCCTGACGTCGGTGCACGCCGCCGCTTGTGGAAGATCGCCCTGGCTCGCGCGCCGCACGATCCGGGCGACATCGAACGCGTCGCCCAGAGCTTCGCCCTCTCGGGCGGCGGAATCCAGAATGCCGCGCTCGCGGCTGCCTACGATGCTGCCGCTGAAGCCCGGTCCATCATGCTGGTCGATCTTTTGCGCGCCGCCCGTGATGAGTTTGCGAAGAGCGGAAAGGTCGCCGGACGCGTGGAGCTGGGCGATCAATACGCCGTGCTAGCCGGCGACGCATAAGATGCCCGAACACGCGGTAGCCGCGCGCCAGGCCGACACGACGCCACGCTCAACCGGCGGTCCGGCTCGCGAGCGGGGCTCACCGCCGTGCGGTTGCGCCGCCTGCGGTTCGTTCGCTCAAGCGACGTTGCTCCAACGCGCCGTCGGGAACCGCGCGCTGCAAGACCTCGTCGCGCCGCCGCCTGAGGTTCAGCCGAAGCTCAGCGTCGGCCGCAGCGACGACCCGCTCGAGCTCGAAGCGGATCGTAACGCCGATCGCGTCGTTCAATCCGAAGCATCTGAGGTTGCCACGATGACGCGCCGCAAAACCGGCGCTTCCGCAGGCGGGACCACAGACGTGCTGCGCTCACCGGGCCGGCCGCTCGACCTCGAGGTGCGGCGCTTCATGGAGCCCCGCTTTGGCCGCGACTTCAGCCAGGTCCGCATCCACACCGACGAGAGCGCCTCGCGCTCGACCGAAGCCATCCTGGCGCGCGCGTACACGACGAATTCCAACATCGCGTTCCGGCACGGCGAATACGCGCCGGACACGTCGCACGGACGGCACCTCCTCGCACACGAGTTGACCCATGTCGTTCAACAGAGCGATGCCGCGCAGACGGCCGGAGTCGTTCAGCGCGATGACGCACCTCCGCAGGCGCCCCGCAGCGCCACAGAACTCGACCAGGAGTACCAGACCGCCGTGCAGATGGGCGACTGGCAGGCCGCGGCCGAGTGGCTCAACGGTTTCAATCAAGACGACATCTTCGCGCGCCTCGACAAACTGACAGCGGTGCAGGTCGCCGCGATCCATCAAGGTGCGCTGGACAATCCTCGGGTCGGCCCGCAAGCGCAGGTCGCGTTGCTGTCGGATCCGACGCGCACGAGCCACGAGCCCACGCCGAGCAGCGTGCTGCCGCCGGGGACCCCACCGTCTGCGCCTCCGGCCGCCGCGCCGGATCCGGTCGCCCAGATGGACACGACGCACAAGATCATGGCCGCGGTCACGAGCGGAATCAACCAGGCTCCGGCCGCGCTCTACGCGCAGCTGCAAGCGCTGTTGGAACCCAAAGCGCTGTTGGAGTTCGCCGGATTCACGTTGCTCTTTGCCGCGCTTCAGGCGACGCCGGCGGGCTGGGCGACGGACCTCGCGATCATCGGCCTCGAGGCGTACCTGATCGGGCCGTTGGTCTTCCAGGGCCTGGGCGATCTCGTCGACTTCGTGCAGGGCGCGACCAACGCGCAAGATCAGGCCGGGATCGACAAAGCGGGGAAAGCGCTCGCCGATGCCTTGGGTATTCTCGGCGTTGCCATCATCATGAAGATCCTCTTTCATGAGGGTGGAACGGAAACCGAGCCGACCGAAGCGCCCAACGGCGAAGCCGAAATCGAACCGGGCAAGCTCGCAAAAACCGAACCGGCCGAATCAGTCGAACCGGCCGACCCGGACGCTCCGAAGACGCCGGCGGAGGAGTCGTCCTTCCTCGAGCGGACGGCCCCGAAAGACGTGCTTTCGCCGACCGAGCTCAAAGCCGAGCGTGAGATCGCGGACCGCGGCGAAGGTCAATCGATCAACGAACCTCCGTTCACCGAAAAGCACCAGCTCCCCAACGGCCACGAGTACAAGGAGACGCCGGACGGCAAATTCGTCGAGCGCTGCACCGTCTGTCACATCTATAACAGCGATGGGGTCCTCACCGACGAGGATTTCGCCGCTCCCGAAGGTCCGGATGCCGTGGGGCGTCGCGCCAATCCACCAAGCTATGAAGTGGCAGGTCTTGCGGATTCAAGCATTCTCGCCAAGAATATGCGCGCCGCGGGCGATCTTCCGTCAGCCGAAGGGAGCGAAGCGCACCACATCGTGCCGGGCAGCGAACCGGAAGCAGCCGACCTGCGCGAGCACCTTCGGCAAAACGGAATCACCGACATCAACGACCCCGCCAACGGTGTCTGGCTGCCGCGCGGCCCGGAAGCCCCCAACCCCGACGTCTCGACGCGTCACGAATTCACGTTCGCCGACCACCCGGAATACTTCGATGCGCTGAAGCATGATTTGATGGGCCTCGAGGGAGAGGCCGCAATCCGTAGCGAGCTTGCTACGATCAAATTTCTGCTCTCCAACGGCAAATATCCACCATGAGTCGGGGGTGCAGCCGTGCTGGGTCCACCGATACCGAGACAAAGAAAGACGTAGACGGACGTTCGACCGGCAAGCACTCGCCTGAAAGCTCGGGACCCGATGATACCTACGTGCTGCAGCGGAGCATCGGGAATAAGGCGACGCAGCGACTCCTCTCTCCAGGCCGCGCGGCACGGTCGCTCGTAACACGGAGGTCGGCCGACGCGACGATGCGCTCGAGCTCGACGCGGAGCGCATTGCCGATCGGGTGATGCGCTCGGAGCCGAGCGGTTTGGCCCAACCACCACGCTCGACCGCGAGGCTCCCGGAGAAGTGGCGGATGCCGTCGGTGAAGAGTTGCACTCGGCGGGCCGGCCGCTCGACGAGGACGTGCGCAGTTTCATGGAACCGCGCTTCGGCCTACGTCATCTATAACGACACGGCGCGAACCGGTGGCGTGTGGGCCTGGGTCAACAGCAATCCGGGGAACATCGTCGCCGGTTCCGAAGCCGCGGCCGCGATCGCACGTGAAATAAACGCGGCGAGCGCCGCTGCCGCAACCCTGGAGCACCGGCGCCGGCGCGCGTCACGGCGGCGACGAGGGTGTCCGACTTGAGCGCGGGCCAGCTCAACGTCTTCGCACAGGCGATCCAACGAGTCGAGACGGGACCCAGCGGCGCCGGGACGATCATCGCGTACGGCGGATCCGGCGATGCCCAAAGAGATCGCCATTCGGCTCGAGCGCGCAACCTACGCTACCCCTCCGTAGGTCGATATGGCATGGTCTCCAAGACGGCGCAGCAATCGCGCCCGCAAATGCTGGAACCGCCCAAGGGTGCGCGGTACCCGCGGCCCGAGACGATGCTGTCGAAATTGCAGACGGCGTTTGGAAACAGCAACGTGATGTTGCTGTTCGACCCCGCCAGCGTTCGTAGCGACGACGCGTGCTGCGCGGGCTGCGCGAGCGGGGGATGCTGCGAGGTCCAGCGCTCGAGCCTCGACGGCGCGCCCGCGGCAACCGGTGACGTCACTGCGGCGGCTCGAGACAGCGGTCAGCCGCTCGATACCGCCATCCAAGCCCGCATGAGCGCGCATTTCGGGCATGACTTCAGCGACGTCCGCGTCCACGTCGGCGAATCGGCGGCCGTGGCCGCGGATGCGTTGCACGCCCAAGCGTTTACCGTCGGTTCGGACATCGTCTTCGGCGGGGGTGCGTACGCGCCGTCGAGCAATGCCGGCCTGCGCGTTCTCGCCCACGAGCTGGCGCACGTAGTGCAGCAACGCGGCACCGCCGGGCACGTTGCGAGCGACGCGCGCGTCAGCGAACCGGACGATCCTAGCGAGCGCGATGCCGAACGGGCCGCGGACGACGTCATGGCAGGTCGCTCGGCGAACGTTTCCGCGCCGGCCGGCGAGCCCGCGGTGGCGCGCTTCGTCACGGTCGAGCAGCCGGCCGCTGGATGCGGCGTGTGCCAAGGACCACAGGCCGCCGGTCAAGCGGCCCACGAGCTCGTCCAGATGGATTTCCAGGCGGCACTTCCGGTTGGGTTGGAAGAGTTGCACTTCGCCGGACCGGGTGGAAACGGTTTCCTCGATCTCGCCATCGCCACGCCCACCGGGCTCCAGATCGGCGAAATCAAGCCCGCGAACGGCAACGGCTATGCCGAAGGCGCGAGCGACATGATCTTTTATCTTTCAGCCGTCGCGGCCGCGTTTCCGGGCACCACGGTCACGCCGATGACGAAGATCTTCGCGCCGTGGGTCTCGATCTTTCCCAATCCGGTTGCCGGCGGCGGTTGTCCGGCGCAGAACCTCTTCGTCAACCCGCCGTTGAACGGCGTCTACGGCTACTGGTGCGATCCGACGTTCAAGGATCTGGTGAAGAATCCCAATTGCAAGTGCAAGAAGGACGAGGAGCCGAAGAAGGTCCCGGTCCCGGTTGTCGGTCCCAGTAAAGAGAAGAAAGATCAGCCGAGTTCGATTCAGCGGGTGACGGAATTCGTCGAAGGGGTCATCGCCGCCGGCGCGTTCGACGTCGAAGCGGCCGCCCGCCAGTTTCTGCAAGAGAATCCCGACCTCGTCGACTTCCTGATCGGCGGTGCCATCTTCCTCATCGTCGCCATGATCGCGCAGGACATCGTCACCGCGGGAGCCGGCATCGCCGACAACCCGCTCATCATTGCGATCGTCGGGACACTCATGCGCGTCGCGCAGCAGTTCAAACCGGCGTAACGTAAGCTCGGGACGGCTCTCGGAACTCGCCCCGCTCGGTCGCGGGCCGGGGGAGGAGGTCGCGCGCCAGCGCGGTCGTCTCGTCGGTCGGTCCGATCCCCAGGTGCCGGAGCAGATACGCGACCAGCGCTTCGTAGCGCTCCAGCGCGCGCATCCGTTGGCCGAGTGCCGTGAAGCACTGCATGACCAGTCGCGTCGCTCCTTCGTGGCCGGGTTCCGCCTCGACGAGTTGCAAGCCGTACGCTAGCGCGAGCGCGTGGTCACCGCGCTGCAGCGCATGGTCGGCCAAGCACTCGATAGCCGCGCCGAAAGCGCTCGCGCAACGTACGCGCAGAGGTTGTAGCCAGTCAGCCACTTCTCCGGCCAGGAATTCACCGCCGTACAATTCCGTCGCGGTTTCGAGAGCGTCGATCGCTCCCGTGCGGCAGAGGGCCAGCAGTTCTTCGGCGTCGGAGTGAATGCGCACGCTCGGATGCCAGACGTAGCCGCCCGGAACGCATTCGAGCGCGTCGTGTCCGGCCAGCATATCACGCAGATATTTTCGCGCACCGCTGGCCGCCAGATGGATCCGGTGGGCTGTGTCCTCGGGTTCGGTTCCGGGCCAAAATGCCGCCCCCAGCTCGTCGCGGGTTGCGACGCGGCGCGGGTAGGCGCCGAGGTATTGGAGGAGGTCGCGCCCTTTTTTCGGTGCCGGTCCGGACCGCCATTCAGCCTCGGAGCGGATCGCAAAATGCCCGAAAAAACGGAAGCGAAGGTGCACGGGATCCACGGAACGTGCCTCATGGGACGGGAAGTTTGAAGAGCCAACCGAGAGCCAACCGAGAGACGTCCGGACTACGCTCGGGGTGATGACCTCAGACGAGAAATCGCAGGTCGTGCTCCTCGTGCGTTTATCCGAGGGAGATGGCGCTAGGGGTCTTCATCTGCGCGTGCTGGGTGAGAGTGAGGCTTTGTGCCTCGCCGACAGCGCCGACTTCGTTTTGCGGCTGTGGTGGGAAACCCCAGACATCGTCAGGGCTTCCATAACGAACGTGCAGTCCGGCAGCGTAGCGATGCTTCAGGGCAATCGCGCGCTTCGCAAACTTGCAAAGGAGATCGGTCTGATCAAGAAGGGCTAGCTTTCCCAATACCGATGGTACTGCACTTACGAGCCGGCGGGAATACCAAGAAATTGGTAGGTCCCAGCATGACTGCTGCACTCGTACCTTGGGTAATCTAAGCAGGCGCCTTCTCCAATTCCCGAACATTCGTGAAGGTGACCAAAGGCGTGAACTACGGCGTGTTAACACAACATGCGCAATCCCTCGACGATCAGCGCGAAGTGGATGAAGCCGACGAACATGACGTCGAGCTTTTCGAAGCGTGAGAAGATGCGAACGCAGCCGCCATCGGTTTCGACGTGATCCTGCCGACGTCGGGTGAACGGCTCGTCCCGGGTTACGATCGGCCTTTCTTGCTCGCCCTGCACGACGGCGCCGCGCGCGGCCGAATCGTCCTCGCTAAGGTGCAGAGCCAGGTGCTCCCGCTGCAGCGTTTCTTGGTCAGGTGTTTGCGGTCGGCGGAGAGTCCAACGTCCGCTCCGAGGACGCCGCCGTCGACCGGATCTTCACGGACAAAGCCGCCGACAGATGCTC
>JBEKXE010000131.1:0-12575 GCA_049512335.1 Candidatus Lustribacter sp.
CGCCGGCCCCGGCGTCTACATCTGCGACGAGTGCATCGAGCTCTGCAACGAGATCATCGAGGAAGAGCTCTATAAGAACGTCGACGAGAATTTGCGGCTGCGGAACATTCCGAAGCCCAAAGAGATCAATCACATCCTCAACCAGTATGTGATCGGTCAGGAACGCGCCAAGACGTCGCTGGCGGTGGCGGTCTACAACCACTACAAGCGGGTGAACGCCGGCGCGAGCTCCGACGAGGTCGAGCTGCAGAAGTCGAACATCTTGCTCGTCGGCCCCACCGGCTCGGGCAAGACGTACCTCGCGCAGACGCTGGCCAAGATCCTCGACGTTCCGCTGGCGATGGCCGACGCCACCTCGCTCACCGAAGCCGGCTACGTCGGCGAAGACGTCGAGAACATTCTGCTCAAGCTCATCCAAGCGGCGGACTACGACGTCAAGCGGGCGGAGAAGGGCATCGTCTACATCGACGAGATTGACAAGATCGCGCGCAAGAGCGAGAACCCGTCGATCACGCGCGACGTCTCGGGTGAAGGCGTGCAGCAGGCGCTGCTCAAGATCCTCGAGGGAACGACGGCCAACGTTCCGCCGCAAGGCGGGCGCAAGCATCCGCACCAAGAGTTCATCCAGATCGACACCACCAACGTGTTGTTCATCTGCGGCGGCGCCTTCGATGGGCTCGAACGGATCATCGAGAGCCGCGTCGCCTCGAACTCGCTCGGCTTCCGGGCCAATCCGGAGTCGAAAAAAGAACAGAAGTCGAGCAAGATGCTCCAGCAGCTCATGCCCGAGGATCTGCTCAAGTTCGGCCTGATTCCGGAATTCATCGGCCGGCTACCGATCGTCGTGACGCTGGAAGCGCTCGACGAGCTCGCGTTGCGGCGCATCCTGGTCGAGCCGCGCAACGCGCTGGTCCGTCAGTTCCAGAAGATCATGGGGATGGACGGCGTCGAGCTGACGTTCACCAAAGAGGCGCTGATCGCGATCGCCATCCGCGCGCAATCGCGCAAGACCGGCGCGCGCGGCCTGCGCTCGATCCTCGAAGAGATCATGCTCGACGTGATGTACGACTTGCCCTCGCTGCAAGGCGTGAAGAAATGCGTCGTCAATAAAGAAGTCGTCGACAAGAAAGAGCAGCCCACGCTCATCTACGCCGACCGCCCCAAAGACCAGAGCGCATAGAAAAAAGGTCCCGGTTGGTGCCGGGGCCTTTTTTCTTAGGCGGGTTTGAACTTGAGGGCGACGCCGTCCATGCAGTAGCGGAGTCCGGTCGGGGGCGGGCCGTCATCGAAGACGTGCCCGAGATGCCCGGCGCAACGCCGGCAGTGCACTTCGTTGCGTTCCTCGCCCGGTAGCGAATCATCGACCTTGGTGGACACGGCGTTCGGCAAGGGCTTCCAGAAGCTCGGCCAACCCGTCCCGCTGTCGTACTTCGTCTTCGAGGAGAAGAGCGCCAGGTCGCAGCCGGCGCAGTAGTACGTGCCGGCGCGTTTCTCGTGATCGAGCGGGCTCGAGAACGGCTCCTCGGTTCCCTCACGCCGCAGGATGTCGAACTGTTCGGGCGTGAGCCGGGCGCGCCACTGCGCGTCGGTGAGAACGAGCCGGTCGCCCTCCGTCGCGGCGCGGGCGAAGGACGGCCAGAGCGTCAGGGCGCCCAAGGCGATCAGGGTGGTGCGGCGGTCGAGCATGCGATTATCCTACCTTTTCGCGGCGAACGGCGGCGTGGTCTCGCTTACACCAGGAGAACGGGCGAACCGGGCGGATGGTTCTCCGGGTGACCTTCGACGTTCCCTTGCGCGGCGCGGGCGGCGAACCCGTCGACTTCCAGCGAACCATCCACTCGCACGGACTCATCACCCTCTCGCCAAACGCGATCGTCGAAGACGAGACGGCCCTGCGAATGCCGCTGCGGCTGGCTTCCGGCCGGACTACCGTCATCGTGATCCGCCCCGGTGAGGCCGGCTTCGCGCGCGTGATCGCGAGCGGCGCCCTGCGCGGGGCGGCGGTCCGCACCGAGCTCGTGGCCGCCGTGCGGCGGATCCTGCACCTCGATGCGGATTACGCGGGGTTCTACCGCATCGCGGCCGGTGATCCCGACCTGCGTTGGGTGACGCGTGGGGCGGGGCGGTTCGTCCGCAGCGCGACCGCTTTCGAGGACGTCGTGAAGACGATCTGCACGACGAACTGCGCCTGGTCGGCGACGATCCGGATGACCGGTGCGCTGGTCGCCGGTCTCGGCGAGCCGGTGGCCGGAGTCCCCGGCATGCGCTTGTTCCCGACGCCGGCGGCGATGGCGAAGGCGCGCGAATCGTGGTACCGCGACGTCGCGCGCACCGGCTACCGGGGGGCGTATCTGCGCGCCATCGCGACGTCGGTCGTGCGCGGCGACGTCGACCTCGAAGCGCTGGCCGAAACGCCGGGCGCCGAGCTGTCCGACAAAGCGCTGGAAACGTGTTTGCTCGGACTTCCGGGCGTCGGCCCGTACGCGGCGGCGCACATCATGATGCTGATGGGGCGCTACTCGCGGCTGATCTTCGACTCGTCGACGCGCCCGCGCTACGCGCGGCTCAGCGGGCGCAAACCGCGTTCGGATGCAACGGTCGTGCGCCGCTTCAAACCGTACGGCCGGTTCGCGGGACTCGCGTTCTGGTGCTACATCACCAGGGACTGGGTCGACGATAGTGCCGTGGCGATCACCGAACGTACGGCGGGATCGGGTTCGGTGTCGTAAGCTTTCCGCAAAATCGCTTCGGCCCACGCCGAGTGCAGGGCGCCCAGCGCGTCGGCCATGTCGATGCGTGCCGGCACGTCGCACGCGGTCGCCGACGGTTCGACGAGCGCAGGCCACAGCACGGCCTTGGGCACCGCCGTCTCGCCGGGATCGGTCGTTTCGCCGGTGCGGCGGAACGGTCCGAAGAACGCCATGGCGAGCAGCGCGGTGCCGGCGACGGCCAACACGGCGGGGACTTCGGGGCTCACGACGATGCGAGCTCGTTATGCGCGTCGAGCACCGCGACCGCGACCGCGCGCGCGGCGTCGAGTTCCGGTGCGACGTGCGCGCTCAGATACGCCGCGAACGCAGCGGACGGTTCGCTGCACGCGGTCGCGAAGGCAGCGGACAAGGCGCTCGCGTACGCGCCGACCGCTGCGGCCGCATCACCGCGGCCGTAGCGCGGCAGCAGCGCGGCGATCGCGGCCAGCGCTTGCGGCCCGCCCAACGGCGCATCCGCCAGTGCGGCGCGCATCGTGCGCACGACGTCGCGATCGAGATGCACGTAGAGCTCGGCGTTCGCGCCGACCGCGCGCGGCAGGTCGCTCGCGTTCGCGATGCGGTCGAGCAGTGCGAGCAGTTCGCGCCGCGTCACCGCATCTTCGAGATCGCCCGGCGTGATGCCGTAGCCGGGAATGCGCAGCTTCACGAACAGTCGCTCGTAGGTGCCGCGAATCGCTTCGGTCGCACCGGCAAACGTCGCATCGAGCGACGCATCACCCGACGCGATCTCACTCGGGAAAAGCACGGCGAGCGACGGGACGTGGCCGATCATGCCGGGCCCGCGCGCACCGCGCAGGACGCGCACGATCGCCGCAGCGCGCGCGTCGTCGAGCGTCAGCCACGCCGTTGCCGTCGCGGCACTGGACGGGAACGCGCTGGTCTCGCCCGCGGCGGGCGCGTCGGGGGGCGCGAGCGTCCACGCCCCCGGGTCGGACGGATCGGGCGCGGCCGGAAGCGCGTCGATCCCGGTCGGCGCCGCGACGGTGGGCAACACCGCGGCTTCGCCCGTGTACGGCGCGGCGATGCTGAAGTCGCCGACCGTCGCCGCGTCGATGAAGAACGGCAGCGCGGACGGACGCGCACCGAACGGCGGTGCGTCGGCGATCGCGATCGTCAGCGGCTCGACGGCGGCGGCGGTGCCGTTGGCTTCGATGTCGACGGCGACGACCAACTCGCCGGGCGTGCGCGGCAGCAGCGACCAGCCGATTTCGACGAACGTCCCGGCCGGGATGTCATAGAGCGCCAGACCGTCGCCGGTGAAGAGCGGAGGTCCCTCGATGCCGTCGACCACCGCGTGGCCGTTGACCGCCGTCGAACCGGCGATGTAGACGGCGGCGGGATGCGGCCGCGGCCGCACGCGCAGCGTTTGCACGGCCGCCGCGCCGGTGACGCGCAAGCGGACGTCGAGGCGCTCGCCGCTGCGCGCGGCGGCGGCAGCAACGAGCTGCGCGGCGACTTCGACCGGCGCGGCTTGATCGTCCCAGCCGATCGGCACGCTGCGGCCGTCGTGGCCGACCAGTGAGGCGGCGCGCGCCACCGCCGGTGCAACGAGGATCGAGGCCGTCTCGCCGGGTGCGAGCGCTTCCGCGATGATGTCGCCTGCGCCGTCGAGCCGCACGTCGCGCACGGTCGTGGCGCCGACGTTGCGAATGGTCACGCGCGTCTGGCCGCGTTCCCACACCACGTCGTCGACGGTGATCCAGGGCCGGTCGACGGTACGCAGATCGAACTGCGTCGAGGTCAGCATTACGCCGTCGTCACCGGCAGCGGTCACCGCCACCGTCACCAGGTCGCCGTCGCCAAGCTGGGCCGGCACCGTGAAGCGCGCGACGAATGCCGCCGCTGCTCCGGCGCGCAGCTCGCCGCTCCAGCATGCCGCGTCGTCGAGGCTGACCGTGACGCGTTCGGGCGTTTCACCGATGTTGTGTACGTCGACCGCGACCGGCACCACCGTGCCCGGCTCGGCGAATGCCGACTCGGGACGGGCTGCGACGCGCAACGCGCGCCGCGCAACCTGCGGGATCGGGTACGTCACCGTATGGCTACCGCAGCGGACCGTCAAATCGCCCTCGACGCGCGGGCGCGCAGCGCTTGCGACGACGGTCAACTCGACGAAGCCGCGGGCGGGGACCAGCGGCAGCGCGATCGCCACGCCGTTCTCCGCTTCGTTGTCGCGGCGGATCGCCGGCGGCGCTCCGTCGGCCCGCATCGTACCGCGCAGCACGCGCCACCCGGCCGGGAGATCGAGAGCGCAGCGTACGTCGCGCGCGGCAACCCAACCCTCGTTGGCGATGCGGATGCGCAGGTCGAGCCGGCTCGCGCGGCGCTCCGCCTCGATCACGGGCGGCGCGATTTCGGGCGCCAGCAAGGCCGAGACGCCGGTCGTCAACGCAACGCGCCCACCCTGATACGAGACGAACGCGTCGTCGATGCACACGGTCGAGGCGGCCGGCCCCTGGGGATACATCGTGTATGCGTACGTGAGCGTGCCGCCGACCGGGAGCTCCTCGCAGCTCGCCATGATCGCCGTCTCCTCGGCGGCGAAGCCGGGTGGCGGCGGGGCCACGACCCGCACGGCCCGGGCTGCAGCGTCGCCCTCATTGACGACGGTGACCGCGACGCGCAGTGCGCCCGGCGCGGCACCCTCGCCGGCCGGTTCGACGCGTACGCCGCCGGCCGGCCCGTTCAGGCGCGGGTGCCCGAAGACGCGCATCGGCACGACGTTCGAGCCCAGCACCAGGGTGTCGAGATGCAGCGCGGCCTGAATCGGTGAGTGCGCGGTCGTCGCGTCGGCGACATCCGGGCGCGCCCGGAACGCAACGCTGTGCTCGGCGCCGGGCGCGACCGATGGAATGTCGGCCTCCAGCGGGTCGAGCGGCGACCAGCCCGGCGGCAGTACGAGCACGAGCAGCGCCGCCGGCGTCGGCACCTCGCTGCCGTTCTTGGCGCGGAAGCGGAAGTGGATGACCTCGCCCGGCCGAACCGCGCGTCGCCCGTCCACGGCGGAGAGTCCGAAGATCCGCTCGGGAAGCAGGCTGGGCTCGGGCATCGTCAACTCCTCGGAATAACAGGGCGCGAGCATCGGAGATGCAAACTCCGTACTCGATATGATCGACGTCGCGTCAATCCGGCGCGTTCCGCTCTTTCGCGACTTCGCCGATGACGAGGCAGCGGCCGTAGCAGCGACCGTTACCGACCGCCATTACGGGAAGCACCAATTCATCGTACGCGAAGGCGACCCTGGTGACACGTTCTTCATTTTGGTGAAGGGCTCGATCTCGGTCTGCCGGATCGCCCCGGACGGCCGTGAGACGATCCTCTCGATCCTGAAAGAGGGCGATTTCTTCGGCGAAATGTCGATGTTCGACTCCTCGCTGCGCAGCGCGTCGATCAAAACGCTGACCGAAGTCGAGGTCGGGGCGATCCGCCAGGCGGACTTCCTGATCTTGCTCGACCGCAACCCGCGGATCGGGCGGTCCCTGGTGATCGCGCTCTCCGAACGGCTGCGAGCGGCGAATGCGCTGATCGCGGCAACGACGTCCCAGGACATCCGCGCGCGGCTCGCATCGCTGCTGCTGAACCTCGGCGACCAGTTTGGCGAGCGGGTCGAAAACGGGACCCGGATCACGTTACGCCTGACCAACCAGGAAATGGCGAACATGATCGGCACCACGCGCGAGACCGTGAACCGCACCCTCAACCGGTTCTGGGACGACAAGCTGGTCGACATGCGCACCGCCCACGTCGTGATCGTCGAACCCGACCGCCTGCGCGCCTTGATCCCGTAGACGATTCGCTTCAAGCGAACGGGGCACTGCTGCGGGCATGGAGCTCGCCGGGCTGATCGAGGGCGTGCGCCGGCTCGGGCTCGCCGCGACCCGATCGGTCGACGCGGTGCGGGACGAACTCGACGCGGCGTTGCGCGGCGTCGCGCCGGCGCTTGACTCCGTCCTGATTTTCGATGAAGAAGAGGGCCAGCTGGTCTGCGTCGCCGCCCGCGGCGCGCGCGTGGCGTATTTCAGCGGCGTCCGCATCGCGCGCGGCGACCTGCGCACGCTGCCGGCGCAGGCGCTGGCGCACGGCCGCCGGGTGACCCTCGGCGAGAACGGCACGTGCGGCTTTCATCCCGCCGACGCCTTCGCCGTCGCGGTGCCGTTGCTGCGGACCGGCGGTGCGGCCAGCGTCGTGTATGCCGCGGCGCCGCGCCGGCTAGACGGCGATGCGCTCGAGGCGATCGTGGCGCTCGCCGATCACGGCGGGTTTGCGTACGCGCTGGCGCACGAACGGGAAGCCTACCTGCGGCGGGCGGAATACGACGGGCTCACCGGGTTGCTCTCGCCGCGCGCGCTGCGCGAGCGCCTCGCGGCTGCGATCGAACGCGCGCGCTTCGCCCCGTTGGCCCGTCTCGCGCTGGTCTTCGTCGACACCGATCGCTTCAAAGAGTGGAACGATACCTACGGACATGCCGGCGGCGATGCGTTGCTGCGCGCGCTGGCGCGCGTGTTGCGCGCGGCGGCGGGCGGCGACGATCTCGTCGCACGCAACGGCGGCGACGAGTTCTGTCTCGTGTTCGAGGATACGGAGAAATCGCGGGCGGTCGAACGTGCCGGCGCGCTGCGGGCGGCGATCGAGACGCTCGAGCTCTCCGCGTTGCGGCCGCACGATGCCGGCGGCCTCGCGATCACGGCCAGCATCGGCGTCGCGGCCTTTCCGGCCGACGCCACGACGCCGAACGAACTGCTCGAGCGTGCCGACGAGGCGATGTACCACAGCAAGCGGAGCGGGCGCAATGCCGTCTCGTACTTCGGCGCCGACGGCGCGCTCGTCGCGCTCAGAAGTTCCTTCGACGCGGGGACACGAACGGTAGACCCGTGCGTGCCGTCGACGTTCTCGTTCACCTGACTACGGCACGCTTCGATCGCGCGCTGACCTACAGCGTACCGGACGCCTCGACTCCGCTCGGGGCAGGCTCCCCGCCGTTGCAGGTCGGTGACATCGTGCGCGTGCCGCTCGGCTCGCGCGACGTGTTCGCCTACGTCGTCACACCCGAACGCGCGGTTGCCGAAGGCACGCGCACGCTCCGTGCGATTGCCGCGCGCAGCGATGCGCCGCGGGCCTTCGACGAGGGCGGCCTGGCGCTCGCACAGTGGGTCGCGCAAACCTACCTCTGCTCGTTGCGCGAAGCGCTGACGGCGGTCGTGCTGGCCGACGCGGTGCCGCGCGTCGTCGAACGGTTCGTGCCGGTCGGTTCGCAGCCGGACGCCGATCGTTTTCCGAGCGTTCCGCACCGCCTCGTGCGCCTGCTGTGGGAAACGCCCGCCGGGATCGCGCCGGCGGCGCTCTTGCGCCATCCCGAAGCGCGGCGCAGCGGCGATCGCCGCACGCTGATCGCGGCGCTCGGCGCGTTGGTGCGCGGCGGCGTGCTCGAGCGGCGGCGGACGTTCGTGCGGCCGCCGGTCGGCGAGCGGACGATTCGCGTTCTGGAGCCCGGCGCGAACGCGATTCGCGGACGCAGCGCGGCGGCGCTGGCCGCGTACGTACGCGAACACGCGCCGGTGCGCCGCACCGACGCGGTGCTGGCGGGCTTCAGCGACGCCGTGATCCGGCGCGCGATCGCCGCCGGCGCGGTCAACGAATCGCAGCGCTCGCCGGCCACGGCGCGCGCGGGCCGATTCCAGTTGCCGGATCTCACGCCGACGGCCGAACAGCGCGCGGCGATCGATGCCATCGCCGCCGCCACCGACGCCGGCGAGTACGCACAACTGCTGGTGTTCGGGGCGACCGGCAGCGGCAAGACGCTGATCTACCTGCACGCGATCGCGCGCGTGCTCGCGCGCGGCGCGCGCGCGATCGTGCTCGTGCCGGAGATCGCCCTGACGCCGCAAACCGCGGAACGCTTCGAGCGCGCCTTCGGCGAACGCGTCGCGGTTCTGCACTCCGCGCTTTCCGAGCGCGAACGCTACGAAGCCTGGCAGGCGGCCGCGCGCGGCGAGCTCGACGTGATCGTCGGCGCGCGCAGCGCGGTCTTCGCCCCGTTGCCGGACGTCCGCATGATCGTCGTCGACGAGGAGCACGAGTCGTCGTACCGGCAAGAGAGCGCGCCGCGCTATCATGCGGTCGAGGTCGCGCGCGAGCGCATGCGGCAGGCCGGCGGCATCGTCGTGCTGGGCAGCGCGACGCCGGCGCTGGAAGATTATGCCCGCGCCAAGGCCGGTCGCTTTCCGCTGGTGCGCTTGCGCGAGCGGGCGACGGCGCAGCCGCTGCCGGCGACGCACATCGTCGACATGACGCGCGAGTTCGCGGCCGGCAGCAACCGGATCTTCAGCACGATGCTGGTCGAAGCGCTGGGCGACCGGCTGGAACGCGGCGAGAAGAGCGTGCTCTTCGTCAATCGCCGCGGCGCCGCGCGCTTCGTGCTCTGCCGCGCGTGCGGATACGTGGCGAATTGCGAACGCTGTTCGACCTCGCTCGTCATGCATCGCGACGAAGGCCGGTTGCGCTGCCACTACTGCGACGCGCAGCGGCCGATCCCGGAGATCTGTCCGGCCTGCGGTACCGGTCCCATCGCACCGTACGGCATCGGAACGCAGCGCGTCGCAGCCGAAGTCGAGACGCTGTTTCCCGCGGCGCGGATCGTGCGTATGGACGCCGACACGACGACCCGCGTCGGCGATCACGCTCGGCTGCTCGACCGTTTCGCGCGCGATGCCGACGTGCTCGTCGGCACGCAGATGGTCGCCAAGGGCTTGGACTTTCCGCAAGTCACGCTGGTCGGCGCGCTGGCGGCCGACCTCGATCTGCACGTGGCGGATTATCGCGCGGCCGAACGGACCTTCGACGTGGTGGTGCAAGTGTGCGGGCGCAGCGGCCGCGCGCGGGCGGGTGAAGCGATCATCCAGACCTACAGCCCGGACCATCCGGCCATCGCGTTCGCCGCACAACACGATTACGAAGGCTTCGCGCGCGGCGAGCTCGCCGAGCGCCGGGCGCTGCAGTGGCCGCCGTTCGTGCGGCTGGTGATGGCCGGCGTCGTGGGCCGCGACCGCCGGGCCGTCGAGACGGCGATCGAGCAGTATGCCGGCGCACTGCGCGAGGACGAGCGCTGGCAGGTGCTGGGGCCGGCGCCCTATCCGCTCGCGCGCTTGAACGACGAGTGGCGCTACCGCATCGCGATCAAGACGCGCGAGCTCGATGCCCTGCGCGCAGCGTTGCGCGCGCGGGTGCTGCCGGTCGCGGCCCGTTCGAAGGACACGCGCTTGGCGATCACGTTCGAAGCATGAGCCGCTGCGGCAGGGACGCGCAACCGCGCGCGCCCAACGCATCCGGCGTGTTGCCCGCATCGTTCTTCGCACGCCCGTTCCGTGCCGCGTGCGCAGGTGCGCTCGCCGTTCTCGTCGCCGTGGCGCCGCCGGCCGGCGCCCAAACGTCTTCCCCAACGCCGGCCAAGAAGATCGTCACGTCGGCGGCCGATCTGCCGACGTTCACCTATCCGCTCGGCGTCGCGCCCTCGGTGCTGGTGCAGGCGGACGACCCGACGTTCGACGCGTTTGCAGCCAAAGTGCGCGCCAACGTCGAGAGCGTGCTCGCCGGCTACGACATCCAAGACCACGCGGCGCTGCGCGGCCTGCTGCAGCAGGAGCTCGAGCTGGAATCGCTTTCCGGGACCGAAGACGCGGCGGCGCTGGCGACCGCGCAGCGCATTCGCGCGCTGGAGGACAAACCCGACGCGAAGCTGATCAGCGGTCTCTCGACGCTGGCGATGGTGAATGCCCGCGAACAAAGCCGGGCGACCTCCGGTCCGGCCTATCTCGCGGCATTCCGGCAAGCGTATGCGACGCTGCTGGCGCCGCTGCCGTGGGCGGCGGTCGGGACGCTGCTCGAACAAGTCAAGACGACCTACGACGTCTTCACGCCGGCGATGATCGAAGGCCAGCTCGTCGGCAGCATCGATCCCGCGGCGATAAAAGCGCACGCCGTCAGCAGCGATGCCGCCGCGCAGATCCTCACCGACCGGTTCTTCCTGAAGATCATCATTCCGGAGGGGCCGGCGGCATCGGCCGCGATCGGCGCCCTCATCGCGCAGCACGCCGTGCACAAGCCCGACATCTGGGCCGCGCGCGATGTGACGCTGCACGCCGGCCATCATCTGACGCCGGTGCGCATCGCGATTTGGGACTCCGGCTCCGACGTGACCCTGTTCCCGCATCAGCTCTACACCGATCCGCATCCGCAGAGCTTCGATGCGCACGGTTTGGCCTTCGATCTCAACGGTTTCAAAACGCACGGGGCGCTCTATCCCCTGACGCCGCAAGAGCGCGCGGTCTATCCGTCGATGCTGAGCTTTCTGGAGGGCTACGCCGACGTCCAGCAATCGGTCGACAGTCCGGACGCACAAGCGGCCCGCGCGAAGATGGCCGCGCTCAACCAAGCCGAGGTCCCGACGTTCTTCCAACTCGTCGACCTCTTGTCGGACTACCTGCACGGCACGCACGTCACCGGCATCGCGCTGCGCGGTAACCCGGCGGCGCGCTTGGTCGTCGCCCGCCTCACGTACGATTACCGCTGGATTCCGGCGGCGCCGACCGAGGAGAACACGCGCCGCGACGCGCGCAATAGCCAGACCTACGTCGATTACTTCAAAGCGCATGGCGTGCGCGTCGTGAACATGAGCTGGGGCGGCACGCCGGCCGGTATGGAAACCGCGCTCGAACGGAACAACGTCGGCAAGGATGCCGCCGACCGCAAAGCCATCGCTGCCCGCCTCTTCGCAATCGATCGCGCCGGGTTGTACGCGGCGATCAAGAGCGCGCCGAACATTCTGTTCGTGTGCGCGGCCGGAAATTCGGACAGCAACGCGGCCTTCGACGAGACGATGCCGGCGTCGTTCAACTTACCGAACTTGCTCGTCGTCGGTGCGGTCGATCAAGCCGGTGACGAAACGTCGTTCACGAGCTACGGCAAGACGGTGCGCGTCGATGCCGACGGCTATGAGGTCGAAAGCGTGGTTCCGGGAGGCCGGCACATCAAGATGTCGGGGACGTCGTCAGCCTCGCCGGCCGTGACGAACCTGGCCGGGAAATTGCTGGCGCTCGATCCGGCGCTGACGCCGGAGCAAACGATCGCCCTCATCCGGGCCGGCGCGACGGCGAGCGCCGACGGCCGCCGTCACAACATCGATCCCAAACGCTCGGTGCAGTTGCTGCGCGCGCGCTCGGCCGGGCGTTAAGAAGCTTTCTTCGCGCCGCGCTTCTTGGCGGCGGGCGTCGCGGCGGCCGGGGCGGCGGCGGCGAGCGCTTTGGCGGTGCGGATCGCCCGTGCGAGGCGGGCTTTCTTGCGAGCCGCCTTGTTGCGGTGGATGATGCCCTTGCGTGCGGCCTTGTCGAACTGCGCCTCAACCGACGCGGCTTGCTCCGGGGTTGCCTTGGCCTTCTTGAACAGCGTCTTCAGACGCGTTTTGAGGTCGAGGTTCCGCAGGGTACGGCGTTCGGTTTGGCGCTGCCATTTGATCGCGGCCTTGATGTTCGGCAAGTTCGGCTCCGGAAAAAGGTTACGGCTCGAACTCGAGGCCCGGGCACGCCGCCCAGCATACCAAAAATCCCCTGATCTGTGAAGGCTTCGGCCCCGCGCTCGGCCCCGCGCTCAGGAGGAGGCGGCGAGTTCGCGGTAGCTCTCGTAGCGGCTGCGGGCGATTCGGCCCTCGGCAACCGCCTCGAGAACCGCGCAGTCGGGCTCCTGGAGATGGCGGCAGTCGTCGAACCGGCAGCGCGTGGCCGGCTCGCGCATTTCGGCGAAGAGCTGCGGCAG
>JBEKXE010000132.1:0-12543 GCA_049512335.1 Candidatus Lustribacter sp.
GTTGCTTTCGCGCATCATCTCGGACTTCTCGTCCATCATGTTGTTGAATTGCGAGGCTTGCTGGTTGATCTGCAGCGAGTAGATCGCGTTCTGCTCGTTCTGCAGATTTTGCATCGCGAGGATGCTGCTCTGCCAGCCGCTGGCGGCGGTGTTGCCGAGGTTGCCGACCGTCGACGTGAGGTTGTTGGTGCCGCCGAGCGCGCCGGCCGCGCCGCCGATCGCCGCGCCGACCGGGCCGCCGGTGAGAAAGCCGGTCGCCGCGCCGACGACCATGCTGAGCGGGTTGAAGCCCATCGTATGTCCTCTGTCCTCGTTTACTCGCCGTCGTCGCCGTCGGCGTAATAGTCTAGCTTGAGCGGCGGCTGGGCCGCGGCTTGTTGCGCCTGGGTCTGCTGCTGCACCGACGGCAGCGAGGGGACGGGCAGGGTGGAAGCGGCCGTGGCCGAGGCCAGGCTCTGGAGCTGGTTCACTCCGGCGCTGGTATCCGCGAGATCGGCGATCTGAGCATCCCGGTCGCCGCCGGCTTCGCTTGCTTGTGCCGTCGAAGCGAGCGGCAGAGCCGCCGTGAACCCCTCGTCGTCGCCGGAATCCCAGATCTGGGAGCCGAAATCCACCGTCCCGATGCTCGTCATGCCTGCCCTTCACGCGGACGTACGTGTTTGACAAGGGTAGGAGGGGGGTCTACAATACCGTGGTTGGCATGGGGCTTCCCTCGCGGGGAGCCTCGTTCTATGAGGGGCGCGACGGTTGAACGCCGCCGCGTCCAGGGTTCTCACGTGGTCGTCGACATCGGATCGTTACTGGTTACCGGGCGCCCGATGTCGCTCGACGAGCACGTCGTCGTTCCCCCGTTCGCCGAGTTTCGGTTTCCCGCGCCGGCCCACGCCGAGCTGGATCTGCGGCGGGTCGACCGGGGGTTGCAGATCGACGGGCGGGTCGAGGTCGACGTCGCGGGGGAATGCATCCGCTGTCTCGAGGACGTGACGATCCCGTTGGGAATCGTCGTCGACGAACGGTTCGACCCGCCCGACGGGGCGAGCGACCCCTTCGGCGAGAACAACGTCCTCAACGGTACGAATTTCGATGTCGGCGATCTCGTCCGGCAAGTGGTAACGAGCGCACTGCCCTTTGGGCTACTGTGCAACGAGGAATGCCGCGGGTTGTGCGTGACCTGCGGCCGGAGCAAAAATCCGGGCGGCGGTTGCGACTGCCCGGCGACGGAAGGCGATCATGGCGAATCTCAAGTGGAAGACACCGCGTTCGAAGACGCGTAGCCGCCGGGCGGCAAATTGGAAGCTCAATCCGGTCACGACCGTTGAGTGCCCGCAGTGCCACCAGCCGAAGCGGCCGCACTTCGTGTGCGATTTCTGCGGCACGTACGACGGCCGCCAGGTGATCGCGCCGCGCGACGAACGCGACCACGCCGGCCACGACCACGCTTAGTTAGGCGCGTGTGCCGCTGACCCAGGGCGTCCGCATGGCGGGCGTGGGGCATTACGTTCCGGAACGCGTCATGACCAACGCCGACTTCGAGAAGATTCTCGATACGACGGATGAGTGGATCGTCTCGCGAACCGGAATGCACGAGCGGCACATCGCCCGCGACGACGAGTCGACCAGCGACATGGGGCTCGCCGCCGCCAAGGTGGCGATCGCGCGCGCCGGCTGCGCGCCCGCCGACATCGGCTGCGTGATCGTCGCGACCGTCACGCCCGACTACCTCTTCCCCGCCACCGCGAGCGTGCTCGCCGCCAAGCTCGGCATCAAGGGCACCGCCGCGTTCGACATGGAGATCGCCTGTAGCGGCTTCATCTATGGCCTGACCGTCGCGTCGGCCTTGATCCAAGCCCGGGTGTACCAGCGCATTCTGCTGGTCGGCAGCGAGAAGCTCTCCTCGATCACCAACTACGAAGATCGCGGCACCGCGGTGCTGTTCGGCGACGGCGCCGGCGCGGTCGTCCTCGAAGCGGCGGAACGCAACGACTTCCTCGCCTCCGACCTCGGAACCGACGGCAGCGATCCGTCGCTGCTGCTCGTTCCCGGCGGCGGCACGGTCATGCCGCTGACGGCCGCGGGGATCGCCGAGAAACAGCACAAGATGGTCATGAAGGGCCGCGAAGTCTTCCGCTTCGCCGTGACCAAGATGATCGAGGCGACCGACGCGGCGCTGGCCAAGGCCGGGCTGACGCGGAAGGACATCGCCTACGCGATTCCCCATCAGGCCAACCGCCGCATCATCGACGCCGCGGCCAAGCAGCTCGAGATGATCGGCGACAAGGTCGTCATCACCGTCGATAAGTATGGCAACACGAGTTCTGCGTCGATCCCGATCGCGCTGTCCGAAACCTACGCCGCCGGCAAACTCAAGGACGGCGACCTGATCGTCTTCGTCGGCTTCGGCGGCGGCTTGTCGTGGGGCGCGGTCGTGTGGCGCTGGAGCGAACGCTGATGCGCATCGGCGTCATTTTTCCGGGCCAGGGCTCGCAGACGAAGGGCATGGGCGCCGATGTCGCGGCAGCATATCCGGCCGCGGCCGCGCTGTACCGCGAAGCCAAGTCGATCCTGGGCTACGACTTGCTCGCGCTGTGCGCGTCGGGCGATGAAGACCAGCTGCGCGAGACGCGTTACAGCCAGCCGGCGATCTTCGTGACGAACCTCGCGCTGGCGGCGGCGGTCGGTGACGTGCTGGCACCGGTCGTCAGCGCGGGCCACTCCTTCGCCGAATACTGCAGCTTGACGCTGGCGGGTTCGCTCGCGTTCGAAGAGGCGCTGGCGCTGGTGAACCAGCGTGGTCTCGCGATGCACCGTGCGGCGCAGATGACGCGCGGGGCGATGTCGGCGGTGCTCGGGCTCGACGACGCGCGCTTGCGCGAAGCCGTCGCGGCCGCGATCGAACGCGGCACCGGCCGCGTGCAGCTCGCGAACTTCAACCAGCCGGGTCAGGTCGTGATCAGCGGCGACGAAGAAGCGGTGCGCGTCGCCGGGGAACTCGCGCTCGCGGCCGGTGCCAAGCGCGTCATCGCGCTCAACGTCAGCGGCGCGTGGCATTCCGCCTTGATGGAACCCGCGCGGGCCGAGTTCGCCAAACACATCGCCGACGCGCCGATCCGGCTGCCGCGCTTCACCGTGATCTCGAACGTCGACGCGCAGCCGTATGCGAGCGTCGAGCAGATCAAGGCCAACTTGATCCGCTCGGTGACCGACGAGGTCCGCTGGCACGACGCAGCGCTCGCGATGATCGCGGTCGGCATCGAGCTGATCGTCGAGTTCGGTGCGAGCCCGGTGCTCGCGCCGATGATGAAGCGCGTCGAGGGCGCGCCCAAGGCCATTCACGTCGGCGACGCGGCGGGCATCGAGAAGCTGCGCGCGCTGCTCGCGCCGGCCGGGATCTTGTAATGGCCGACCGGGTCGCGCTGGTCACCGGCGCCTCACGCGGCATCGGCCGGGCCGTGGCGGTCGATTTGGCTGTCCACGGGCACGCGGTCGCCCTGTTCGGGCGCGACGAAGCGGCGCTGGCCGAGACCGCCACGGCCGTCGAGGCGGCGGCGGGTGCCGGGGCCCGCACCATGCGCCACGTCGTCGACGTTACAGACAAAGCGGCCGTCGACGCCGGCGTCTACGCGGTGCTGGCCGAGTTCGGCCGGATCGACGTGGCCGTCGCCAACGCCGGGCAGTCGCAAGACGGCCTGATCCTGCGCCTGAAAGCAAGCGACCTCGACCGGCTGATCGACGTCAACCTGAAATCGGCGTTCTACCTCTGCGCCGCGGTCGCGAAGCCGATGGTCAAGCAGCGCGGGGGTGCGATCGTGCTGGTTTCCTCGATCGTCGGCATCGGCGGCAACCCGGGCCAGAGCGTCTACGCTGCGACCAAAGCCGGATTACTTGGTTTAACCCGGTCGTTGGCGAAGGAACTCGGGTCGCGGAACGTTCGGGTGAACGCCGTGGCTCCGGGCCTGATCGAAACCGCGATGACCGCCGAACTCCCCACCGCTGCACGCGAGGGGTTTCTCGCTGGGATCGCGCTCGGCCGGCCGGGGTCCCCCGACGATGTTGCCGGTGTCATCACTTTCCTTGCTTCGGATGCTGCCCGTTACGTCACCGGTCAAACGATCGTGGTCGACGGCGGCTATCTGATGCACTAATCCCAACCCGGAACACAATAGGAGTCACATGGCAAGCGATACTTTCGACCGCGTCAAGAAGATCATCGTCGAACAGCTCGGCGTCGAGGACAACGAGGTCACCTCCGAAGCGTCGATCACCGAGGATCTGGGCGCCGACTCGCTCGACCAGGTCGAGCTGGTGATGGCGTTCGAGACCGAGTTCGGCATCGACATTCCTGACGAAGAAGCCGAAAAGATCAAGACGGTCGGCGACGCCGTCGCGAAGATCGACGCGAGCTCCGCTAGCGCCTAGCATATGCTTGAAGCCCTCAGCGAGCGCCTAGGCGCAATCTTCGACCGCTTGTCGAATCGCGGCCGTCTCTCCGAGACGGACGTCGCTGAGGTATTGCGCGAGGTGCGCATCGCGCTGCTCGAAGCCGACGTCAACCTCGGGGTGGCGAAAGAGTTCGTCAACGCGATCAAGGAGCGCGCGGTCGGGGCCGACGTGCTGGCGTCGCTCACGCCCGGCCAGTCGGTCATCAAGATCGTCTACGACGAGCTCGTCACACTGCTCGGCGGCGCCGAGGCGCGACTGCAGTTCTCGGATGCGCCGCCGACGGTCTACATGCTCGTCGGCCTGCAAGGCTCCGGTAAGACGACGCAGGCCGGCAAGCTCGCGCTGCGGCTGAAGGAACAAGGCCGGCGCACGCTGCTCGTGGCGGCCGACGTCTACCGGCCGGCTGCGATCGACCAGCTCAAGACGCTCGGCAAGCAGATCGATTTGCCGGTCTACGACCAGGGCGCCGGCGATCCGGTGAAGATCGCGCGCGACGGCGTCGCCGAAGCGCGCCGGCTCGGCATCCCGACCGTGATCATCGATACGGCCGGCCGGCTGCAAATCGACGAGAAGCTGATGGACGAACTGGCCGCGATCAAAACCGCCGTCAAGCCGATCGAGATATTGTTCGTCGCCGACGCGATGACCGGTCAAGAAGCGACCAGTGTCGCCAAAGGCTTCAACGAGCGGTTGGGGATCACCGGCGTGATCCTCACCAAGATGGACGGCGACGCGCGCGGCGGCGCGGCGCTGTCGATCCACAAGATGACGGGCGCGCCGATCAAGTTCGTCGGCATGGGCGAGAAGCTCTCGGCGCTCGAGCCCTTCCATCCCGACCGGCTGGCTTCGCGCATCCTCGGGATGGGCGACGTGCTCACGCTCATCGAGAAAACGCAGAGCGTCTACTCCGAAGAGCAAGCCAAAGATCTCGCGCAAAAACTGCGCAAGAACGACTTCACCCTCGACGACTTCCTCGACCAGCTGCGCCAAGTGCGCAAGATGGGCTCGATGAACGACATCATGAAGATGATCCCGGGCCTCTCCAAGGCACTGCCCAACGTGGACATCGACGAGGGCGACGTCAAGCGCGTCGAAGCGATCATCTGCTCGATGACGCGGCGCGAGCGCGCGCGCCCCGATATCCTCAACGGATCGCGCCGCAAACGCATCGCCGCGGGCAGCGGCATGCAGGTCGCCGACGTCAACCGTCTGGTGAAACAATTCGAAGCTTCGCGTCAGCTCATGAAACAGATGGGCGGCGGGAAGCGGGGCCGGTTTCGCATGCCGGCACTTCCACGTTAG
Organism: Candidatus Lustribacter sp.; assembly: GCA_049512335.1. GTDB lineage: Bacteria > Vulcanimicrobiota > Vulcanimicrobiia > Vulcanimicrobiales > Vulcanimicrobiaceae > Lustribacter. The sequence continues at coordinate 5,743 of JBEKXE010000132.1, forward strand.
AAAGACAGACACAACACATCATGGTCAAAATACGCTTGCGCCGCATGGGCGCGAAAAAGCAGCCGACGTACCGGTTCGTCGTCTGCGACGCGAAGTCGCCGCGCGACGGAGCGTTCATCGAAATCCTCGGCCACTACAACCCGCGCACGGAACCGAAGACGGTCGTCGTCAACCAGGAAAAAGCCAAGGCCTGGCTCGCCAAAGGGGCGCAGCCTTCGGATCCCGTGCGGCGGCTCTTCGCCGAACTCGGCTTGGTCGAACGCGCGCCGATCTATCCGAAGAAGGCCGCGGCCGCCGCTCCCGCAGCAGCGGCCGAGTAACCCGGTGTCCGCGTTCGACGACGAATTCGGGCTCTTCGGCGACGACGAAGCAACGCCGGAGGAAGAGCGGAAATCCACGCTCGGCGCGCGCCAAATCGCGACGAACGACTCGTTCAGTGACGATATCGAACCCGAGGACGAGCGTCCCGCCCGGCGCCGTCCGGGTGCGGCCAGCGATTCTCGCTCCGGCGCCGGTGAACGGCGTCCGTATCGCGACCGCGATCGCGGACCGCGGCCGGCCGGCGATCCGGCCGTCGCGCAAGCGCGCGCCGTCGAGCTGCTGACGTTCCTGGCCAAACGGCTCGTCTCGCGTCCCGAGGACGTGATCGTTTCGGTGGTCGACGGTTCGCGCGGGCCGATCATCGAGCTCGAAGTGCATCCCGAGGATTTCGGTAAGGTCATCGGCAAGGGCGGACGCGTCGCGCAGGCCCTGCGCACGATCGTGCGCGCCAGCGCCGAAGGCAAAGTGACGATCGACATCGTCGACGTGGAAGACGATGACGAGCACGAGGCCGACCTCGAGCACGCCGGCGACACGAGCGAACCCGAACTCGCCGACGCCGTCGCTGCCGCCCCCGAAGACGACGGCGAAGCGGCTGCGCCGAAGAAGAAGACCGCCGCCAAGAAGAGCGCCGCCAAGAAGTCGCCGGCTCGGAAAAAGGCCAGTGCCGCCGCAGCCCCCAAGCGAAAAAAGAAGAGCTGACGTCAACGCCGGCCGCATCGCCGGCGTGTTCGGATTGCGCGGCGAGCTGAAGCTCGACGCGTCGCGCATCGGCGACGACGCCTTGCGGGCCGGGCTCGCTGCAACCGCGCGCTTCGCCGACGGCACGACGCGCGCGGTGACGATTGCGGCGGTGCGCCGGCAAAAAGGCCGGCCGCTGATTCGCATCGCGGGCGTCGACGACGCCGGCGCCGCGCAAGCGCTCGTCGGCGCACAGCTCACGCTCGCGGCCGGCGATGCTGCCCTCGGCGCGGGCGAATATTTCGATGCGGACCTCGTCGGCTGCCGCCTGGTCGATGCCGAGGGCCGCGAACGCGGGGTCGTCGTCGACGTGCTGCACTATCCCAACCAGGATCTGCTGGCGATCGGTGCCGCGCGAACGCTCGTGCCGCTGGTCGCGGCGTTCATCGCGAACGTCGACGTCGCGCGCAAAGAAATCCGCGTGACGGTGCCGCCCGGATTACTCGACGCCGAGGCTGAGGAAGCTTAAGCGCGCCGCTTCGGCGGATTCAGGTACGCGCCGACCGCGCTGCCGGTCACGTCGGACAGCGGTTGCTTGAACGTGCGGTCGAACGCCACGTTTCCGCTGCAGTCGTAGGCGATCAGGCGCAGCGCCGAGTTCGCGTTGGCGGCGTTGGGCGGCGGCGTGTCCAGCCAGGCCGCCACCAGCGCGGTGGCGCCGTTGGCGCTGCAGACCGAACTCGAGGGCGTCGCCGTATCGACGACGACGGCGTGCCGGCCGGCGTGCTCAAACGCGTCGGCGAGCGCTTTGGCCGCCGCCGCGCGCTGGGCAAAATCGGCCGAGCCGCCGACGGTGAGGATTGCCAGCGTGGTGTTGGCGGGCGGTGCGATCGCGACGGCCGCCGCGCCGCCTTTCTTGCGGCCCAAGAGCTTGTTCACGTTGACGTCGGGACCGTTCGACGCGGGCGTCGCCGCGCTGCCCGGTTCGTCGGGCGCTTCGAACGCCTGCAGACCGCGCGAGGCGCGGTCGAGGATGCCGGCGCGCAGCTGATCGCCTTGCGCGGCGATGTCGGTCAAGCTCGTGACGTAGTTGGTGACGCTGAAGACCAGCGTCCCGGACGTGACGCTCACGACTTGCTCGACGACCGACGCGCCGCTGCCCAGCGGCGTCAGAAACCCGGTGACGTAGTAGCTCGCCCCGAGCGAGCGCGCGTCGGCTAGGTAGTTCTGCCGCTCGACGCTGGTGGTCGGCGGGACGACCTTGATCAACCCGCCCTGCGCGATCTGGTTCGCCAGCGTCGTCTCGATGCGCGCGCTGGTTTCACGGTCGAGCGTCGGCGATCCGGCGAGCGGGTACACGACGACGGTCGGTACGATCGTGAACGCCGGGGCCGCAGCGGTCAGAAACACGGACAGGCACGCCAAAGCGGCGAGCAGATATGAGCGCACCCGCCAAGATTCAACGGTCGTCCTTCGTCTCCGCTCGACGGAGCCTGTGCTGAGCGCCAGCGAAGTGCTCGCTCCGCTCAGGATGACAGGGGCGTCGGGCCCAGCGCGCGGCGTTCGGGCGCGAAATGCGCTTCCCACTGCGCGCTCACGTGCGCGCCGTAGAGAAAGATGAGACACACATAGTACACCCATAGCATCAACGCGAAGATCGCCGAAAGCGTGCCGTAGATCTGAAAGACGTTGGCGTGGGCGGTGTAGATGCCGAACGCTACCTGGGCGATCGAGTAACCGATCGCCGTGACGACGGCGCCCGGAATGCCGAAGCGCAGGCTCCCGCGGCGGTTGGGCAAGTAGCTGTAGACCAGCAGCGCGAGCACGAACACGAAGACGAGCGAGAACGAATACGAACCGATCTGCGGCCCGTAGCGGAGATATTCGAGCCCGGTGAACCGTTCGATGTAGGTGATCACCAGCGGTCCGGCGGTCGCCAGGATCATGACGATGCACAGGATCGGCACCAGCACGAGTGCGATGATGATCTCGAAGATGAAGTGGCGGCTCTGCAACCCGAGCGCCCGGTCGAGCCCGTAGGACACGGCGCCGAAGACGTTTTTCCCGGACCAGATCAAACCGACCAGTCCCAGGATCCCGGAAACGCCACGGTAGCGCACGACCGACTGGATATTCCCAGACACCAGATCGTAGAATTGCGGGGCGAACCGGTCGATCGCGTCGAGGGCGCGCAAGTCGCCGGCCGCCGAGCCGAAGACGTAGCCGAACGTCGCAACGATCACCAGCGAGAGCGGTATAGCGGCAAAGAAGATGTTGAAGGCGATCGCCTGGGCCAAAAACGTGGCCCCGGCGGCTGAGAACTGCAACGCAGCCGCGCGAAAGATCGCGACGAGCGTTCGGAGGGAGTCAGGCATCCATGAGCCCAGCAGTGGTGATCGTCATCCTCAACGGCGCGATCGTTGCCAGCGTGCCGCCGGCGCAACTTCTCTTCGGCCACGTCATGGCGCCGTTGGCACCCGTGATCACGCACTTCACCGCCCGCGCCGTGCTCGACGGCGACACGATCACGCTGGTGCGCGGCTCGCGCACGTGCGTCTTTCGCATCGGTTCTGAGGCGTACAACTGCGACGGCGTCGGGGGCACGTTGCCGGTCGCGCCGTTCGGCCGCGACGGCACGGCGTACGTGCCGCTGGCCGAGGTCGTGCGCGCCTTCGGCGGCGCGCTGGAATACGATCCGCACAGTTCCATCGTCGCGCTCGACGTGCCGGCGGAAACGGACCTGAAGACGCCGGCGCCGTTCGACCCCGACGCCCCTTCGGCCAGTCCGACGACGGTGTTCACCCCGTCGCCTACGCCGGCGCCGCCGGCGACCCCGGCCGCGCCCGGCGCGGCGACGCCGCTGCCGCGCCGGACCGCGATTCCCGCGATTCCCTCACGCGTCCCGGGAGACTAGAGGCCGGCGTTGCCGAGGGATTGCATCCACAGCTGCGTCTCGGGATTGTCGAACCAGTTGGCGATGCGGGCCTCGGTTTCGCGCAACGCGCTGACGTGCCCGCGGATGCGTTCGCCGTTGGGGAATTCTTGCTCGACTTGGGCCCGCAGGCCGGCGAGCTCGGCGCGCTGGGCCGGGCTGAGGTCGCCTTCGATCTTCGCGAAGTCGAGGGGTGCCGGCTGCGGCCGCTGCTGATCGCTCATGCCCTCGCTGTTCCCGGTAATTTGCCGGGTGCCCGCCGGCGACTCATAAGACAATGTTCGTAAGCGGTCATCTTATCGTTATTTGAATTATTGCTCCGATCCCCATACACTGGGGAGATGCGTGCGAACCTGCCCGGAGCGCTGCTCGCCGTCGCGCTCGGCGCGATCGCCACCGGCGTCGCGCGGGGGCTGCCCTTGGTGGGGGCGCCGGTGCTGGCGATCGTATTCGGCATCGCGCTCCGGGCGGCGCTCCGGCTGCCGCCGCGGCTGGCGCCGGGCCTGGCGTTCTGCGCCAAATACCTGCTGCAAGCCGGCATCGTCATCTCGGGCTTCGGGCTCTCGTTCGCGGTCGTCGTGCACACCGGCTGGGAAACGCTGCCGGTCACGATCGGCACGATCGCGGTCGCGCTGGTACTGGCGCCGCTGGCGGGCCGCGTGCTGCGCACCGGAACCGTGCTCGAGCATCTGATCGGCGTCGGCACGGCGATTTGCGGCGCCTCGGCGATCGCGGCGGTAGCATCGGTGATCGAACCGGACGAGGCCGACGTGGCGCTGGCGATCGCGACGATTTTCTTCTACAACATCGTCGCCGTGCTGACGTTCCCGGCGCTCGGCGGGCTGCTGCACCTCACGCAGAGCCAATTCGGCGTGTGGGCCGGCACCGCGATCAACGACACGTCATCGGTCGTCGCCGCCGGCTACGCGTTCGGTCAAGCCGCCGGCGAGCAGGCGACGATCGTCAAGCTGGCGCGCGCGACGTTCATCCTGCCGGTCGTTGCGATCGTCGCGGTGGTCCACGCGCGCGCACAGCATGCGGGCGGCGTGCACGTGCCGTGGCGCCGCGTCGTGCCGTGGTTCATCGGCTGGTTCGCCCTCGCCGCGTGCGTCGGCTCGACCGGCGTCATCCCGGCCGCGTGGCATTCCGGCATCGCGCAGCTCTCCACGTTCGCGATCAGCGTCGCGCTCGCGGCCATCGGCGCCCAAACGGCGCTGCCGGCGCTCGCGCGCAGCGGGCCGCGTCCGCTCGCGCTGGGCTTCGTGCTGTGGATCGCGGTGGCGGCGGTCTCGCTCTTCCTGCAGCACGCTACCGGGTCGTAGGCGCCGGCGGCTCGAAGCGCCTCGCCGATGAGTACTCCCGGTTCCACGGCTCTCGCGGCGCGTCCGGTCACGCGCGATCTTGCGGCGGCGGCCGCGGCGTTCACGCTCGCCGATCTGCCGGCCGGCGTGCTGCACGAAGCGAAGCGGTCGCTCTTCAACGTGCTCGCCGTCGCGGTCGGCGCTGCCCGTCACCCCGGCGTCGACGCGATCCTGCGGGTGGCGCGCGATACCGGCGGCGCGCCGGTCGCGCCGGTGGTCGGGCGCAGCGCGCGCGCCGACGCGCACTTCGCCGCGCTCGCCAACGGGTTCGCCGCGCACGTCGACGACTACGACGACACGCACCTGGCGACCGTGATCCATCCCGCGGCGGCGATCGCCGCGACCCTGCTCGCGCTCGCGCCGTCGACGGTACCCGCCGGGAACGGCGCGCTGCGGGCGTTCGTCCTGGGCTGCGAGGTGCAGCTGCGTTTGGGCGTCGCGATCTCGCCCGAACATTACGACGACGGGTGGCACATCACCGGAACTTGCGGCACGATCGGTGCCGCGGTGGCGGCCGCCGCGCTGCTGGGGCTCGACGCACGCGCCACGGCGCGGGCGATCGGGATCGCCGCGTCGAGTACGGTCGGCCAGCGCGAAGCGTTCGGCCGCATGACGAAGGCCTATCACGCCGGCAAAGCGGCCGCCAACGGGGTGCTGGCCGCAACGCTCGCGGCGCGCGGTTTCACGGCGCCGGAAGATGCGCTCGAAGCGCCGGGCGGGCTCGCCGGCGCGCTCGCGACGACGCACCGCATCGCGGCGCTGGACACCGACCTGCATGCCGGCTTCGAGCTGGCGAAGAATACATACAAGCCGTATCCGTGCGGCATCGTCGCGCATCCGGCCATCGACGCCGCGGTGGCGTTGGCCGCGCGCATCGGCGGTGCGGAGAACGTGGCGGCGGTCGTCGTGCACTGCAATCCGCTAGTACCCGAGCTGATGGGAAACCTGACGCCGGTCGACGGCTTGCAAGCGCGCTTCAGCGCCGTGCACGGCGTGACGATGGGGTTGCTCGACGGCACGGTGGGCTTGGCGCAATACGACGACGCGCGGGTGACGGCGCCCGAGGTCGCGGCGCTGCGCGCGCGCGTGCGACTCGAGCCGGATGCGGCCATGCCGCGCGCCGCCGCGCGGGTGAGCGTGCAGCTCGCCGGCGGCACGACGGTCGAGGAGACGGTGGCGAACGCGCGCGGTAGTCTCGAACGTCCGCTGACCGACGCCGAGCTGAACGCGAAAGCCGAAGCGCTGATCGATCCGGTGTTGCCGGGACGCACCGGCGCGTTGCGCAAGGCCGTCTCGGAACTGCCGGACGCCGCCGATCTCGCGGCGTTGATCGCGGCGGTCACGCCGTGAGCGCGACCGCCGGCGACGTTCATCCGACCAGCGAACTGATTGCGTTCGCAGCGCAAGGCTGGGCCTTTCGCGATCCCGTGCGCGCGCCGGCCCGCGACGTCGTGCTCGCAACGCTGTTGCGCGCGCTGGCCAACGCGAATTCGCCGGCGGTAGAGA
>JBEKXE010000133.1:0-12420 GCA_049512335.1 Candidatus Lustribacter sp.
GCGCCGCTGCGGTCTTTGCAGGGTGCATCGGACTGGTCTAGCAAAGGGGAAGCGAATTCCAACGCGAGGCCTTGGAGCATCGTTGACATGTCGATCGTTGAGCGTGTGGTAAGTACGAGCGGGCCGTTCGATTTCGCCAAGACCGGCCCTGCCACGATCACGGGCCGGTACTTGCGGCATTTTTGGACGCCCGTCGCGCTGCTCGACGACGTCAAGCCGGGACGGGCGCGGCCGATCCAGATCATGAGCGAGTGGTTCACGTACTATCGCGGCGAGGGCGGAGCGCCGCACGTCATCGCGTTTGCGTGCGCGCATCGCAACACGCGGCTCGCAACCGGTTGGGTGGAAGGCGATTGCATTCGCTGCTTCTATCACGGCTGGAAGTACGACGCCGACGGTCAGTGCGTCGAGCAGCCGGCCGAAGATGAGGGCTTTGCCAAGAAAATCAAGATTGCCGGCTATCCGACGCGCGAGCAATTCGGCTTGGTGTTCGCCTTTCTCGGGGCGGGCGACGCGCCGCCGTTCCCGAACTTCGGCGGATTCGATGAGTCCGGGTCGCTGGAGCTCTCGAGCTACCTGCGAAAGGCGAATTACTACAACCAGCGCGAGAACAGCTCGGACGTGATCCACGTGCAGTTCGTGCACAGCAAATCCGATTTCGCCCGCTCCGGTTTCAACCGCGACATCCCGACGCTCACGGCCGACGAAACGGAGTACGGGATTCGCGGCGAAGCCACGTTCGCCGACGGCAAGGTCAACGTGCACCATATCCTCATGCCGCTCGGTGTCTACGAGCCGGTCTTCAACCGCGAGGCCGGCTGGATCGATCACCTCGCCTGGCGCGTCCCGGTAACCGATGAGTCGCACCGCAGCTTCATCGTCGACCGCGTCCATAAGACCGGCCCGGAACTCGAAGCGTACAGAGCGGCCCGAGCGAAGCGCGAGCGCGCCCGGGCTGATGCGCAATCCGTCGATGAGATCGTCACCGCGATCCTGCGCGGCGACATGCACATCGACGACGTTCCCGCCGATCATCCCGATATCGTGAACATTCAGGATTCCGTTTCGTTGAATGTCCAGCCGCTGATTTCGGAGCGCGTCGACCGGCTGGGGCGCTCCGATCACGAGGTCATCCTGTTGCGGAAGATCATGGCGCGTGAGATCGCCGCGCTGGCCGCCGGCAAACCGATCAAAATGTGGCGCTGGGAAGAAATGCTGTCGATCGACAGCGGAACGTAACGGGAGAGAGCGATGCCGAACGCAACGTTGGATGACATCGTGCACACCGGCCCGGGCACGCTCGGCGGCCGGTATCTGCGCAGCTTTTGGCAGCCGGTCGCCACGGCCGAATCGCTCGCGCCGGGAACGGCCATTCCGATTCGGGTGATGAGCGAGATGTACACGCTGTACCTGGGCACGGACGGTGCGGCGCACACGCTCACACCGCGCTGCCCGCATCGCGGCACGCGGCTTTCCACGGGGCGGGTCGAGGGCGACGCGCTGCGCTGCTTCTACCACGGCTGGAAATTCGACGGCGACGGAGCGTGCATCGAAGCACCGGCGGAACGCATGGGATTCTGCGACACGGTGCGCGTTCGCAGCTACCCCACGCAAGAGTATCTGGGCCTGATCTTCGCGTTTCTGGGCGAGGGTGACGCGCCGCCGCTGCCGCGCTATCCGGAGTTGGAAGATGAGGGCGTCCTCGAAGTCAGCGAGCCCGTCGTGTGGCCCTGCAACTATTTCAACCGGCTCGAGAACTCGGTCGATCCGGTGCACCTGCCGTTCGTCCACGGCGATTCCGAGTTCAGCGAGGCCGGGTTGGGCGACGTGCCCGAGGTGTCGGGCGAAGAAACCGGCTTCGGCATTTCCACGTCGGCGAAGCGTCCCAACGGTGCGGTTCGCGTGACGCACTTCCACATGCCGAACATCAACTATCTCAAGGACCCGCCGAAAGAGAACAGCCTCGGCTGGGTCGAGCACCTCTCGTGGCGCGTGCCGGTCGATGACGAAAGCTGCGTCAGCTACGTCATGCAATTGGCGCATGTCACCGGCGCAGCCGCCGAGGAATACCGCGAACGGCGCAAACGCAAGCTCGAGAAAGCGCGCACGACCGCGTCCGCGACGATGCTCGGCCCGCGCGTGCTGGAGGGCAGCTTGCGCATCGACGACATCGAGGACCGCACGTTCATCGTCAACCTGCAAGACTACGTCGCGCAGGTCGGCCAGGGCACGATCGCCGACCGCGACGACGAGCGGCTCGGCCGTTCGGATCGCGTCGTGCTGCTGATGCGGAAGATCTTTCTACGCGAGTTGCAGGCGTTGGCCGACGGCCGGCCGCTCAAGCACTGGCATCGTTCCGAGCGCGTGCTCGCAACGGTCGGCGTGTAGGCCACAGATGAAACGCATTCTCGCCGCACTCGTCATCGCCGTCGGCCTGACCGGCGCCGCCGGCAGCACCGCGCTGCCGGCCAACAAATTCGGCCCGCAGATCACCGCGCTGATCGCGCAGGCACAAAAAGAAGGCAAGCTGCAGCTCTCGTGGAGCGGCGGCAGTTTCGGCGAGAACGGCAAGGACATGCCGGCCTGGATCGATGCCTTCAACCGCTACTACGGGCTGCACCTCAGCTACACGTACACGCCGGCGCCGACGATGACGCAGCAAGCGATGGCCGTGATTCAGGCTGCGCAGTCGAATACGCCGGCCGCCACCGACGACGTGATCCTCGGTGCGGAGAACCTCGACCTCGACGTGAAGGCGAAAGCGCTGATCGCGTACCCCTGGGCCGCGCTGGCCAAAGAGCTCGGCGCGAACCTGCCGGCCGCCGTGATCGGGCCCGACAATTCGGGCATCGGCTTCGCGACCGAAGTGTACGGTATCACCTACAACAAGAACGCCGTCGCGGCGGCCGACGTGCCGCAGACGCTGAGCGACGTCCTCAAGCCGGCGTGGAAAGGACGCGTCGCCGGTGAGGCGCATGCCGCCGGCTTCGCCGATCTCGCGGAGTTCAACAAGCAGTGGAATCCCGCGAAAGCGGAAGCGTACGTGCGCAAGCTCGGGGAGCAAATCGGCGGCATCGCCCGCTGCGGCGATGCCACGCCGCTGCTGAGCGGCCAGTTCGACATGATGGTGCTCGAGTGCGACATCTCGGCGGCGATCCTGGAAGAGCGGCGCGGCCTGCCGATCGGGTACATCGTGCCGAAGGACGGGGCGCTCATGGGGCCATGGTACATCGGGGTTCCGAAAACGAGCCCCGATCCGGCGGCCGGCGCACTGCTCGCCATCTTCATGATGACCAAAGAGGGTCAGCAAGTCGCGTGGGACGCGCACGGCGGCGATCTCGCGCAGATCCCGGGCTCGCATATGGCGGCGTTCCTGCCGCGCAACGCGGTGAACGTCACCGCTCAGGACTATCTCGCGCAGCCCGAAACGGCGAAGCTCTACGAGCAGTACGCCAACATCATCACGGGGATGAACAAGAAGTAGCGCGGTGATTTCCGTATCGGGCGTCGAGAAGACGTTCGCCGCCGGCGGCAACGCCGTACATTCGCTGCGCGGCGTGTCGTTCGACGTCGTGCCGGGCGAATTTTTGGTGGCGATCGGCGCGAGCGGATCCGGGAAGACGACGCTGTTGCGTTCGGTCGCCGGGCTCGAGTGGCCCGACGCCGGACGGATCGCGCTGCGCGGCGAGACGGTGTTCGACGCGGCCACCGGCGTCGACGTGCCGCCGCAACGCCGGCGGATCGGCATGGTCTTTCAGTCGTACGCGATCTGGCCGCATCTGTCGGTGCTCGACAACGTCATGTTGCCGTTGCGCAACGGCTACCTGCGGATGAAGCTCGACGCGGCGCAAGCGGCGGCGATGCGCGCGCTCGAGCTCGTCGGCATCGGCGCGCTCGCCGCGCGGCCCGCACCGCAGCTGAGCGGCGGGCAACAGCAACGCGTCGCGCTCGCCCGCGCACTTGCGGTCAGCTCCGACGTGCTGCTCATGGACGAGCCGCTCAGCAACCTCGACGCGCAGTTGCGCGAGGACGTTCGCGGCGAGCTCAAAGCGCTCAGCAGCCGCGTCGGTGCGACCGTCTTGTACGTGACCCACGACCGGGCCGAAGCGCTGGCGATGGCCGATCGCGTGCTGGTGCTCGATCACGGCAGCGTTTTGCAGATCGGCTCGCCCGCCGAGATCTACGACCGGCCGGCGAGCCGCACGATGGCGGAGTTCATGGGCCGCGTCAACTGGATCGCGGGTACGCCGGCCGGTGACGGGCGCGTTGCGACGCCGCTCGGACCGTTGCGAGTGGCGGGTGATGTCGCGCGCTCGGGCGCCGTCACGATCGGCATTCGACCCGAAGGCATCGGCGTGCGCCGCGCCGCGCCGGGCGACGTGCTTGGCGCCAATGCGGTCGCGGCAACGGCCGTGAGCGTGCAGTTTCTCGGCTCGCATGCGGTGCTCGAGGCCGACGCCGCCGGCGTGCGGCTCGCGATCGAAACGCGCGGCACCGCCTTGCCCGCACCGGGTGATGCGCTGGTGCTCGATCTGCCGCCCGAGCGCATGTTCGTCTTCGCGGAGGACACCGCCGCGGCGCCGCCCGCCGCCGCCGCACTTCCCGTATGACGCGCGGCGCGCCGTTCGTCTGGATCGCGGGCGTGCCCGCCGCGGCGATCCTGATCCTGTTGTTGGCCGTCGTGTGGCTCAGCTTGACCACCGGCGTGCCGGCGATTCCGGGCGGCCCCTACGCACTCACCCACATCCGCGCGATGCTGACCTCGTCCGAGACGTGGCTGGTGCTCGGGAACACGCTCGTCTTCGCCACGATCGCGACGGCGATCGCGATGCTCGGCGGGACGGCCGTGGCGTGGGTGGTGGAGCGGACCGATCTGCCGGGGCCGCAGTTCGTCTACGCGGCGCTGACGCTTGCGCTCTTGATCCCGGGCTTCTTTCCGGCGATGGGCTGGCTGTTTTTGCTCGGTCCGCGCATCGGGATCGTCGGCCGCCTGCTCCATCAGGCGTTCGGCCTGCCGCAAGACGCGATCACGATCGCGAACCCGCCCGGAATGGGCTTCGTGCAAGGGTTGCTGCTGGTGCCGCTGGCGTTCGTGCTGATCGGACCGGCGCTGCGCACCGTGTCGGGCGAGCTGCTCGAAGCCGCCGACGTGCACGGGCTCTCGCTCGTCCAACGCTTGCGGCTCATCGAGTTGCCGGTCGTGACGCCGGCGTTGGTCGCCGCAACGATCTACTGTTTCATGATCGCCGCCTCGTCGTTCGAGGTGCCTGGCTTCATCGGCCTGACGTACCGGCAATTCACGTTCAGCACGTACGTGTATCAACTGACCAATCCACCCAACGGCCAGCCGCAATACGGCCCGCCGGCAGCGATCGCTCTCGTGTCGATCGTGGTTGCGTTTCTGCTCACGCTGGCCTACCAGCGCGCGCTGCGCCGGGGTGCAGCGTATCAAGTGGTGACGGGGCGTGGCTACCGGCCCTCGCCGTATCGCTTGGGGCGCAAGCGGGCCGGTGTGTACGCCGCGATCGGCGGCTACTTCGTGCTGATCATCATCATGCCGTTGGCGCTCGTGCTGTGGGTGGCGCTGATGCCGTACTTCCAAGTACCGTCGCTCGCGGCGATCAAGTCGATGACGCTCGCAAATTTTGCCCAAGCGCCGTGGCCGTTGGCGTGGGCCGGCGCCTCGCACACGCTGGAGCTGATGGTGTGCGTGCCGATCGCCGCCGTCGCGCTCGGCCTGATCGCGTCGTGGGTGGTGGTGAAGTCGCGCTCGCGCTTCCGCGGCGCGATCGACCTGCTACTGTTTCTCCCGCACGCCGTGCCGGGCATCGTGTTTGCGATGGCGCTGCTGACGCTCGCGCTGTTCGTGCTCTCACCAGTCATTCCACTGGCGGGCACCGTGCTGATCATCGGTATCGCATATCTACTGATCTACATCAGTTTCGCCGTACGCTCGATGAGCGTCGCGGTGGTGCAAGTGTCGAGCGATCTCGAGGAAGCCGCCTACGTCGGCGGCCTCTCGGTCGGCCGAACGATGACGAAAGTCTTCCTACCACTGGTCTCGCAAGCCGCACTCAACGCCTGGGTCTGGATCGCGCTCCTGGTCGGCCGCGAACTCACCATGGCCGTCGTCCTCTTCACCCCCGCAAACATCACGCTCCCCGCCGTCATCTGGTCAACGTGGTTCACCGGCGAACTCGGCCAATCATCAGCCATGAGCCTCGTCTTCATGGCCATCTTCCTCCCCGTCGCCCTCGTCTATCTCGCCCAACGCACAAACCGCCGCCGCCCCGAATCTACGCCCCTCGTCGGCTAGCCCCGCCGCACACGGTGCAATAGCGAGCGTCGCGCCCCCCGTGTCATCCCGAGCTTGTCGAGGGACCGCCACCATCGTGCACGGTCAGGCAGCGCTAAGCGCTCGCCTTACGAGGACGTCCGCCCTTTGCTCCGTTGCGGCGCGCCGCTGCCGTCTTCGCGGGCGAAGTTTTCGAGCCGGCTTGCCGCGCGAGTTCGGACATCCAACGCCTTCCCCCATAAACGCCTTGAAGAAGTGAGATTACCTCAAAGTCCGCGTCGACGTCACGCCATTCGAGACAGGTTCCGCTTTCCGCGATAGCCCCTCGCTGTAACTGCTCTGTTGTGGCGTCCGACAAGCCTTGCATGAGGCGTCTCGGAATGATAAGCGCGGCTCCGTTGTTCATCTCGATGACGACCGTGTCCCCGACACGGTCATAGCGCACGTCGATCGCAAGCGGCTCGGTGCGCAGCCTCTCTTCGCGCCGGCGGTACGCCGCCTCGAGTTCGGCTTCAGTGGGCATTCGGGTCTTGGTTGGCATCAGCGGTAGCGCTCCCAGAGTTCGATCAACTCGGCTAGATGTGAGTCGACGATTTCGATAACTTGACGCATGTCGCTGCGTGAAAGCCCATGGTCAAATTCTCGAACGGAGAGCGTTCCGTCTAGATGGAATTCGATGACCGCAGCCGGGGCTTTTCCCGTTCCTAGGCGCGCATGCACGTGCCGCGGATAGTGGTCACGAGGAATGATGACGAGGCGCCACCGACCTGCCCTAATCGCCGGCACCTAGAATAACCCAACTGTTTGGTTTTGTCTAGCCCAAAGCAACGCCTCTCATTCACGCGGCCACGACGCTTCGCAATCGCCCCCCAGCCGGCGTTCATCGAGCTTGCGCGATGAGCAGCCGATCGAACGAGTCGGGGTGATGCTTCAGCAGTGCGAACACGCCGTACGTCTGAGCTGCGGTGATCGGGAGCACGTGAATCCGCGCGTGCCGAAAGCGATCGGAAAGATACTGGCTTTATACGACAAGCGATCCGACCGCAGGAACCACCACTTCCCGGGGCGCGCTCTGCTCGTATCCGTAAAGATACGCCACGAGTTGAGATTGCTTCTCAGCCAATAGCGCCCAGTTGTAGGACGTGCCCGGGTTCTCAACGACCTCAACCCAGGGCTCTAGCTTGCCCTGGCTATTTTCCATTTTCACTGGTCGTACGGGCGCTTTTCGCGCCTTGTCGGCGATCTTCTCGCCGGACAGCTCGGCGAGTCGCCCTTCTCGTGGGGGCGAGCCCGCTCCTAACTGTACGAGGACTTGTCGAATGTGGCGAAAAGGGCCACCGAGAGGTACGCTGCATTGATGCAACCGATTTCCCGGAGATCGAGCCTGTTGGCGCTTGGAGCAACGCTGGGCGGCGCCATGATTGCGCGGGCAAGCGCGGACCCGATCCCGCTGCACGTCGGCATCATCCCGACCATCGCGAACGCCGGTTATTACGCGGCCGACAAGTTCGGCTATTTCTCGGCCGAGAACATCGCGGTCACCGCGGAGGTCATTCGCGGCGGCGCGGCCGCGATTCCGACGCTGGCGAACGGCTCGGTCGACGTCCTGTTTTCCAACGCCACGAGCGTCGTCGAAGCGATTGTGGGCGGCATCGACCTGCGCGTCATCATCGAAGGCACGATCATGGCGAACAAGCCGCCGGATTCCGGAGCGCTCGTGAAGCGCCGGGGCGACCCCATTCACACCGGCAAGGACCTGGAAGGCAAAGTGATCGCGACCAACGCCTTGCGCGACGTCGTTTGGATGGTCGTGACGGCGTGGATCACGGCGACCGGCGGCGATCCGCAGAAGGTCGGCATCGTCGAAGTCCCGATTCCGGCCATGGTGGATGCCATCAAGCAGAAGCGCGTTGACGCGGCGCTGATCATCGACCCGGTGCTGACCGCCGCTCTCGCCGATCCGGCCCTCGAGTTACTGGATTGGCCGCTGAGCCGGGTGTATGCCGGCGGCCCGACCTCGCTGTGGATTACGTCGGCCGACATGGCGCAGCGGCGTCCCAATGACCTCCGGGCGTTCTTACGCGCCTACAAACGCGGCGCGCTGTGGGTCAACGCGAATCTCGGCAAAGACGCCTACTACGATCTCGTCGCCGCTTTCTCGGGGTTGAACGTCGATGTCTTGCGGCAGATGAAGCCGGTCCCGACACCACCCGACATCGTACCGGGCAGCTTGCTGCGCCTGACCGCGCTGATGCGCCAAACGGGGCTCCTCAACACGAGTCTCGACCTGCGCACGAAAATCTTCACCTGATGAAGTTCGGCGTCTTCGATCATCTCGACCGCGGCAGCCGCGACGCCCACGCGTTTTACGAGGGGCGATTGCAACTCGCCGAACTCTACGATCGCGAAGGGTTTAGCTGCTATCACCTGGCCGAGCATCACTCGACGCCGATCGGGCTCGCTCCCGCGCCGAGCGTCTTTCTGTCGGCCGTCGCGCAGCGCACGAAACGTTTGCGATTCGCGCCGCTCGTGTACTTGCTGCCGTTCTATCATCCGCTGCGGTTGATCGAAGAGATCTGCATGATCGATCAGATGAGCGGCGGCCGCTACGAGATCGGTGTCGGGCGCGGCATCTCGCCGGTCGAAGCGCGTTTTTACGGAGTCAATGCACGTGAGGCGGCGGAGCGCTACGCGGAAGTGTTGGCGATCGTCACCACCGGACTCCGCGAGCCCGAGCTCAGCTTTCACGGAACGTACTATCATTTCGACAAGGTGCCGCTCGAGCTGGCGCCGTTTCAGCGGCCCTTTCCGCCATTCTGGTACGGCGTGCACGCTGCGGAGAGCGCGCAGCGTGCGGCGCGCGCCGGATTTCATGTCGTCACCAATGAAGGTCCGGAAAAAAGCGCGCCCGTGGCCGCCGCCTTCCGTGCCGAACGGCAAGCCATGCGGGAAATGGGCATCGTGCGCCATATCGTCGTCGGCGAGAGCGACGCGCAAGCGTACGCGCTCGCAAAGCCGGCCTACGCGAAGTGGGTCGACAATTTCTATTACTTGCATCGCCGCTACGGGCTCACGTCACAGCACGGCAAAGCGCTCGACCTCGATGGAGCCCTGGTTGAAGGAACCGCGATCGTCGGTTCGGCGGCAACCGTCATCGCCCGGCTCGAGGAGCAGTTCGCGACCGTCGGGTTTACGTATCTGCTCGGACAGTTCGCCTTCGGCGATTTGGCCGTTGCGGAAGCTGCACGTTCGATCGAACGATTCGCGCGGCTGGTTATGCCGGCCGTACGCGAGCTGGGTTTTGCCGAGAGCGACCACAGCAGCGTCGTCCGATGACCGTTGCCGGCGGGGTTCCTAACCGGATTGTTTATGCGCTCGCTTTGCGCGGGCGTCCGCCCTTTGCTCCATTGCGCCGCGCTGCTGCTGTCTTCGCCGGTGAAGTTTTCGAGCCGGCTTGCCGCGCGAGCTCCGACATCCAGCGCCTTCCGCCGTAAACGCCTTGCAGAAGCGCGATGACCTCAAACTGGGCATCGACGTCATCCCATTCGAGGCAGGTTCCGCTGGCCCAGATAGCTCCGCGCCGCAATTGCTCTGGGGTCGCGTCTTGCAAGCCTTGCATGAGGCGTCTCGGAATCACGAGTGCGGCGCCGTTGTTCATCTCGATAATAATGGTATCGCCAACGCCGTCGTAGCGCACGTCGATCGCGAGAGGCTCGGTGCGCAATCTCTCCTCGTAGCTGAGATATGCCGCCTCGATCTCGGCGTCAGTCGGCATTCGTACTTTGCTTGGCATCAGCAGTAGCGCTCCCAGAGTTCGATCAGTTCGGCGAAGTGTGCAGCGACGATTTCGATGAGCTGTCGTATCTCGGCTTGTGATAGATTCCGCCGAGCTCCGCGCAGCGTGAGGTTTCCATCGAAGTTGAGATCGATAACTACCTCGGGCGCTCTGCCTGTTCCATTGCGCGTATGTAGGTGTGGCGGATGGTGGTCACGCGGGATAATGACGAGGCGCAACCGACCCACTCGGATCGTCGGCACCTAGGATAACCCAACAGTTCGGTTTTGTCTAGCCCAAAGCAACGCCTCTCATTCACGCGCCGGCGTCGGTGCGCAAGGGAGGAGCGTCGCGCCGGTCGATGCCGAGACTTACACCATCAACGTTCGGACGTCGTATTTCTTGAACGCGCGATCTGCCGTTACGATGGTCATGCCCTCGAGTTGAGCTTGCGCGATGAGCAGGCGATCGAACGGGTCGGCGTGATGCTTCGGCAGCGCGGACACGCCGTAGGTATGCGCTGCGGTAATCGGGAGCTCATGAATCTGCGCGCGCCGAAAGCGATCGGGTAAGTACCGGCCTGGTTCGCCCGGCAACGCGAGACGTCCGATCGCAGATTTTACCGCGATTTCCCACGTGCTCACGGCTGAAGCGAAGACGCCGTAGGCAGCATGAGCTAAGATCGCGCGGACGTTATCCGGCAAGCGATCCGACCGCAAGAACCACCACAGCAGTATGTTCGTGTCGACCAGCAGCTTCACGCGCCGTAGAAAGTCTTCAAGACGTCGGCCGGAAGCGGCGCATCGAAATCGTCCGCAATGTAGCCCAACCCATCGTCGAAGCCGAATTCCCGGGGCGCGTTCTGCTCGATCGGAACGATCCGTGCAACGGGTTTCCCGTTGCGCAAAATGGTCGTCGTCGTGCCGGCTTCGGCATCGCGAACCAGCTCCGAAAGCCGCGTCTTGGCATCGAAAAGCCCCACGGTGTTCACATCAACTAGCATAGCAAACTAGTTTGCCGCGACCAAGATTCCGAGGGGCCACGTCTACTGAAGCCGGCGCAGGTCATTCGCAGACATCTCGACGTCGCGCAAGATGCCACGAAGCGTCCCGGGCTTCAGGGGCGAGGAACCATGGACCGGCACGGTCGTGGTGCTTAGGACTGAGCGAAAAAGCGGGCTGAACCGGAGCGTCCGTTACGCCGCGGGCGCGTCCACGCTGATACGCTCGACCCGGATCCCGTCGGAATCGCTCGGTGGGATCTCGTCGCCGCGCTCGGCACGCATCTCGAGGACGAGCTCGATGACCTCCCGGGCGTTCGCAAGACACTCGTCGACGGTCTCACCCTGGGTGTGAGCCTCGGGCAGTGCCGGGATGACCACGGAGTAGCCGCCGTCGGCTTCCGGTTCGAGCACGACGGCGTACGAAAGTTGCGGCATCCAGGAACCTCGGGTCGGCGTGGGCCAAGGAGGGTGTCGATGCGGCTTTTCGCCATGCTCCTCATTGCGCTGGCACTCGGTCCCTGGTGGAGCGCCGATGCCCAAGGCGGCACGATCACGCTCATTGCGCCCGGCGGGATCCGGGCGCCCATCGAGCAGCTGATCCCGGGCTTCGAACGGCAGACGGGCTACCACGTCGCGGCGACGTTCGGCTCGGGTCTCGGGACGAAGGCGCAGGTCGTGCGCGGTGATGCCTTCGATGTGCCGATCGTTCAGCCGCCGTGTCCGGACGTGCCGGCCTCCGGCAACGTCGTGGCGGACAGCGCGACGACGCTCGCCCTCGTGCGGGTCGGCGTCGCCGTGCCGAAAGGCGCGCCGAAGCCGGACATCTCGACGCCGGCGGCGGTCGCGCGCACGTTGCTGGCCGCGAAGTCGATTGCCTATCCCGGTCCGGCGGGCGGTGCTGCGGCGGGCGTGACGTTCGAAGCCACCCTCCACAAGCTCGGCGTCTACGATCAACTGCAGCCGAAGATCACGCGCGCGCAAGGCGGGGCTGCAGCGATGGCGCTGGCAGCGAAGGGTCAGGTCGAAATAGGCGTGACGTTTCTGAGCGAGATGCTGGATGCCGGCATCGACGTCGTCGGGCCGCTGCCGGCGGAGATTGCGCCGCCGACCACGCTCGTCGGCTTCGTCTCAACCCACGCGAAAGACCCGGCGGCCGCCAAAGCGCTGCTCGCCTATCTCAGTGCGCCGGACGCCGCAGCGGTGTACCGGGCACACGGAATGGAGCCGGGAGGCAAGCCCCCAGCGCGCATCGCCGACATTTGCGATCAGCCGTGAAAGCGAACGGGCGGGCTGAACTGGGTCGCCCGTTTACGCCGCTGGTGCCGCTACGCTGATGCGTTCGATCCG
>JBEKXE010000134.1:0-12280 GCA_049512335.1 Candidatus Lustribacter sp.
TGCGCGTGTCGCTGTTCATCGCGCCGATCTACGCGATGTTCCCGCCGCCGAAGGGCTGGGTGTGGATGCAAGCCTTCGCGCCGATCGACGACTACAACACCATGTTCTACTTTTTCCAAGTCTCCGAAGTGCCGCTCTCGGAAGAGCGCCGTGCGGGCCTGCTCGAATCGGCCGCTCTGCGTCCCGGAATCGACGTCGACGAGAACCATCATCTGCGCGCGAACCGGAGCAACAACTGGCTGCAAGATCGCGCTGCGATGCGCCGGGGCGAGAGCCACTCCGGCATCGGCGGCGTCAGCCCCGAGGATATCGCAATCCAGGAGAGCATGGGGCCGCTGCTCGATCGCACGAAGGAACACCTCGGCGTGAGCGACACGGCGGTCATCCGCTTCCGCCGCCAAATGATCGACGCGGCCAAGCGCTTCGTGGAACGCGACGAAACGCCGGTGGGACTGACCGGCCAGGTGCCCTACGGCGATCTGCGCGCCGAAGAGAAAATGCTGCCGGTCGAGGAATCATGGCTGTCGTTCGGTGCGGCCGGCGCCGAACGCGTGACCGCCTGAGCGCGGCGTGACGGTCGTGAAGCGCTGCCTCGCCCTGATCGGGGCCGTGCTGCTCTCGTTCGCGCCGGCGGCGGCGCAGCCGCAGCCGGTGACGATCGACGTCATCATCAACAATACGGGCTCGAACGCGTTCGTCGGCGAGAGTTACAGCACGGCGCTGCGCGTCCTCGAGCAACTCGTCAACAAGACCGGCGGCATTCAGGGCCGCCCACTGCACTTCGAATTCCACGACGACGGGTCGAGTGTCTCGCAGTCGGTGCAGATCGCGACGCAGCTGATCGCCAAGCATCCGGCCGTCGTCATCGGGCCGGCCGCATCGGGCACGTGCGCCGCGGTGGCGCCGTTGTTCGTCAACGGTCCGGTGGACTTTTGTCTCTCGACCGCGTACGCGCCGGTACCGCGCGGCTACGTCTTCGCCTCGGCGACCCAGGTGCAGACGTACGTCGGTCCGGCCTCGATCCGCTACATGCGCCTACGCGGCTATAAGCGGCTCGCCGTCATCGACGCGACCGACGCTACCGGCCAGGCCTCCGACAAGATGATGCAATACGTGCTGTCGCTGCCGGAGAGCGCCGGCCTGCAGTACGTCGCGTGGGAGCACTTCAGCCCCACCGACATCAGCATCGCGGCGCAAGCACAGCGCATGCTGGCCGCGCATCCGGACGCCGTCGTGACGTTCGCCGGCGGAACCGAGTTCGGCACGGTGCTGCGCGGCATCTACGACGCCGGGCTGAAGGTCCCGGTATTCGCGTCCGGCGCGAACCTCGATGCGGCGCAACTCACATCGTACAAAGCCTTCCTGCCGCCGGCGATGTACTTCAACTCGTTCCTGTTCTTCGGGCGCGATGCGCTGCCGGCGGGCAAGCTGCGCGACAACGTCGACCAGATGTATGCCGCCTACAAAGCCGCCGGCCAGAAGGTCTCGCCGTCGAGCGGCTTCGGCTGGGATCCGGGCTGGGTCGTGGTCAACGCGCTACGCAAGCTCGGCCCGAACGCAACCGCCGACCAACTGCACACCTACCTCGAAGGCCTCCACGATTTCGCCGGCGTCGACGGCATCTACGATTTCCCGCGCACCGCCGACAACCACGGCCTCACCGATCTCTCGGTCATCATCGTCACCTGGAACCCCGACAAAGCCGATTTCACCGTCGTCAGCAAACCCGGCGGCTACCCGCTGAAGTAAACGCGCGAGCGCGCCAACCTAACGGTAAAAAAGGAAGAGTGTAAAAAGAGGGACGGCACACCTCGCGCCTGTTGCGCACGCCAACGTCCCCTTGTCATCCCGAGCGTTGTCGAGGGACCCGCCACCATCGTCCTACGAAGGCCGCGGGCAACGCCACACAGGCAAGCGTTCAGCGCTCACCGCAGGTCGCAGCGCGCCGTACGAAGATATCACGCAACCCTCGTTGACCGCATTATCATAATGGGATAGAGCCGGGCCAAGCTGCTCAGTCTTGCGATTGATGACGTTGGGCCGCTGCCGTCATCAAAAGGTTAACAACAGCGGGGATTAGTTGCTTTATGATCGTTCGTATGCGACGCGTCCAGGACGGAGTTGACGCCGGTTCGCAAAGGGTTCCGGCAACTCGACGACGCCCGTAGCTTCGAGTTCGAGGCGGCAGCGTTCCAACCGCGCCTCGAAGGCGCGGCGTCTGCCGGCCAGGTCGATCATCTCGGCGTCGATGGCCTCAATGTGCTGCCTGTAAATCGGGGCTGCACGGCGCATCGAGGCACGCAGTTCCGCATCCGTGGGGCAAGCCCGGATCGGGTCGCTAGGTGCGAAAATGGCTCGGATGTCGCGAAGGGCAAGCCCGATCGAGAGCATATTCGTGAACACGGGCACGATTCTCGTTAGACTCGCATCGAAATAGCGATAGCGGTTCGCTGCCCGTAACACGGGCGCGATTAAGCCGCGTGCCTCATAGGTGCGGATGGCTTTCGTCGTGGTGAGGCTTCGCTTGGCGAGCTCACCGATGAGAACGAGCTCCTGTGCGATAATGGTGACTCCGCAATGGACCCCGGGGCCTCCTCTTTACCGCTTGATTTTCTGCTACCCTGCGAACGTAGGTGACGAGCGCTGCAATCAGTACTTGACGCCGAGCGCTTTATACGCATCACGTAGCGGCCCATCGTCGACGATATCTCCGACGGGGACCGGCTTGTCGACGAGCTTAAGCGTAAGCCACAACTGTTGCTGGCGTTCAATGGACGAGGTATCGATCTTACCCAAGCCGCCCGTATAGGCCGGCCCGGGAATCGTCTTTATGACTTCTTCGGGAAGCCCGGACCACTTTACGACCGTCGCGAGCGTCTCCGGGGTCCACTTCCCGTTCCCTGCGGCGATTTCACGTTGTGCCCGCACAAAGGCTGTGAGAAATCGTGCGACCGCATCTCGGTGATCGCGAAGAAAGGTCGCCGACACGCCGATGTAGCCATCCTGATAAAAAGGCGCAATCTCACCTTGTGGGAGCCATTTGTGTGCGAGTCCCTGGGCTTCGAGCTGGGATGCCGTGGGTTCAGTGTCCATCACGACGTCGACGGCTTTATTTCGCAACGCGGTAAACACGTCGGCTTGAGTTTTCAGCTTCTGGGTGTAGGTGAGGTCGGCCGTGGTGAGGCCGGCCTTCGCAAGCTCGGTTCGCGCGATGAAATCTACGGGTGCGCCGGTGGCAAGCGAATCGAACATCTTGCCACGTAAATCGGCTGGTTTGCGAATGGTGCCGGCGTCCCAAAGATCTTGTCGAACCAGGACCCATGCGACGTCCGACCAGCCCGGTTTCTCGGAATCCACCGACGCAACGACTTTCAAACTGAAGCCTTCCGTAAACGCGTTGAAGAAGGCTGGGGCGGTGACGACTTGCGCTATGTCGATGTCGCCGCGCGCTAGCAGAGGAATGAGCGTTGCCGCGGACTGATTGATTGTCGAGATGACGACATTGACGTGTTGCTGCGCGAAATACCCTTTGTCTGCTGCCATTAAGATTGGCAGGTTGTTATAGATGACCGGATTGAGCGAAACACGGATCGTTTGGTCGGCATCTGCAGCCGTAACACTCCGCGGCATGCCGGTCTGCAAAGCGATGGCCAGTACGAGTCCCGTAAGGAAGATTTTCATGTTTGCGCCCCTCACGCCCGCCAATTGCGGTCGGCCTGCTTTTTAGACCTTTGTCGCACCCGTGGGGCAAGGTTCTACCGTCGGCCGCATCCGCCGCTGCCTTTCCAGGCGGCCGCGAGGCGGCGGGGAGCCGTCCGGGTAGCTTGACATTGTCCCGCGGGGGAACGACTAGGCTCTACTTATGGCTCAATTGGATTTCGGTCTCTTCGAGACGCTGCCGTCCGTCGTTAACCCGGATCCGGCTCGCGCATACGATGAGTTGCTGGCGAGCATTCAGCTTGCCGAGCGCGTCGGTTACAAGTATCTTTTCGTGATCGAACATCAGAGTTCGCCCTATCCGGGCATCAGCGCCCCGAATGTCTTTCTCGCCTCCGTCGCTCGCGCGACGACGACGATGCGTCTGGGGGCAATGGTATATCAGCTTCCATTTCACCACCCGGTGCGTCTAGCCCAGGAGATAGCGACCCTCGATCAGCTCTCTCGTGGACGAGTCGACTTCGGGATCGGCTACGGCGTTGCTGTTGAAGAATTCGAAAGTTGGGGCATCGACTTCACGCAGCGACGGGCAATCGGCGTCGAGGCGATGGAGATCATCAAGGCCGCCTGGGCTAACCGTAAGTTCTCCTATGACGGCCAGTATTGGCAACTTAACGACGTGTATGTCCAACCGCCGCCGTTTCAGCAACCACATCCACCGCTTTGGATGGGTGGCCACAGCACAGCCTCGTTTGACTATGCCGCCAAACACGACATCGACCTTGCCCAAAACATCGACGTGGAGCCGATAATCGCCGAGAAATTCGCTTATTATCACCAACAGTGGAAGAAGTACGGTCACGCGCGTCAACGCCCGCGCACGATGCTCGTCCGCCATGTGCACGTTGCCGAGACCGACGAGATCGCGCTAGCGCAAGCGCAGCCGTTCATGCGCGAAGGGCTGGCAGGTCAGCGCGGGGTCAATCTCGCGCGGGAGGTGCGTCCCGACGCGTCGCCCGAGCGTAAGGAAGTAGCTCGGATCTATTCCGAAAGCACGAAGGGCTACGAGTTTTGGGTTGGTGAGGGGCTGGCGTTCGTCGGCAGTCCCGAAACCGTGATTGCGGGGATCGAGCGGCAGCAGAAACTCATCGGCTACGACGTCCTCCTCGCGCACCATCACATCACGACGATGCCGGACGAACTTGTCAATAAATCCCTGAAGCTCTTTGGCGAGCGCGTCATTCCGGCGTTCTCCGCGGCTCCCGCGCTAGCTCGATAATCTCATCTGGCGGACGGCGCAACCAATTCGGAAACCGCGACCTGACGATCCATCGCATGATAGCGCCAGCCGAGAGCGAGTGGTGGTTCCAGTGCAGCGAGGTTCAGTGAGCTCGCCCACACCGCACGGTTCATGTGCGCGGCGGCGACGGTGTCAAGCTTGCCGTATTTCGCCAGAATCTGCAGCGTGTCGGCATGGTGCGTCTCGGCCCATCGGGCCGTCTCGTAAACCGCGGTGACGACCCTCCGCGCGAGATCCGGGTTCGCTTGCAGCCAAGTTGTCGTCACGAACCAGCCGTTGTTGTAGAACGACGGGGCGCAGGCGTCGTAGACCTTCGCGAACGGCACTACGCCCACGGCCGGAGCTTGCGAAAGAAACGGTTCGCTGACGACGCCGGCAGCGACGACGCCGCGCGCGATCGCCGCGGCCATGCTTCCCGACGGCACTTCGAACAGCTTGATGGTGGTGATGTCGACGCCTTGCGCTTCGAGCCACGCGCGCGTCGCGTATTCCGGGAATGCTCCGAGCGCGTACACGCCGACGGTTTTGCCGGTGAGATCCTTACCGCTCTTGATGGGCCCGCCTTGCTGGACGCACAACTGGGTCGTGGGCGCTTTGCTGGAGTACAGAGATCCGCCGGCGATGTAGCGGAACGGCAAGCCGCGGATCACGGCCTGGGCCAACTGGATCGGATCGGCGAGACCCACGTCCACGGCGCCGCCCGCGACTGCGTTGGCGATCGGCCCGGCTTGTGGAAACTGCACGAGTTCTACGTCGAGGCCGACCTTCGCGAACGCACCGTTGTCCAGCGCGGAAAAAGCCAGCCCGAACGAATCGGTGGGCACGGCAGCTATACGGACCTTTTGCGTTTGCGCGCGCACGACGGCTACCGATGCGAACGGCGAAGCGGCCACCAGCCCGAGCAGCGCTCGACGGTTCATAACAGAAGTCACGATTCGGCCTCCACGAACGGTCGAAGCGACCGCCCCAGTTGAACTTGCCAGGGAATGAGCTGAAGCCGGCGCACGCCGCTTGCAATGTACGGCTCGCGCAGTGCGACGCTCTCCGCTTCGGCGCGGGTGGCCGCGCGGATGACGATGTAGCCGGGTCCGACACGCACACCCTGCTCGTCACGCGCCGATCCGTGGGCGACGAGCAACCCGCGCGCGTCGAGCTGGTCGATGAACGCGTGGTGTCGATCCGCCAATTCCTTGCGGGCGCGCACGTCTTCGGGCAGACGCGCTTCGTCTTCGGTGGTTGCGATGATCCAGCACTGTTCGCGCGCGCTCACGATGGGTTCTCGTCGATTCCAAGGGCGCAGCGGCCGTATTCGGCGGCGGCCCAATCCCACACGATCGAGTGATGGGATGCGCCGGCCAGCAAGTCGCGGTACTTGCGCTGCATCTCGCCCTTGAGTGAGAGCGCGCGGCCCCCGGCGGCATTAAAGAGGCGCGTGACGGCGGCAAGCGAGAGCTGGGCGGCGAACGCGGAGTCGCGCTTGCAGCGAAGGCGCAATTCTTCCGAGACGTCGTCCCCGCGCTCGAGGAGACGCATCACCTCGCGGGCGGCCTCGAGATAGATCGTGCTCGCGGCATGCACTTCCGCCGTTGCGATCCCGATGCCCATTTGCGTTCCCATGAGAGACGCAAGCGCCGTTCCGCGCGACTTGCGCGGGGCCGTGTACTGGAGGTATTCGCAAATGAATCCCTCAGCGATGCCCACGATGACTGCCGCGAAGCCGGTCGCCGTGACGCCGCCGCGCGGCAACCGGTAGATCGGCGCCGAATGAACTTCGCTTCCGGGTGCGCGACCGCGTTCGGACTGCGTGCCGTCGATGATCCGATGCTCCGGAACGAACACCTCACGCGCCTCGAAACTCTTGCTGCCGGTACCGGCGAAACCGACCACGTGCCAATCGTCGATGATCGTGACCTCGCCGATCGGCAGCAAGAAGAAACAGCGCCGGCCCTTCGTTTCGCGGTCGTAGAAATGTCCGCCGGCGATGACCCACTGCGCGTGATCGATGCCGCTTGCGAAGCCGTGCCGTCCGGAAAAGATCGCGCCGCCGGCCACCGGCCGGGCCTTGCCGAGCGGATCGAAACTCGCTGAGATCCGCGCGTCGCGATTGTCACCCCAGACCTCGTCTTGTGCAGCAAGCGGGAAGGTCGAAACTTTCTGCGCGTGGTCGGTATAGATGTTTTGAATCCACGCTTGCGAACCGCAACCGCGGGCGAGCGTTTGGCTTACGCTGCACAGCACGTCCCAGCCGAGCTCGTACCCACCGTAGCGCCGGGGTTGGCAAATTCGCAGGACTCCCGTGCGGACGAAATCCGCGATGGTCTCATCGGGACAGCGACGCAGTGTCTCGGCCGCTTCCGAACGCTCTTGGAGCGCGCCGGCCAGAGCCTCGGCTCGTTCGATGAGAGTCGTCGCGTCCATCGTCGCGCTCTGCACCTTAGGAGACGGCCTCGCGCGAAAACGACAGCATGTCGTCGCTCTTCAAAACGTCGCGCACGCCGTCGAGCAGGTCGTTCAGCGTCGTCAGGTCGTCGTGGCTCAGTTCGCTGAAGACCTCCGTGACGATGCGAAAATGCGCCGGCGCAAACCGCTCGATGAGTCGCAGCCCGGCAGGCGTTAACGTCAGCAGCGACGAGCGCCCGTCCTTGGGATCGGTCCGGCGGCGAATCAGCTTCGCGGCCTCGAGCGACTCGACGAGCGCGGTCAGATTACCGAGCGACACCGAAGCGCGGCGGCCGATGTCGCTATGCGTGAGGGTATGATCTTCGACGCCGGCGAGCGACATCAGGATCGTAACCTTCGCCGGCGAAAGCCCGTACTCGCGCGTATACGTGTTTAGCAATCGCTCGAAGAGTGTCGAGGTCCGTCGTAGCGTCAGCATGACGTCGACAGCGAGCGACGTGAAGGGCGGATCCTCGGCAAACTGCTCGCAGTTGCGCTCGATGCCGGCGCGCAGGGCGGTCCGGCTGCCGCGATCCGATTTCGGCTTCAGGTAGGGAGTGCGCCGCCGCGTGCTCACGCCGCTCGGTCCGGGACGAGGACGACCTTGCCGATTGCGGCACGTGAGGTCACGAGTTCGTGCGCTTCGGCGACGCGCGAAAGCGGCAGGATACAATGAATGGGGATTCTCAACCGGTTTTGCGCGACGCCGTCGCAGGTTTCCTCGAAATCCTCATCGGTGTTCGCGGTACCGCCGAGGATGCGCAACTTGAGGCGGTAGAGCCGCTTGATGTTCACAATGACCTCCTCGCCGCCGTGCGCTCCCGCCGTGACCATCGTGCCGTTGCGCGCCAGGCATGCGAAGGCGGAGGTCCACAACTTGGGATCGCCGCTGTTTTCGAATGCGACGTCGACGCCGCACCCGTCCGTCGCTGCCGTGACTTCGGCTTCGAGATCCTCGCGGCGATAATTGATGCCGGCGTCGGCGCCGAGCTCGAGTGCCGACTGCACGCCCGCATCGCTGCCGGCAGCGGCGATCACGCGTGAGCCGCGCTGCTTGCCGATCTGCACGAGCGCCGCTCCCAGGGAACCCGAGGCTCCCATGACGAGCAGCGTCTGGTTATGGCATCCGCCGGCTTTTCGTGCCAATCCATACGCGGCCGGAAAATGGCGAAAAATCGCGGCGGCCGACGCGAAGTCGAGATCCGCGGGAATCGCGCGGACGTCGGACGCACCGACGCGGACGTAGTCGGCGTAGCCGCCCCAGCGATGGACGCCGAGGTGGCGCGGTTGCGTGCACGCGTCGGGCCGGCCGGCTGCGCAATTCGCGCAGGTCCCGCACGCGAGGGTCGACGCTACCGCGACGTGCTCGCCGACGCGCTCGGAGTCGACGCCGGAACCGACCGCAGCGATTACGCCGACGGGATCGGAACCCAGCACGAGCGGCAGCATCGGATTGCGCCCGTCTCCGTCTTGGCGCGTGTGGATGTCGAGGGTCAAGTTAACGGTCGCCGCGCGCACCTCGACCACGACATCGCCGGGTCCCGGTTGCGGTGTCGGGACGTCGCAGTACGTCAGGACCTCCGGACCGCCGAAGCGTTCGATCAGCACGGCTTTCATCGTCGGCGGAAGGGAGCTCATCGGCCAGGATAGTATACCCTAAAACTATATCTGTCAACGTCCGGAGAACGATATGCTGCAACAGATCGAGCGCGCGGAGAAACAGCAGCGGACGAGCCCGATTCACGTGCGCAAATTCGGCCACTTGGTGTACGAAGTGAGCGACGTCGAGCGCTCCGTGAAGTTCTGGACGGAGGTGATGGGGTTCAAGGTCTCCGACCGGAATGATCGCGGGATGGTATTCTTGCGATTCGGCGCCGATCATCACGGTATCGGTTTGAAGCCCGGCAAGAAAAGCCGTAGCCCGCGGCCCGAAGACGGCAACGCCATCGAGCACCTCGCGATGGAGGTTGCGAACATCGACGCGCTCTTCGATGCCCGCGATTACCTACGTTCGCAAGGCATTCCGATCGTGTTTGAAGGCCGCAAGGGTGCCGGCTGCAATTACGCGGTGAACTTCGAAGACCCGGACGGCTATCAGTTCGAGCTCTACGCGGACATGGATCAGATCGATGAGAGCGGGAAAATGCGTCCGCCCGAACAGTTTCGTCCCGCGCCGTCGCTCGAAGAAGCTGTCGCAAAGCCGCTACCGCTGCGCTGGTGATCGCGGCGCCGGCCCTTTCGAATTCTGAGAATCGCGGGGTCGCATTACTCATAATGGACCAAGACATGGGGGCGAGCATGAGCCCGTATGCTCTGGCGGTATGTCGATTATGATGATCTGGCGCGTTTTTACATGGCCGGCGGGAAATATGCATCTGCGATAGCGGCCTGCAATATTGGCTTAGGGCTGCACGGCGGCAATGCGGGGTTGCTTGTCCGGCGAGCGCAGGCCCATGATGCTCTCGAAAACTACGGCGCCGCAATTGCCGACTGCAGACAAGCGCTACGGCTCAGCCCGCCTGCGCGCATCGCTGCCCTGGCGGAGATGACGTTGGCATTGGCGCTTGAAAGTATCGACCAAACGGCCGCAGCTCTTGATGCTGCTCGCGCTGCGATCGCCCTCACCCCGAACGAGCGGCTGCCGCATTGCGCGTATGCCAACCTGCTGGGGTGGCACGGAGAGCTAACAGCAGCGTGGCCGGAAATCGAATGCCACTGGCTCGAGGAGCGAGCGGCCTTTCAGCGCCGCTTCCAGACGATGGAGTGGAACGGAGACAGCATAATCGGCCGTCGGGTCCTCGTAGTTCACGCCCAAGGCCTCGGCGACATGATCCAAATGGCTCGCTACCTGTCACGTTTGCGGGCACGCGCGGCACACGTTACGTTGGAATGTCCACCAACGTTGGAACCACTGTTTCGTACGCTACCTGGGGTCGATCTGATCGCGAGACCCGGCAGCGTCGCGCCGAACGCCTTCGACGTGTTTGTGCGCATGATGTCGCTACCGCGGCTCCTCGGTGAGATAGGATCTCCCGAGGGGAACGCACCCTACTTATGTGTTCCGGCTGAGTATATGGCGCGCTGGCGAGATCGTGTTCGCATTGATGGGGCGTTACACGTAGGCCTTGCATGGGCGGGGAATCCGTTCCATCCGATGGACCGTTGGCGCTCCCTGTCTCTAACGGATTGTGCGCCGCTGAGCGAGGTCAGGGGGATTCGATGGACGTCCTTACAGGTTGGTCCACGAGCTGTTGAGGCAACCGGCAGCGGGCTTTGGCTCGAGCGATGCGATCGCGCAATCGTCGACTTCGCCGACACGGCCGCGATTATCGCTCAACTCGATCTTGTCATAGCGGTCGATACGGCGGTCGCACATTTGGGTGGAGCGCTGGGTGTGCCCGTTTGGCTTCTGCTTCGACCGCGGCCGGATTGGCGCTGGCTTCGGAAGGAAGACATTTCGCCGTGGTACCGGTCCATGCGGCTCTTTCATGCGCGGCGGCGCGCTTGGTCCGGCGTAATCGAGGAGGTAGCGTCGCGCTTGCGTGCGATGACGGTCGCTCAAACCAGTAGCGATCATTCATACACCTCGCGCATGACGTAGCCGACCCCACGAACCGTATGAATGAGTGGCCGAGCTGACGGTGCATCGATTTTAGACCGGAGATAGGAGACGTAGGAGTCGACCGTACCCCGCGTCACCTCGCGGTCAGCACCCCAGACGAGATCGAGCAGTTCGTCACGAGTGAACACGCGTCGAGGCCGCCCGATAAATATCGCGGCAAGGTCGAATTCGCGCGTCGAGAGCGCGATCTCGCGCCCTCCTCGCCGCGTCGTTCGCGTGTTGAGATCGAGAACAAGGTCCGCATAGCGAAGTTGCTCGCCTTGCTGAAGGTACGGTCGCCGCAGTGCCGTCCGCAGGCGTTCGGAGAGTTCCTCGAGATTGAATGGTTTGACCAGATAGTCGTCGGCACCAGCTTTGAGTCCGGCGATGCGGTCGCAAAGGCCGCCACGCGCAGTCAGCAGGAGGATAGGAGCCTGCGAGAACTTCCGCACGAGCGCGATGAGGCTGATTCCGTCGATCACCGGCATCGTCACGTCGAGCACGATCCCCTCGGGCTCCCAGGCGCGGATCATGGCAAGCGCCGTTGCACCGTCAGGGGCTGTTTTCACCTCGAAGCCCTCTTGGGTCAGTCCCATCTCGAGCACTTCGCGAAGGTTCTCTTCGTCGTCGACGACGACGATGCGCGGGCGAACACTGGCGCTCACGGCCTCATTTTCGGCGGTAAGCCTGGGAAGGTTCTCCGAAACGGTTGCGAGGTTTGCGGCCGGTTCCGGCCGAGTTCCGTACGAATTCAGGAGTTACGAGCCAGCGACGTGCGCGGCGACAACCGTGACGTAGGCAATTCCGCCCAGCCGGCGCGCGGCAACGTAATTGCAAATACCGTCCGCGCCGGCTCGCCGCAGCGAAGTTCAAGGGTTCCACCGGCGCGCTCGATGGCGCGCTGCGCGATCGAGAGACCCAGCCCCGAGCCGCCGTCGCTGCGACCGACCCATCCGCGATAGAACCGCTCGAAGATGTACGGGCGATCGCCTGGCGGTATCCCGGGGCCACCATCGCTGACGCACACGACGACGGCGCCGGAAATGAGAGTGATTTCGACGAGGACCGGGCTGCCTGCGCCATACTTCACCGCATTGTCGATCAGGTTCCCGAGCGCATCGCAAACGTCGCCGGGATCTGCGAATGCGAATGCACTTTCATCACATTTCAATGTGATTTCGCCTCCGCGGGCGGCGCGGACGGCGGCGATCGTATCGCTTGCGAGTTCGACCATGTCCAAAACTTCCGGCTCCGAATGTTCCGGACGCTCCAGGCGGGCGAGT
>JBEKXE010000135.1:0-12225 GCA_049512335.1 Candidatus Lustribacter sp.
GGTCCTCGATGTTGCGGATGCGGTCTTGCCGCACCAGCTTCGCTTGATCGGCCGGCCCGCACGGTGCGGCGCGCATCTCGGCGGCGAAGTCATAGATGGCTTGAGGTCCACGCGCCTTGAGGTCGTTCATCACGCGCCAGGCGGCGTTCATCCCCGAGGTTGCGGCGACCGTCGGGTAGAGGGCGATCTTCACGCCGGCGCGTTCGTACTCGGCCGGCGTCGGCGCCGGCAGCGGGCCGCCCCAGATCACCAGCACCGGCGCGGGGATCGCTTTGCAGGCGCGCGCGCAGTCCTCGATCGTCTCCACCGAGTTGAGCCAGATCAGGTCCGCGCGGCCTTCGCTCGCGTACGCGACCCCGCGCTTCACCGCGTCCTCGATCGTGCCGCCTTCGGCGCCGAGCACGTCCACGCGCGCGCAAATGGAGAAACTCGGATCGAGTGCGTCGCGCGCCGCGGTGGCGGCCTTGATCTTGCCGAGGGCTTCGTCGAGCGGGATACAGCGCCGTCCGGCGAGCGTCGCCGATTTCTTCGGAGCTTCCTGATCCTCGAGCGACATCGCGGCCGCGCCGGTGCGGATGATTTCTTCGACCGCGAACGTCACGTTGACCGCATTGCCGTAGCCGGTGTCGCAATCGACGAGAATCGGAATTCCCGCGCGGGCCGCGACCTGCCGCACGTGGTCGGCGATCTCGCGCAGCCCGATGATGCCGTTGTCGGGAACGCCGTACAGAAAGGCCGCGGTCTGCGAGCCGGCGACGAAGAAGGCGTCGAAGCCGATCTCTTCGGCCATGCGCGCGTAGAGCGGGCTGAAACCGCCCGGCATGACCGTGAGTTGGGGACGAGCCAGCAGGTCGCGAAATTTGCGCCGTTGCGCGTGAGCGTGGTCGAGCGTGTCGTTCATAGCGTTCCTATTCGAGCTGCAAACGGATGTCGTGCGGATCGGGATCGGTCTTGCGGCACAAATCGACCGCGTGCAGCCGTCCGCAGCCCGGGCACGCGTAGCGGCGCACGTCGAGGCATTCGTTGACCATCATGTCGACCCCGATGTCGTCGGGCTCGGCGCGGCACCACGCCGCATATTCGCGCCAATTTTCGGCCGCCGGCGCGATCGCGTAGCCGCACGAGCAGACCGTCCAGTGCGCACCCGTCACATCCTGCTCGATCGCGAGCGCGTCGCCCATGTGATAGCGGGTTTGCAACGCGGTTGCCGGCGGCGCCGGCCGCGTTTTGCGCTTTGGCCAGGCCTTGCGTTCTTCGCGCAGTGCCGCGCGCCGCTGCACGGTCGCGGCCGGATCGAGCGCGCCGCGCGCGTCGAAGGCGCAGCCGTAAAGGCGTTCGGCGGCGGCGGGCGAGACGTCGTGGAAGCGCAGATCGATCTCCAAGTCGTCGAGGCTGCGCTCGAGCGGATCGCCCCAGCCCGCCGGACCCGGCGGGTTCGCGCGCACGAGGTCGTCGGTGTCGAGCACCATCGCCATCGGCCGCTGCGGTGGCAGCACGTAGCGCTCGCCCTTGACCTCGTCGAATTCCGGAATGTGGCCGCCCGCGAGCGTCTGCGGCACGTCGGTCTTGCGCAGCAGCTCGCTGCCCATCTGCGAACCCGGAAGGCCGCCGAAGAGCCCGATGGCGTCCGGCACTTCCCAGCGGAAGCCGAGACGCTGGAACGTCGGCTTGGCGCGGTGGGGCTTGTAGATCGAGAGGATGCTCGAGCCGCCGCGCCGGTGTCCGGCGCCGCCGGTGTCGGCGCCCCAGCGGCGCTGCAAGTACATGATCGGCAGGTCGAGCTCGAGCGATTCGACGTTGCTGATCAGCGCGCGCTCGATGCTGTGATGCCCGTGCGACGACACGCCGTCGTGATCCGCGTACGCCCCGCCGCCGGAACCCAGCACGTCGTAGGTGCGTCCGGCGAAGCGCTCGCCGAGCTGGTTGGTGCCGAAGAAGAAGAGCGAACCGGGGCGCGCGGTCGACGACGCCTGCGCTTCGTGCCGGTATTTGTCGGAACACGCCGCCAGCCTCGAGAGCGCGACGGTGGTGGCCATCTCGACTTCCCATACGCCGCCCGCGATGTTGCCGCTGAGCGCCGCCGGACGGCGTGCGTTGCAGACCTTGCCTTCCGGGCAGATGACCTGCAGCGGACGATACAGACCCTCGTTCCACGGGATGTCGTAGGCGAGCGTCGGCAGCAAACCGGCCGATACGCCGGCCATCAAACCGCCGAACGTGCAGTTCACCGAGCTCGGCACCTGCGGCGAGGATTTGGAGAAGTCCAAGATCAGGTGGTCGCCGGTCTTGCGCAGCTCGAGGTGCACGACCGGACAGTCGCCCAGAGTG
Source organism: Candidatus Lustribacter sp. (assembly GCA_049512335.1). Taxonomy (GTDB): domain Bacteria; phylum Vulcanimicrobiota; class Vulcanimicrobiia; order Vulcanimicrobiales; family Vulcanimicrobiaceae; genus Lustribacter. Next base: position 2,329 of record JBEKXE010000135.1, read on the forward strand.
GGATCGAATTCGAGGAAGCCCGTCGACTCGATGACGGCGTCGGGCAATTCGGCGAGGCGGGCGCGCAGCCGCGTCTCCGACAGCTCGATCAAGCTCGCCATCACGTCGAGCAGCGTCTCGACGCCGTAGCGTTCGCCGAGCGCTTGCAGGCCGGTGACCGCCGCGTTGTTGGCCGCCATCAAGCCTTTGAGGTCGAGCCCCATCGTCGAGGCGTGCCGGCAGTTGGCGAGGACCATGCGCCACACGTCTTGCCGCAGGACGCCGCGCGAGGCGAGCTTGAGCGGCGGCAGCAACAGCCCTTCCTGATACGACTCGCTGGCCGGCAGCATCACGCTGCCCTCGTGCATCCCGCCGATGTCCGACATGTGCATCATCGCGCCGGACCAGAAGATCAGCCGCCCGTCGATGTGGATCGGCGCGATCAACGCCATGTCGGGCGCATGTACCGAACCCTTCCAGGGATCGTTGACGATGAAGATGTCGCCGGGCTGGATGCCGGGCTCGTCGGTGCAGTCGGCGATCACGCTGCGCACCAGCGCCGCCATCGACGAGGAGTGGTAGAGGATCGTGCGGCCCATCGCCGCGACCGAACCGTCGTGCAAGTACAGCCCGACGTTGTAGTCGGACATCTCGGTGACGTGCTTCGAGCCGGACACGGTCATGAGCCGCGCGGCCTGCTCCTCGGTGATGCCGACGAGGCGGTGCCGGATCACCTCGAACGTCACCGGGTCGACTTTGCGGCCGGTGCGCGCCGGTTCGGCGAGCGCGCTCATTTCGCGGCCCGCTCGCGTCGCAGCGCTTGGCGCGCGAACGAGAGATCCCACATCTCCATCGGGTTGAAGCCGTCGACCGAGCCGGGGTATTGCACTTTGACGATTTCGAGCGCGTTCGAGAGCCCGTCGAGCGTGGGGATGGGGATCTCGGCGATTTCGTCGATCTGATGCATCACGAACCGTTGCACCGCGGCATCGTCGGCGAACGTGAAGTGCTCGGCGAGCGCGTCGAGCGACTCGGCGCGCGTCACCTCCAACAGCCAACCGGGTTCGTGCTTGGCGCGGTTGCACGCATCGAACATCGCGAACACGAGGCCGCGCACGGCGTCGGGGTTGGCCGCGACGTAATCTTCCATCAGCGTCGGGATGATGTAGCCGCCCTCGAAGGCGAACGGGATGTATTCGATCGGGTGCAGTCCGGCGGCGAGCGGGGCGTCGCCGTAGGCGGGCTGGGTGAAAAACGCGTCGCAGCGGCCGTCGACGACGGCTTTCCACATCCCCCAGCGGCCCTCGGCCTTCTCGGTGACGAGCACCTGCTCGACGTCGTCGAGCATCCCGAGCTTGCGCAGCACGACCGTCGGGAACGAACGCTGGGGCCCGGTGTCGCGCACGGCGAGCTTCTTGCCGCGCAGATCCGCGAGCGAGTTGATGCCCGGACGCACGAGCAGCCATTCGAGCCACGCGTGAGCCGATGACGCGACCGTGACGAACGGCGCGCCGGCGGCGCGGAAGCGCTGGAGGCCCCAATAGTTCTCGCTGATCGCGTCGACCTCACCGCGTTTGAGCTTCTCCGCCCAATCCTCCGGACCGGCTTGGACGTGGCGTACCAAGTCGATCTCGAGCTCGTAAGCGCGCGCGCAGCGCACGAGCGCGTGCAGGTACGGGAGCCGGTCGACGTCCCGGTAGAGCAGGCTGATGTGGCGAGCGCTCAACGGAGACCCTCTCTTTCAGTGGAGATTGCGTGCGATCTTGAGGGCTTGATCGAGATAGGATTCGTCGACGACGCTCATGGGATCCCAACTAGTATTGGTGATCGTACCGGCTTCTTTCAGCAGCTGCACCGCGGCGGCATAGGCTTTGCGATCCAAGCGCGCGTCGGCCGGCGGCGTGCGCCCGCGCTGCGGGCCCGTGACATAGAAGTCATAGGCCAACGCGCACGAGTCGCGATCGACCTCGGAGTCCTTGGCGAGGATGTCGATCGCCGCCGTGCGGTTCTTCGGGTTGAGGATGAAGTTGCAGCCGGCCGCGATGCCGGCCAGGAAGCGAATCGCCGCCTGCGGCTTATCGTGCAAGAACGCCTTCGTCGTGAGGATCGGGCCGTTGTTGTAGGCTTGCCCCGCGTTCAGGCGCGCGAGGATGTGCAGGTGCTGATCGGGCGGCAGCGTCACCGGGTCGTTGACGAGCACCGCTTGCACCTGGCCGCCCGCGATCAGCGCGAAGTGCGCCGCGTTGGCACCACCGCTGTAGATCGGGTTCCACTTGCCCTTGCCGACCAGCGCGTCGACTTGTTTGGTCCCGATGATCGTTAGCGACGACGATTTGTCGGGCATGTCGATCGTCTTGCCGACGAGCTGGGCGGGCGAGGTGATGGAGTCCGGCGCGACGAGCGAGACCGGATAGCCTTCGCCGCCGCCGACGACGACGATCTGGTCGGTCTGCCCGTTGGCCTGCGGCACGAGCGTGCCGGTGCCGCCGAACACGACGTCGACTTGGCGGCTGACCAGCGCGCTGATGATCGGAGCATCGCCGTAGAGCGTGATGCGGTTCGTGACCTTCACGCCGGCCTGGTCGAAGAAGCCGCGATCTTGGGCAACGTAGAAGCACCACGGCCCGATGCCCTGACCGAACGTGCCGACGGTGATCGTCTCGGGCGCGCCCTGGGCCCACGCAGCGCCGCTGTTGATGAGTACCGCGAGCGCGAAGCCGAGAGCCATGAATTGCCGCACTGATGCCTCCAGTTCTCTTAGGATGAATGGACGGGAGAGTGAACGAGCTCGAAGAGGTGACGCATGATGCCGTTGAACTCGGCGCTGACCTGGTAGTCGAACGCGCGCGGCCGCGGAGCCGGAACGTCGACGACCTCGACGACGTGTGAGGGGCGGCTCGAGAGCACGACCACGCGGTCGGACAGGAACGCCGCCTCGCGAATGTCGTGCGTGATGAACAGCACCGTCGTGCCTAGGGCGCTGGTGATGCGGGTGAGCTCGAGCTGGAGTTCCTCGCGCGTTTGCGCGTCGAGCGCGCTGAACGGTTCGTCCATCAGCAAGAGCTCGGGCTGGATCGCCAGCGCCCGGGCCAAGTTGCAGCGCTGCTGCATGCCGCCCGAGATCTCGCGTGGATAGAACTTCGCGAAGTCGGTCAGGCCGACCAGGTCGAGCAACTCGTGCACGCGCGTGTGGGCCGCCGCTCCGGCCAGGTTGGCGCGGCGCCGGTTCTGCGCCAGCTCGAGCCCGTACGAGACGTTCTGCTCGATCGTGCGCCACGGAAAGAGGCTCGCGTACTGAAAAACGAAGCCGGTGCTGCCGCGCTGGTCGCCGGCGCCGAAGCGCAAGTTGCCGGTGGTCGGCGGCACCATGCCCGCGGCCATACGCAAGAGCGTCGTTTTGCCGCAACCCGACGGCCCGACGACGCTGACGAACTCGCCGGCGCGCAGCGCAAACGACACGTCTTCGATCGCGAGGACGGTCGCGCCGGTCGACGACAGGCGGAACTCTTTGCGAACCGACGCAAAGGCGAGCAGCGGCGCGTCTTCGGTCATCGGCTGACGCGCGTCCAGGGGCTCACCCAACGTTCGATCAGCGTGAGCGCCTCGGTCAGCAGCACGCCGCCGCCGGCGAGCACGACGGTGCCCACGAACAGGATCGTCGTGTTGAAGATCTGCGATGCGTTGAGGATCAGGTAGCCGAGGCCTTCGGTCGATCCGAACAGGTCGCCGACGACGAGCCCCACGATGCCGCGTGCAACCGCCAGCCGCAAGCCGGTGAAGATGTGCGGCTGGGTTGCGGGGAGGAGCACCTTCCAGAAAAACTCCCTACGATTCGTGCCGAACGCGGACGCGACGTCGATGTAGTGCGGGTCGAGCATGCGCACGCCTTCGGCCGTGTTGATCAGCACCGGAAAGAAGACCATCAGCGCGACGATGGCCGCCTTCGAGAGCAAACCGAAGCCGAGCCAAATGATGAAGATCGGCGCGAGCGACACCGTGGGCGTGGCATAGAGCGCTTGCACCCAGGGGTTGGCGACATAGCGGAAGCGCGCGTTGATCCCGAGCAGCAAGCCGAGCACGATCGCGACGACCGACGAGGTGACGTACCCGAGCGCGAACTGCTTCGTGCTCACCGCGATGTCCGTCTCGAGCGTCCCCTGCTGCGAGAGCTTGACGAACTCGGCGGCGATGGCGCTGGGCGGGGCCAGCACGAGCGGGCTGACATGGAAGAGGCGGTACGCGAACTCCCACAAGATCAGCCCGATGACGACCGACGCCGTGCCGAAGACAATTGCCGGCGACCGCAGCAGCCGCGGGAGCAAAAAGCGCCGGCCCTGCGTTCCAACGCCGATCGCCGGAAGGTTTACGTCATTACTCGACACAGCCAAATCGCGGCACTCCTGGCGCCGCTAGGGCGAACCGGGGGCGGGTACGAGGGGGATACGAAATCAAGTTTTAACGCTGACGGATTTGAGGGGTCGAGACCATTTCCCTATCTAACGGTGGCGGCATGACGCGTCTTTTCGTACGTGCGCTTTCGCTGCTGGTTTGCCTGGGATTGGCGACGGCGCCGGCCGGCGCGCAGACCCCGGTCGAAGTGTCGTTGGCCATGAACGCGCCGGGCAGCGGCAACTGGCCCGTGTACATCGCGCTGGCCCAGAATTTCTTCGCCGGCGAGGGACTCCACGTTACGACGGTGATGAGCGGCAGCAACGTCGCCACGATGAACCTGGTCGCGACCGGTTCGGCCAATTTCGCCCTCGACGGCAGCGACATCGAGATAGAATCGGTCGCGCACGATTTGCCGGTCATGATCATCGCGCCGGAGTTCGGTCCGAATCCGTACACCGTCCTCACGGCGGCCGGCATCACCAGCTGGCAGCAACTGAAAGGCAAGACGATCGCGCTCGGCTCGCCCCAAGACGTGTCCTCGCTCTCGTTCTTGAAGATGGCGGCGCAGCAGCATCTCGGGCGTGACGATTTTTCGATCTTCACCTCGGCCAGCAGCAGCTCGCGCTACGACGCGCTGCTCTCGGGTCAGGTGGCGGCGACCGTGCTGTCGCAGCCGTTCGACATCCAGGCCGAAGAGCACGGCTTTCATCCGCTGGCCACCGGCTCCGCCACGCTCAAGCCGTGGGCGGATACCAGCATCGCGGTCAATTCGAAGTGGGCGGCGGCGAACCGGGCAGCGGTCGTGCACTTCGTGCGCGCGCTGAAGGCCGCGGTGCGGTTCGGCTACACGCACAAGGCCGAGGCGGTCGCGGCGCTCGTGGCGACGACGAACATCGCCGTGTCGACGGCACAGAAGGCGTACGACTACGACTTCACCCAGCTCCACGTGTTCACCATCAACGACCGGTTCGATTTCCGGCGCGACCTGCTGGCCATGGGCGATTCCATCCGCGCGGCCGGCGCGATTGCGACCGTGCCGCCGATCGACGCTTTTTTCGATCCCTCGTATCTCGCCGGCGCGGGACGTTGAACGACATCGAGCTCTCGGCCGCGCTGACGGTCAACGATCGCACGCGGCCGTTGCTCGACGGGAGCGTCGCTCCGGCCGGGATCAAACTGCGCTTGAGCCCGATGGAGTCGGCGGAGATGTTCTGGCGGCAGCTGAGCTTCGGCGAGTTCGACGTCTCGGAGATGTCGATGTCGGCGCTCTCGCGGCTGGTTGCCGACGGCAAGTCGGAATGGCTGGCGCTGCCGGTGTTCACCTTGCGGCGCTTCTATCACACGCAGCTGCTGGTGCGCGCCGGCGCCGGGATCGCAACGCCGGCGGATCTGCGCGGCAAGCGCGCCGGGGTTCCGGATTACATCCAGACGTCGGTGGTGTGGGCGCGCGGCGTGCTGGCCGACGAATACGGCGTGCAGGCCCGCGATCTGACGTGGGTGATGGAGCGCGACGCGGACCGGTCGATCGGCGGCGAAACCGGCTTCGTGCCGCCGGCGGAGCTGCGGTTCTCGTACCTGCGGTCCGACCAGAGCCTCGACCGCATGCTGCTGAACGGCGAGCTCGACGTGCTCTTCCATTACATCACGGCGCGCAATCTCGTCGACCGCAGCCGAGCCGACCTCCACGCCGACGCGCGCGTGCGCACGCTCTATCCGGACGTCAACGCCGAGGCGGCGCGCTACTACGCCGCAACCGGGATCTATCCGGTGAACCACACGGTGGTCGTGCGGCGGTCGGTGCTCGAACACTATCCGTGGGTGGCGTTGAATCTGGTCGACGCGTTCAATGCCGCGGCGGAACGCGTCGTGCGGCGTCTCGTCGACGGGCTCGGGCCGTACGTCGCGGCCGGCATCGTCGCCGGCGACGTGCGCGACGCCGTGGCTCGGGATCCGTGGCCGTACAGCGTGCGGGCGACGCGGCGCTCGATCGACACGTTGTTGCGGTATCTGCACGAACAGCACATCACGAGCCGCCTCGTCGATGCCGAGGAGCTGTTCGCTCCGTCCACCCTCTCGCTGTAGGGAGAAGCTGTGAACGATCGGAAGGGGTCTGGCATGAATCGCCTGCGCAGGTTCGGCACATTCGTGGTAACCGGGTTGATTGCGGCGCTCCTCGTCGCATCGAACTCGCCGGCGCTCGTGCGGGCGCAAGCGGCGCCGGTGCTGGGGAAGAACCTCAGCGAGATCATCGCCGGAGCCGCGCGCGAGGGGACGCTCGACCTGACCTGGAGCGCTTCGGTCATGGGCGGCGCCGACGTTGCGCGCCGGCACATGGAGGAGTTCAACAAACTCTGGGGCTTGCACCTGACGTACCGCTTTGCCGCGGGGCCCGAGATGGCGCGCCAGGGCAATCAGCTCTTCACCGAGTTCAGTGCCGGCCAGCCGTCGTCGAGCGATATTTTGTTCTCGTCGGCGCAGTCGCTCGCGCCGCTGCTGCCGCACGACATGTTTTTGATCGTGCCCTGGACGGCGCTTTCGCCCGACCATCGCATCACGCCGGCGATGCTCGAAGCCGGCGGCCGCCTCGTCCGGACCGGAACCTCGGTACCGGTGGTCGTCTACAACACCGCCTTGATGCCGCACCCGCCGTCGACGCTGGCGGCCCTGATCAACCCGCAGTGGAACGGCAAGCTGGCCACGCCGCCGAACGCATCCGGCGTCGACGTGCTCTCGGCGACCGATTTCTGGGGCCAAGCCAAGGCGCTCGACTTCGTGCGCAAGCTCGTCGCGATGCAGCCCGGCCTCGTGCGCTGCGGCGACGACGACCGCATCGCCAGCGGTGAGTACGCGGCGTTCGCCGAGGATTGCTCGAGCCAAGGGCCGCGCATCCTCAAAGAAAAGGGCGCGCCGGTCAACTTCTACATTCCGAGCGACGCGGCGCAGATTCGCTACTACTACCTGGCGATTCCGAAGAACACGCCGCACCCGAACGCGGCCGTACTCTTCGTGCTCTACATGCTGAGCAAACAAGGCCAAACGGTATTCTACGACGAGATGCGCATGGACAACGACATGCTGCCCGGTTCGAAGACCGCTGATTTTCTCAACCAGTACCGCAAGGCGGGCGTCAAGTTCACCACGATCGACTCGGCCTGGTGGGCGGCCCATCCCGAAGCGCTAGAAGGGCAAAAGAAGGAAGTTGACATCCTTTCCGCATCGCGGTAACGGGCCGGGAGCGCGATCGCATGCGGTTGCCGTCGATATCGGCGGCACGTTCACTGATCTCGTCGCCTTCGATTACGGCACGAAAAAGGTCACGTATACGAAGTCCCCGACGACCTACGACAACTTCGTCGAGGGCATCGTTACGTGCTTCAACAAGGCCGAGCTGACGCCGGCCTCGGCCGGCACCGTCTATCACGGAACCACGCTCGTCATCAACGCGCTCATCCAGCGCCGCGGTGCGAACGCAGCACTCGTCACGACCAAGGGCTTCGGCGACCTGCTCGAGATCGCTCGCGGCAACCGCCCCGATCCGTTCGCCTATCACTTTCGGCGCGACGAGCCGCTGATACCGCGCGAGCGCCGCTTCGAAGTCACCGAGCGGCTCGACCCGCAGGGTACGGTCGAGGTTCCGCTCGCGCTCGACGAGCTGGCCGGCATTGCGACGGAGCTGCGGCGCATCGGTGCCGACGCGGTGGCGGTATTCTTTCTGCACTCGTATCTGAATCCGGAGCACGAACGGGCGGCCGCGGCCGAGCTCGCGCGCTTGCTGCCGGCCGGAACGTTCGTCACCGCGAGCACCGACTTGTGTCGCGAATGGCACGAGTACGAACGCGTGTCGACCGCCGCCGCCAACGCCTACATCGGCCCGCAAGTGAAGGCGTACATCCAACGGTTGGAGAGCGACCTGAAAGGCAGCGACTTCACCGGCAAGCTCTCGATGATGGGTTCCAACGGCGGCGTGCTCTCGACCGAGCGCGCGTGCACGCAGCCGATCGTGCTGGTCGAATCGGGCCCGGTCGGCGGCTGCATCGGGGCCGCTGCGTACGCCCAGGCGCTGGGGTTCACCAACGTCGTCGCGTTCGACATGGGCGGCACGACCGCGAAGTGCGCGCTGGTCGAAGACGGGCGCTTCGGTGTGACGTCGCCGTACTACGTCGGCGGGTACGTCAAGGGCATCCCGATCAAGTCGCCGGTCATCGAGATCACGGAGGTCGGTTCGGGCGGCGGTTCGATCGCGTGGCTCGACGAGCTCGACCAGATCCACGTCGGTCCGCAGAGCGCGGGCTCCACGCCCGGTCCGGTTTGCTATGGGCGTGGTGGCTCGGAGCCCACGATCACCGACGCGAACCTGTTACTCGGACGGCTGAATCCGGCGAACTTCTTGGGCGGCGAGCTGTCGCTCGACCTCAGCGCGACCGAACACGCGATGCGCACCAAGGTCGCGGAGCCGTTAGGCTACACCGGTCCCGACGCGCTGGTGCGCGCCGCCGACGGCATCATCGCGATCGCGACCGTCATCATGTCGAGCGCGATCAGCCGCATCTCGGTCGAGCACGGCCGCGATCCGCGCGAGTTCGTCCTGCTCAGCTACGGCGGCGGCGGTCCGTTGCACGCATCGGCGCTGGCGCGCGAGCTGTCGATCCCGACGGTGGTGATTCCGCCGGAGCCGGGCAACTTCTCGGCGATCGGCATGCTGCTCGCCGACGCGCGGCTCGACCATTCGACGACCTTCGTGCACCCGTTGCGCGCCGAGTTCCTCAAGCAGATGGAGACGATCTTCGCCGGTTTGGAGACGGAAGCGAGCAGCACGCTACGCGCCGATTTCGCTCCGAGCGAGGTGCGCTTCGAACGGTTCGCCGAGATGCGCTACCGCGGCCAGCATCACGACATCAAGGTGCCGATCAGCGGGGGCGCCGACGAGGACACGATCTACCGCGCCTTCCAGGACCACTACTTGCGCAATTACGGCCACACCGACGAGATCAACCCGGTCGAGTTCCGGGCCTTGCACGTCACGACGTTTGGGCGGCTCGAACGTCCCGAGCTCGCCGAGTTGCCGCGCGCTGCAACGGAGCCGCGGCCCGCGCAAAAGCGTTCCGTGTACTTCGGCGGAAAGACGATCGAGACGCCGGTCTACGACCGCTACGCGCTTCCTCCGGGCTTTGCGAGTGATGGCCCGGCGATCGTCGAGGAGTACGGCTCGACGACGGTGGTCTGGCCCGGCGACCGGTTCGAGATCGGCGCGATGCGCGAAATCCGCATCGATTGCCGGCCCCGGGCGTAAGACGGACGAGTATGCCGGTTAGGCCGACGGAGCCGGCGGGGCCACCGGCGTGTGCGTCGCTCTGCTCGTCGTACTCGTCCTGAATGGGTCCGACGATCTGTTCCAACACATCCTCGACGGTGAGGAGTCCGGCGATGGTGCCGAACTCATCCACCACCATGGCCATATGGGAACGGCCCTGCTGGAACTCGGCCAGCATTTGCCCGACCGGCTTGGTTTCGGGGACCACGAGATGC
>JBEKXE010000136.1:0-12110 GCA_049512335.1 Candidatus Lustribacter sp.
ACACAATAACGTTCAGGATATTGGGCTACTACTTTACAGTCGCAACATGGGCTATTACATGTTCCCGTTTGAAATCGCCTCCCTTCTACTTCTGGTCGCGGTTATCGGCGCCGTAGTAATGGCGAAGCGGAGGGTGTAAGAATGCTGGATATTGGAATTACGCACTACCTAGTGGTTGCCGCCATACTCTTCCTTATCGGAATGGTCGGCGTCATTACCCGCCGCAACGTAATGATTATCTTCATGTCCATTGAGCTCATGTTGAGCTCCGTGAACCTGAACCTGGTTGCATTCTCCCGTCTGTACGGATTGCATGGACAAGTCTTCTCTCTTTTCATTGCATGCGACGCCGCCGCTGAAGCTGCGGTGGGTTTGGGAATCCTGATCGCCTTCTTCCGTAACCGCGCGACGGTGAATATGGACGAAGTGGATCTGCTGAAGGGCTAAGCGGCACAAACCGCCGTAGGAATACTGAGAGCTGAAATGTTTTTTCTTGAGAAAATCTGGATCGTACCGCTGATGCCGGCCGCAGGCGCGGCACTCATGCTGCTTTTGGGACGGCGGTTGGCGAAGCCGTTGGTGAACCCTTCTTCGAAGTAGGACGGTGACTCGGTCGGGTAGTGGTTGTTGAACCGTTCCTGGGTGTACCCGAACGAGATCGAGTCGCCGATCGCCGGGCTATCGTTCGAGGAGGCCCGCGCGCACCTGGGGGATCCCTACCCGTTCGGCGTACGTGCCAACGCTGCGGCGATCGACGCGTTCTTGACGTATTCCCTGGAACAAGCGCTGACCGACCGGCGGGTCGGTATCCAGGACGCGTTTCTCGCCCTCGAATAGCGAACCCGAGGAGACCCTCATGATCGCTGCGCAAGCGGCACCGGCCAAAATTCGCTTCGAGGACGTCGGGAAGACGTTCTTGATCCGTACCGGTCCGCTGGTCGCGATCGAGCACATCGACCTCGACATCGCGGCCGGCTCGTTCTTCGTGATCGTCGGACCCAGCGGCTGCGGCAAGACCACGCTGCTGCGCATGACCGCCGGCCTCGAGACGCCGACGCGCGGCACGATCACGATCGGCCGGGACCGCAGCGACCGGCCCGCCAACGCGATGATCTTCCAGGGCGACTCGATCTTCCCGTGGATGACGGTGTTCGACAACGCCGCCTACGGCCTGCGCATGCGCAACGCTCCGGCCCGCGAAATCGACGAGGTCGTCGGACACTTTCTCGCGCGTACCGGGTTGACGAAGTTCGCCAAGGCGTATCCGCACCAGCTCTCGGGCGGCATGAAGCAGCGCGTTTCGATCGCGCGCGCGTTCGCCAACGATCCCGAAGTCTTGCTGATGGACGAGCCGTTCTCGGCCCTCGACGAGCAGAACAAGACGCTGCTTCAGGAAGAGCTGCTGCGGATCTGGGAAGAGACGAAGAAGACGGTGTTGTTCATCACGCACAGCGTCGACGAGGCGGTGACGCTGGGCGACAAGATCATGGTCATGACCGCGCAGCCCGGCCGCGCCAAAGCGATCATCGACGTGCCGTTCCCCCGTCCGCGCAAGGTGCTCGAGTTGCGCGCCACGCCCGAATACGGGGAGCTGGTCTACAACATCTGGGGCCAACTGCGCGACGAAGTGCTGGCCGCCCTCCGTACCGCAGCGGAGGCGAGGAACGGACCTGCCGGCGAGGCCGCCGAAGCGGCGGGAGCGCTGCGGTGATCGCACCCTCGTCCGAACCCGCCACGTCGCCGGCGCCCGTCGAGGGTGCGGCTTCGATCGTCATTCGCGCGACGCAAACGCGCAAGCGGACCCTTTCGCGCGGCAACAACGAGCGCATCATGGGCGTCGTCGCGCCGCTCGGCGTGTTCGTGCTGTGGGAAGTGCTGGCCGACACCCACCTGATCGATACGCGCTTTTTTCCGGCGCCGTCGAGCATTGCCGGCACCTTCGGAACGCTGGCCGCCAACGGTCAGCTCGAAGCCAACACGTTCATCAGCCTCGAGCGGCTCTTCTGGGGCTTTCTGCTGGGCGCCGTACCGGCGCTCGTCATCGGTCTCACGATGGGCCTCTACCGGCCGGTGCGCACGCTCGTCGAGCCGCTGATCCTCGGCACGTATCCGGTGCCCAAGAGCGCGATCTTGCCGCTGATTTTGCTGATCTTCGGGTTGGGCGAGCCGTCGAAGATCGTCATGGTGGCGATCGGCGTCTTCTATCCGGTCGTGATCAACACGGTCTCGGGCGTGCTGCAGATTCCGCAGATCTATTTGGATGTCGGGCACAATTTCGGGGCCAGCCGCTGGAAGATGTTCACCACCATCGCACTGCCGGGCGCGCTTCCGTTCATCATGACCGGGGTCAAGCTGGGCGCCGGGATGGGGCTGATCCTGATCGCGATCGCGGAGATGATCGGAGCCCAGAGCGGCCTCGGCTACATGATCTGGAACGCCTGGCAGATTCTCTCGGTCAACACGATGTACGTCGGGCTGATCATGATCGCACTGCTGGGCTTCGTGCTCACCCTGGCAATCAACGAGATCGAGCGGCTGCTCATTCCATCGCGCCAAGACCGCTAAAGGAGCGTTGACCGCGACCGCGGGGATGTGGTACCGTCGGCCCATGTCCGCGTTCGGCGCCATTATGACCACGACGATTATGACCATTCCCCTCGGCGAGGGCGAGTGTCGGTCGGTGCTGGTCTAAACGCGAACCACGGCATCAGATCACACGGCCCTCGCCAATCGGCGGGGGCCGTTTTCATTCCCCGGAGGCTTCCCCATGTCGGCCCTTTCTCTCCACGACTCCCTCGAGCGCCCGGCGGCGCCGCGGCTCCGTCCCGGCGTCGGTCTGCTCGGCTGCGGGGTCGTGGGCGCCGCGGTTGCGCGGCGGCTGTTGCTCGCCCACCCCGGCCTCTTGCGGGCTGTCGCGGTTCGGGATCCCGCCAAGGCGCGCGACGTGGACTGGGGGGCCTGGGATGGCGATCCGTTCGCGGTGGTCGACGATCCGAACGTGAGCGTGGTCGTGGAGTGCATCGGCGGCGTGCGGCTGGCCCGCGAGCTCGTGCTGCGCGCGATCGCCCACGGCAAGGACGTCGTCACTGCCAACAAGGAGCTGATCGCGCACGACGGGCCGTGGCTGCGCGCGTTCGCCGCACGCACCGGGGCGACGCTGCACTACGAGGCGTCCGTAGGCGGAGCGATTCCGATTCTGCGCGCGCTGGAAACCTCGCTCGCCGACGAGCCGGTGCTCGAGGTCGGCGGCGTGGTCAACGGCACGACCAACTTCGTGCTCTCGCAGATGGAGGCCGGCGCGAGCTACGGCGACGCGCTGGCCGAAGCCCAGCGCCGCGGGTTCGCCGAAGCCGACCCGCGCAACGACGTCGAGGGGCTCGATGCCGCCCACAAACTCGCCATCCTCGCCACCCTGGCTTTCGGCGGGCCGGTGAACCCGGCCGCATTGCCGACGCGCGGCATCAGCGCGATCACCCCGGCCGACGTGGCGCTGGCGGCCGAACGCGGCTGGCGGCTCAAACTGATCGCGCTGGCGCGCCGCACGGACGGCGGTATTGAAGCTGCGGTGACGCCGGCCTACGTGGCCCGCAGCCACGCCTTCGCGCGGCCGGACGGCGCCGAGAACGTCGTGCGGGTCGTCGGCGCGAACTCCGGCCCGCTCGAGTTCTTCGGGCTCGGTGCGGGCGGTGCAGCATCGGCCTCGAGCGTGGTCGGCGACATCATGAACGCGATCGATCTGCGCGCGCGCGGCGTCGCGGCGCACCGCGGCGTCGTCGGCGATCCGCTGACCGTCACCGCGCTCCGGCTGCCGGTGGTCGGACCGGCAGCTATCCCCCTGTTGACGTAGTCGGGGCGCCCTCGGGGCGGGCTTGGCTCCCGCCTTCGACCAGCTGCGAGAGGTTGGCGAGCCGCTCGATGATCTCGGCTTCATTCTCGTTGCGCGGTTCCATCGGCGAGAGGCCGCGATCTTCGCGCAAAGCCGAGCGGTGCTGGCTATAGAGCTCTTCGGCTTTGTCCTGATTGCGCCAACACGCTTTGAAGTGGTCGGCGACGCGGAACGCGGTGCCGTTGTCGTTGCGTTTGAGTTTCGCCGCGACCGTTCCAGCCACCGAGTAGACGTCGAACACGCAGTTGCGCAGCGGATCGAGCCGCGGATCGTAGCTGAGCAGCGACTCGTTCTTCTCGAGATCGCGCAGCTGGAAATACGACAGCTTGCCGAAGCGCGCGACCTTGGCGATGATCGCGCCCATGATCGGCAGCTCGGTCGGGACGAGCTTCTGCTCCGCCATCGCGCGGTCGCGCTGTTCCTCGTCGGTGACGACGCCGCGTTCCAAGCGTTTGGCGTAATCGGCGCGCTCTTTCTTCACCGCTTCGATACGCTTGAAGAGCGGCTTGATTTCCGGACGTTCGTGGAACTCGTTGATCCCGGCCTCGGTCTCCATGGCCTTCTTGATCGACTCTTCCTTGAGGTAGATCGCGCGTTTCATCTGGTCGTCGAGTTGGCCGAGTTGTTCCTCACGTTTGCGCATGGCGTTGCGCAATTCGGTCAGTGCTTCGGCGGCGACGAACGCGGCCCGATACAGTTTTCCGGCGCGGCCGAAGGAGAAAAGGTTCTCCCAGAATGTTGGCGGGTTGACGCCGCGCTTGTCGACGTGAATCGGGTAGGCCGACGCATACTGCCGGGTGGTGACCATCGCGGTTGCGCGGCGCTCGTCCTCGAAGGTGCGGCCGTTCTTTATCTCGCGCTGCAGCGTCTCACGCTTTTGCGCGAACGACGTGTGAATGGCGGTTTCGGCCGACGCGATCTGCTGCCGTTCGTAGCGGCGCTTCGCGTCGTCGTACATCTCGAGGTCTTTGGTGTCTTTGGCGAAGTCCGGGATCGTGTAGGGGACCGCTGCGAGGCCGCCGGGCGGGACGTTCGTGGCCTCGTCGTCGCGCAGGCTCAGCGAGCGCGTTACCTGCGGCGGCTCGCTTTCGAGCGCCGGCGGCTCTTCGTCGGCTAGGAGGCTGAGGGTCTCTCCCGCACCGAACGCGCCGTCGAACGCATCGGCAGCCGTGTCGGATTCGGCTTCGCCGCTGGGCGAGGAAGCAATGGACGAATCCGCCTCGTCGGCGCCGTCGCCGAAGCTTTCAAAGAGACGGGACAAGCCGCTACCGAAACGCCTCGGCGCGGCCGTCGGTTCGGCGCACCCAGCTTACCACGGCAGAAATGTCGTTCCGTAAACGCACGGTTGACGCCTTTCCTTTTGTGCTCGGAATCATCCCACTCTTGGCCCCAGGCCAACGTGAAGCGGCGAGCGCGCGAGCATCCCTAGCCGGAGCAGAGTAGAGCGTCGTTGGCATGGCGAATGTGGAGATCCCAACATGCGAGCCACGCGCGCCGTCGCCTTGGTCCTATTGTTGGTTGCCGTTGCGGCCGCCTCATGGTGGTTCTTCGGCCGGCATACAAGCGGCCCGAGTTCCGTTGTCGTCTACTACGTCAAGGTCGCCGACGGGACGACCACCGTCCCGTGGACGGTGTCGCTCGGCCCGGCACGCGACCCGCGCTCGGTTGCCTTTTACGCGGCCGTTCAGGCGGTTGCAGGCCCTCCGGCCGGCGTCGAGGCGGTCCGCTTTCCGAGCGGCACCACCGTTGAATCGGTGACCTTGGACGGGTCGACGGCCGACGTCGACCTCTCCAAAGACGTTGGGGCCCACGTTGAGGGCAGCTTCAACGAGGCCGCCGAGTTCAAGGCGCTGGTGTACACGCTGACGGCCCTGCCCGGTATAACGTCCGTGCGCGTGAGCGTTGCGGGCGAGCGGCTCGCGACGCTCCCCGGAGGTCATCTCGAACTCGATGAACCGCTTTCGCGTCAAAGTTTTTAGCGCGGTAGCGGCGCTCGCCGTCGCGCTCGCCGCCCTGGTGCCCGCCGCCGCGCAAGACACGCCCAGTTTCAACACCGCCAACTTCTGGTTCGCCGGAACCCGCCTGATCTTCGAGCGCGCGATTCCGCTCGACGGCGATGTCGCCGTGTCGATCCGCGATGCGGGGTTGCAACGGTTCCTGGCCAAGCTCGGCGCGACGGTCGCCTATCAGCCGCAGCAGCGCTATGTGGTGGTGACGGCCCCCGACCACCGCACGATCACGTTTACGGTCGGTTCGGCACAGTACAGCGCCGGCGGGGTCGCGGCGCGCGCGAGCTTCGCCCCGTTCGTCGACGGCACCGAGCCGATCTTGCCGCTGTTCGCGCTCGCGCATGCGCTCTACGTCGAGCCGGTCGCGGGCGCCGGCGAGACGATCCTGCAACCGCAAATCGGCGCGCTGGACATTCGCACCCAAGCCGGGCACACGACCCTCGTGATCCGCGGCGCGACCGCGCTGGCGTATGTGAAACGCATCGAGACGCCGACGCATGTCGAGTTCGCCTTCGCGGGGCTGGCCTCGACCCTCGACGGTACCCACCGCCTCGGCGACGGGACGACCGCCACGATCACGACCGGCGGCATACCGCGCAACCCGACGACGATCGTCGCGCTCGACGGACCGCGCGGCCTCAGCTACGAGCTGACCCCGCCGGCCTCACCCTACGAGCTCGCACTGACCGTCGGCACCGACGTCGCGGGCGCGGGGGGCGTGGCGGTCAACCCACCCGCTGCGACGGTGCCGAACCCGCCGGTGGCCGCACCGCTCGCGGCGCCGCCGGCCGCACCGACGCCGTCGTATGCCGCGCCCTACGCGCCGCCGACGCAGTCGCTCGCTGCCGTTCCGCAGCCCTCGGCGCAGCCCGACGGGAACGGCGCGCTACCCGCGCCGACCGGGCCGGCCGTCGTCACCGCGATCACCCTGCAGCCGGCCGGCGACGGGCTGACGATCCACGTCGCGCTGACCGGCAGCGCGCCGTACGAGTGGCACCGGCTGGCCGACCAGCGCTGGTACATCGATCTCCAGAACACGACGTTGCCTGACGCCGGACGCGACGAACGGCCGGCGGTGGCGGCGGTGGACAGCGTGCGCATCCGCCAGATCGGCACACCCGACCAGCCCGTCGTGCGCATCGCGCTGACGCTGCGCGGTGAGAAAGCCGTCGACGTCGCGCTGACGCCCGACGGCCTCTCGATCGCGGCCACCAACGTCGACGCGATCGCGGCCGTGAAATCCGGCACCGGTCGCTTCGGATCCGCGGCGATCGGAGATCCCTCGGCGGCCACGCCGTTCCCGCTGGCGGCTGCATCGCCGGCCGCGTTGCCCACGGCGTGGAAGTTCGGCGGTGGCTCGCGCACGATCGTGCTCGACCCCGGTCACGGCGGCGACGACTTCGGCACGTCCCACAACGGGCTGGTCGAAAAGAACCTCACCCTCGACATCGCGCGCCGGCTGCGCGCGCTGTTGATCGCTGCCGGCTGGAACGTCCAGATGACGCGTGATTCCGACATCGATCCGGTGTCGGCCGCCAACCTCGCCGCGATGCGCGCCGACGGCAAGCCCAACCCGGACGACCGCGCCTACCTGCAGACACGCTGCGACGTCGCCAACTCGATCAACGCGCGGCTGTTCATCAGCATCCACGTGAACTATTCCGACAGCTCGAGCGTCAGCGGAACGACGTTCTACTGGTACAAACCCGACTCCGAGACGTTCGCGCAAACGCTCGAAAAAGCCGTGATTCCGGTCGCCGGAACCAACGATCAAGGCCCGCGCCACGAGAACTTCTACGTCATCCGTCACACGACGATGCCGTCGGTCCTGATCGAAACGGCGTTCATCTCGAACCCGCGCGACGCGGCGATGCTGCGCACGCCGGCCTTCTTGCAGAACATGGCGCAGGGCATCGCCAACGGCGTGAAAGCCTACGCCGGCGCGCCGGCGGCGCAAACGTCCCGAGTCGATCAGTGATCGGCGTCTACGACTCCGGACTCGGCGGCTTGACCGTGCTCGCGGCGCTGCGCGCGGCCGGCATCGACGCCGACATCGTCTACTTCGCCGATCAGGCGCACGTGCCGTACGGCGAGCGCACCGATGCGGATCTGCACGGGCTGCTGACCGCTAACCTCAAGTGGCTCGGGGAACACGGCGCCGAGCTGGTCGTGATGGGCTGCAACACCTCGTGCGCCGTCGCCAGCCGGCTCGGCTGGCCGGCGACGGAGTTCCGCCGGCCGATCCAAGACCTGATCGCCAACTGCGCGCGCTCCTTCGCCGGCACCGCGTTTCGGCGCGTCGCGGTTATCGCGACGCCGGCCACCGTGCGCAGTCACGCCTATGCGCGCGCGATCGCTGCGGTCGCGCCGCAGATCGAGATCGTCGAGGTGGCGGCGCCGCTGCTCGTGCCGCTGGTCGAAGCGGGAGAGAGCGAGGGCGAGCGCGCGCGCGCTGCGGTACGCGACGTGGTGGCCGAACTGCCGGACGGGGTCGACGCGATCGTGTACGGCTGCACGCACTACCCGTTGCTCGACGCCCACTTCGCCGCCGCATTACCGGCGGCGGCGCGGATCGATCCGGCGCGCGAACAAGCGCGCGCCGTGCTGGCGCTCGGGCTGCCGCCCGGCAACGGCACGACGCTCTACGTCACCAACGGCGACGTGACGAAATTCGAGCGCAACGTACGCAAATGGACCGGCGATCGCGCCGGCCGCGTCACCGCGCTCGAGATCAGATGACGTGGAAGAGGCGGAAGACCGTGAGCGTCGATACGGTCGCGAGACCGACGCCGGCAATCACCTGTAAGGGCGTGTGGGCGCGCAGGTAGACGCGCGACCAGCACACGATCGGGATCAGGATCAAGAACGGCGCCGGGCGCGGGCCGTAGATGACGCACAGCGCGATCAGCGGCGCGGTGATGCCCAGCGCGTGGGTGGAGATCTTCCAGTAGCGCGTGATCCACTGCACGACGAGCGAGGACACCGCGTAGCCGGCCATCGAGGCGGTGATGATCGCCGGCGCGCCGATCAGCCACAGATCGATCGTGCCCAGCACGAAGAAGATCACGAACACCACGAAGACCTGCTCGCGTTCCTCGCGCTTGGACATGTCGAGATCGGCAATGCGGTCGGTCGCGTAGAGCCAGAAGACGTACAGCATCGGCCCGATCGAGGTGAAGAACGCGCTATTGCCCAGCAGCACCCAGAAGTCGGAGTTGGTCCGCGACCGGGCGCCTGCCAAAATGATGAACAGCAGGAGTGAGGTCAAAAACGGGTTGCAGACCGTCGAGAAGATGCGCGCGACGTCGGTCCAGACGCGGGCCCGAACGCGGAGCGGGATCGGCGGCGGTACCCCGGCCGGAGCTTGCACGGGCTTCGCGTTCGCGGCGTCGAAAAGCGGTCCATGCTCGAACGTCTGGGGACGCCCGCCGATCTGACCGGCCTGAGCCGCACGGAGATCGACCAGCTCGCCAAAGAAATCCGCAACGTCCTCATCCAGGTCTGTGCCGTGAACGGCGGCCACCTTGCGCCGAACCTGGGCGTCGTCGAGCTGACGATGGCCTTGCACCGCGTGCTCGACATGCGCTCGGACAAAGTGGTCTGGGACGTCAGCCACCAATCGTACGTGCACAAGATGCTGACCGGCCGGGCCGAGCGGATCGACACGCTGCGGCAGGGCGGCGGCGTCTCGGGCTTCGCGATGCGCAGCGAATCGGAGTTCGACGCGTTCGGGGCCGGTCACGCCTCGACGTCGATCTCGGCGGCGCTCGGCATGGCGACGGCGCGCGACCTGCGCGGCGGCAAGGAAACGGTCGTCGCCGTCATCGGCGACGGCGCGCTGACCGGCGGCCTGGCCTACGAAGCGATCAACAACGCCGGGCCGATGAAGACCAATTTCATCGTGATCCTCAACGACAACGAGATGTCGATCGCGCCCAACGTGGGCTCGATCGCGTCGTATCTGTCGGTGCTGCGCACCAAGCCGTGGTCGACCAACGCGCGCGAGCTCATGAAGGACGTGCTCGGCCACGTCCCGTTCGGCGGCACCGCGCGCCACGCGTTCTCCTCGGCCGAAACCGCGGCCATGAAGTTCGTCTCGCCCGAAGGCAAGACGGCGGTGATCTTCGAGGAGATGGGCTTCCGCTACATCGGCCCCATCGACGGCCACGATTACGACGCGCTGTGCGACATCATCTCGAACGCGCGCCGCATTCCGGGCCCCGTGCTCTTGCACGTCCGCACGGTCAAGGGCAAGGGCTTCGAGCCGGCCGAGAGCGATGCGCGCACCTTCCACGGCGTGGGGCCGAACGTCTATTCCCCCGATGAGGGAAAACTCGAGAAGAAGAGCGGGCGGCCGACGTTCGCCCAAGCCTTCACCGACGCGCTGATCGCCGTCGCGGCGCGCGACGAGCGGGTCATCGGCATCACCGCCGCGATGCCCGACGGCACGGGATTGACGAAGTTTGCGAAGGCGTTCCCGGCCCGCTATTTCGACGTCGGCATCGCCGAAGCGCACGCGGTGTGCTTCGCCGCCGGCGCGTCGACCAGCAACATCAAACCGGTGTGCGCGATCTACTCGACGTTCTTGCAACGCGCCTACGATCAGGTCGTGCACGACGTGGCCGTGCAGAATCTGCCGGTCGTGTTCGCGCTCGACCGGGCCGGATTCGTCGGCGACGACGGTCCGACGCACATGGGGCTCTACGACATCGCCTACTTGCGTACGTTGCCGAACATGACGCTGATGGCACCGCGCAACGAAGCCGAGATCACGCCGATGCTCGACGCGGCGCTGGCGCTCGACGGGCCGGCCGCGCTCCGCTATCCGCGCGGGAGCTCGAGCGGCCGCTGGGACGAGCCGCTGGCACCGCTCGTCGTCGGTCGCGCCGAGGTCATGCGCCGGGGGCACGGCGTCGCGATCCTGGCGCTGGGCATCACGGTCGATGCGGCCCTCGATGCCTACCAGTTGCTCGACGACGATCAGAAGCCGACGGTAGTGAACATGCGGTTCGTGAAACCGCTCGATGAGAACCTGATCCTCGAGTTGGCCGAAACGCACTCCCGTTTCATCACGCTGGAAGAGCACTCGTTGGCCGGCGGCTTCGGCTCGGCGGTCGTCGAGTTCCTCAACGACCGCGGGATCGCGCTGCCGGTCGAACGCATCGGCGTCCCCAACGTGCTGGTCCACCACGCCAAGCCCGAAGCGCAGCGCGCGCAATTCGGGTTGACCGGCGAACACGTCGCCGCTCGGGTCAATGCCTTGCGCGACAAGGTTCGTCCGGGCGCCGGGGCGTAGTCGACGGGTCGATGTTTACCGCACTTTTGGCCGCCGTCACGGCGGCCGCCAAGGCGCCTGCCGCCACCACCAAGCTGACCCAGCAACAGCTCCAGCAGATCCAGCAGCAGCTGCAGCAGCAAGCAGCCCAGCAGAACCTCGTGGTCCAGCCCCATTCTCCCCTGGCGCTGCACGCGCCGTGGTTGACGCATACGCTGGCCGGCCTCTTCATCGTCGCGGCGATCTCGATGATCGGCCTGCTTGCGGTGCAGACGACGAAGCAAGAGGGCCTCTCCGGCACGATCGGCGGCCGCGTCGACTCGGCGTACCGCGGCCGGCTCGGATTCGAGGGTCAGATAGCGCGCGTCACCGGAATCGTCGCGATCACGTTCGTCGTCATCGCGACGTTAGTGTCCCTGACCGGAATTTAGATAGCGGTGATGGAGCGAGCGCCGCGTGATCGTGACACGCTCCAAAAGTTCTTGCGAGCTCGGACTGGGGGCCCCGCGCCGAAGGCGTGGGGGGCGCGCAGCCTAGGGCGGAGCGCCTTTTAAACATGCCTGTTCTCCAAGTTCGGGATCTGGCGACCACATTCAAGACCGAAGACGGGCTCGTTCGGGCGGTGAACGGGCTTTCGTTTTCGGTGGAGGCCGGCACGACGCTGGGCATCGTCGGCGAGTCGGGATCGGGGAAATCCGTCACCTCGCTGTCGATCATGCGCTTGATCCCGCAGCCGCCGGGGAAGATCGAGCGCGGCGAGGTGCTCTTCAACGGCCGGGATTTACTCACGTTGAGCGAGGCCGAGATGCGGAAGATTCGCGGCAAGGACATCGCGATGATCTTCCAGGACCCGATGACCTCGCTGAACCCGGTGCTGACCGTCGGCGAGCAGATCGCCGAGGCCACGCGGCTGCATCTCGGTTACTCGAAAAAAGAAGCG
>JBEKXE010000137.1:0-11890 GCA_049512335.1 Candidatus Lustribacter sp.
CACTTGGGTGCGCCATTCGAGCTGATCGACTCGATCCCGAGCGTAGCCGAGGGATCTCCACCAGCCACTGCGATTGTGGCGTTCACTCGGCTTCGCTCGTGAACAAGCCGATTGCCTCGATCATGATGATCGTGGCTGTCCCTCGACGACGCTCGGGATGACAGCTGGGGGCGCGCTCGGGATGACAGCTGGGGGCGCGCTCACAATGACATGGGGTGAGCTGGCCCGAATTTGTCGGCTCTCATGTCTACCGATCCGCTCAACATCGGGGTCACCGCGATGGAGGCCTACGACGTCGCGATGGACGTCTCGGCGAACAACATCGCGAACGTCGGCACGCCGGGTTTTCGGGCCGACGCCGTCGAGTTTCAAAACCTGTACGCCGGGGCGGTCGCGGCGCGCATCGGAACGACCTCGGCCGCCGGTGGCCTCGCCCCGACCGGCGACGCGACCAACGTGGCGATCTCCGGCACCGGGTATTTCATCCTGGCCGGACCCAACGGCAGCTCGACCTACACGCGCGACGGCAATTTCTCCGTCAGCGCCAACGGTTTTCTCGTCGATACCGCGTCCGGCTTCACCGTCACGGACGTGACCGGTGGGCCGATCGCGATCCCATCGGGCGCGACCGGCCTCACCATCGGCGCAGACGGAACGGTGAGCGCCACGGTCAACGGCGGACCCATGACGCTCGGCCGCGTGGCGTTGGCAGCGTTCCAGAATCCGGGCGGCCTGGTGCAAGTTCCGGGCGGCTTCATCGTCTCGGCCAACTCGGGCAACGTGCTGACCGGCGCACCCGCGACGGCCGGTTATGGTTCGCTCGTCAGCGGTTTTCTCGAGACGTCGAACGTCGATCTGGCCGGTGAGATGATCAAGATGATCGCCTCGCAAGCCGCCTACGAAGCCAACGCGAAGAGCGTGCGCACCGGCGACCAGATGCTGCAAACCGCGATCGGCATCGGCGAAGACGCGAAGGGCGAAGGCTAAGCGCTACATCCGGAAGATGCCGAACGCGGTCGGTTGCGGCGGCGCGTAGCGCGCGGCGGCGAGTCCGAGCGCGAGCACCTCGCGCGTGTCGGCCGGATCGATGATGCCGTCGTCCCACAAGCGCGCGGTCGCGTAGTACGGATTGCCCTCGGCTTCGTACTTGGCGAGAATCGGTGCCTTGAACGCGGCTTGCGCCGCTGCATCGAGGGGTTCTCCCTTGCCCTTGTCGGCTTCCATGCGAACGGTGAGCAGCGTCGAGGCGGCTTGCTCGCCGCCCATCACCGAGATGCGCGCGTTCGGCCACATCCACAACTGGTTGGGTGAGAAGGCGCGGCCGCACATCCCGTAGTTGCCGGCGCCGAAGCTGCCGCCGATCACGACCGTGAACTTCGGCACCGCCGCGCCGGCGACGGCGGTCACCAGTTTGGCACCGTCTTTCGCGATGCCGCCGCGTTCGTAATCCTTGCCGACCATGAAGCCGGTGATGTTTTGCAAGAACACGAGCGGCGTGCCGCGCTTCGCGCACAGCTCGATGAAGTGCGCGCCTTTCAGCGCGCTCTCGCTGAACAGGATCCCGTTGTTGGCGAGGATGCCGACCGGATGCCCGTCGATGTGCGCGAAGCCGCAGACGAGCGTCGTGCCGTAGCGGGCCTTGAACTCGGCGAACGCGGACCCGTCGACGATGCATGCAATCACGTCGCGCACGTCGTAGGCGTGGCGCGCGTCGGCCGGCACGATGCCGTAGATCGCGTCGCGCGGCCGCGCCGGCGGTTGCGGTGCGCGGCGCGGCCACGCGTCGTGCGGGCGCACGTTCGCGTGCGCGACCGCCTCGCGCACGAGCCCGAGCGCGTGCTCGTCGTTGACGGCCAGATGATCGGCGACGCCCGAAATGCGCGTGTGCACGTCCGCGCCGCCCAACTCTTCGGCGCTGACGATCTCGCCGGTCGCGGCTTGGACCAGCGGCGGTCCGCCGAGGAAGATCGTGCCGGTGCCCTCGACGATGATCGCTTCGTCGGACATCGCCGGCACGTATGCGCCGCCGGCGGTGCACGAACCCATCACCGCGGCGATCTGCGGAATTCCCGCTGCCGACATGCGCGCTTGGTTGTAGAAGATGCGACCGAAGTGGTCGCGGTCGGGAAACACCTCGGCTTGCAGCGGCAGAAACGCGCCGCCCGAGTCGACGAGGTAGATGCACGGCAGATGGTTTTGCGCCGCGATCTCTTGGGCGCGCACATGTTTCTTCACCGTGATCGGGTAGTACGTTCCGCCTTTGACCGTCGCGTCGTTGGCGATGATCGCACACGGCGTGCCGCTGACGGTGCCGATTCCGGTCACGATCCCGGCCGACGGTGCATCGCCGTCGTACATGCCGTGCGCGGCGAGCGCGGAAAGCTCGAGGAACGGTGCGCCCGGGTCGACGAGCCGGTCGATCCGTTCGCGCGCGGTCAACTTGCCGCGCTGGTGGTGTCGCTCGGTTGCTGCCGTACCGCCGCCGGCGCGCACGCGCGCCAGGTTCGCGCGCAGCTCCTCGACGAGAGCGAGCATTGCGGCGGCGTTGTGCTCGGTAGACGCTTCGGGCGGCATGCGTGAGCGGTTGGAGGGCGGTTAGAATACGCCTCCGGCGTGAGACTCCTGGGATGGGCGGCGCTATGATAGCACACGTACCAGCACCCTTGGAGTAAACGATGGCCGCCCCCATTACCCCCACCGCGACTCCTCCGGCCGCGTCGTACCGCCCGGCCGGGCAACTCGATCTCGCGACCGCCCTCGAAACGTACGCCGGCCCCTGGAACGTGCGCCTCGCCGCGCACCTCTATCGCCGCGCCGGCTTCGGCGGCTCGCCCGACGACGTGACGCGCGCCGCCGCCGCCGGGATGCACGCGGCCGTCGACGGGTTCACTCATTTTGCCGATGCGTCGGCGCTGCCGGCGCAGCCGCAGCTCGTCGACGATCGTCCCAATCGCGCGCAACTTCAGATGCTCGTCGCCGCCGCGCAGCAACCCGGCGCCGCGTCGACCGCGCCCGACGACGCCGTTGCGGCGCGTAAGGCGCTCGGCCGGTCGCGCGTCAAGGATCTGGTCGCGATGGAGACCTGGTTCCTCGACCGCATGATCGATTCGCCCGCGCCGCTGCAAGAGAAGATGACGCTGTTCTGGCACGGCCACTTCACCAGCGCCTACCAGAAGGGCATCCCGGCGCAAGCGCTGGTCAACCAGAACAACCTCTTCCGCACGCACGCGCTGGGCAACATTCGCGACCTGACGCTCGCCGTCTCGCAAGACCCCGCCATGCTGCGCTACCTCGACAACGCGCAGAACAACAAGTCGCATCCGAACGAAAACTACGCGCGCGAGCTGATGGAGCTGTTCACGCTCGGCATCGGCAACTACACCGAAACCGACGTGCGCGAATCGGCGCGCGCGTTCACCGGCTGGGGTCTCGACCGCGACTATGCCTTCCGCGACTTCCCGGCGCGCCACGACAACGGCTCGAAGACGTTCTTGGGCCGTACCGGCAACTTCACCGGTCACGACATCGTCGAGATCATCTTCACGCAGCCGGCGGCTGCGCAATGGTTCGCCAAGAAGCTGCTCGAGTATTTCGTCTACAGCGAACCCGAGCCGGCGCTGGTCGATGCGGTGGCGGCGCTCATTCGTAAGAACGACTACAACCTCCAGCCGGTGATGTCGACCGTGCTGCGCAGCAACGTGTTCTTCAGCGACCGCGCCTACCGCGCGCTCGTCAAGAGCCCGGTGGAATTCGTGGTGGGCAGCTACCAGCTCTTCGGCATCAAGCAGTCCGACCTCGTCGCGCTGGGCGCGCTGCGGCGCATGGGCCAGATCCTGTTCGTGCCGCCCAACGTCAAAGGTTGGGACGGCGGCGCGGCGTGGCTGAACAGCCAGACCCTGCTGACGCGGGAGAATTTCGCCTCGGGCTTGATGGCCAAGATGGGCGACGCCGGCTGGTTGCAACGGCAGATGACGTCGACCGATCCGGCTGCCGTTGCGCGCGCGCTCACCGCAACGATCCTGCAGGGCGACGTCTCGGCGTCGTCGACCGCGCGGCTGACCGCCTACGTCGACGGCAGCGGCATCAGCGCGCTCGCCGCGCTCTCGGGCGAGAACGCCGACCAGCGCGTCCGCGGCGCCGCCTACCTCACCATGGCGATGCCCGCCTACCAACTCGCATAGAGGAAACGATTCGTGAAACGTAACGCCTTCTTGCTCGGAGCCGTCAGCGGGCTCGCCGTCGTCGGACACACGGCTGGATTCTTCTCGCGTGCCTTAGCGCAAGCCGCACCTTCCACCGGTGACGAGCGCGTGCTCGTGGTCGTCTACTTCCAAGGCGGGAACGACGGCTTGAACACCGTCGTGCCGTTCGGTCTGCCGGCCTACTACTCGTACCGTCCCTCGCTGGCCGTCGCGCGGAACGACGTGCTGCGCCTCAACGCTACGGTGGGGCTGAATCCGGTGCTGGCGCCGTTCAAGAAGATGTACGACGCGGGTCAGGTCGCGATCGTGCAGGGCGTCGGCTATCCGAATCCCGATTACTCGCACTTCCGCTCGACCGCGATCTGGGAGACGGCCGCACCGGACAAGTACCTCTCGACGGGATGGCTCGGGCGCTATCTCGACGCCGCCAATCTGCCGGCGGCGAACCTCTTCAACGCGATCGCCGTCTCCGACGTGCTGCCGGAAGTGCTCGTCGCCGATCGCGTCGACGTGGCGGCGGTCGCGCAGCTCAACGGTTACGGCTTGACCAGCGACCGCAACAAGACGCTCGGACGCGACGAGTTCCACTCGTTCGTGCAGGGTGCCGACGTGCCGTTCCGCTCGCCGTACCTCGCGCTGGTCGCCTCGATCGAAGATCACGCCCAGCGCGGTGCCGAAGAGCTGCCGCAACTGGTCGCGGGCTACAAGCCGGCCGGAACGTATCCGGCAACGCCGTTCGGGCGCAGCCTCGCGCTCGCCGCGCAGGTCATCGGCTCGAAGCTCGGCACGCGCGTGCTGTACGTGCAGCTCGGCTCGTTCGACACGCACACGACGCAGAAAGCGACGCAAGACCGGCTGCTGGGCGATTTCGCCGACGGCATCAGCGCGTTCTACGCCGATCTCGCCGCGCACGGCAGCGAGGGACGCGTGCTGACGATGACGTTCAGCGACTTCGGCCGCCGCGTCGCGGAGAACGGCAGCCGCGGCACCGACCACGGTTCGGCGGCACCGGTGTTCGTTATCGGCGGCGGCGTCAAGGGCGGTCTGTACGGCGAGCAACCGGCGCTCGACAATCTCGACAACGGCAACCTGCGGTTCACCACCGACTTCCGCAGCGTCTACGCGACGGTGCTCGAGAAGTGGCTGCATCGCCCGCCGGCGGGCATCGTCGGGCCGGGCTTCACGCAACTGCCGCTGCTGGCCTGACTACGAGCGAAGGCGTTCGCGTATCGGCGGTGCAAAACCGCGCCATGATGCGCTTTACCGCCGCCGTTCTGGCCGCTGCTTTTCTGGCGTTGGCCGCCCCTGCGACGGCGGTCGATCCCTACGAGATCAACGTCATCTTGCCGCTCACCGGCAACATCGCGTTCGTCGGCCAGACGGAGCTGCAAGCGCTCAAAGCGCTCGAAGCGTACGTCAACCGCACCGGCGGCATCGGCGGCCGGCCGATCGCGTTCGTCGTCGCCGACGATCAGAACGATCCCAAGACCTCGGTGCTGCTCACGCAGAACCTGATCGCCAAGAACGTTCCGGTCATCCTCGGGCCGTCGAGTCCGCAGAGCTGCGCGGCGGTGCAGCCGTTGATCCGCAGCGGGCCGGTGATGTACTGCTTCGCGCAAGCGGGGTCGCCGCCGGCCGGCGGCTACCAGTTCTACACCCACCCCTACGACCCGACGTTCTCGGTGACGTTCCGTTTCTTCCGCGAACGCGGTTGGCGCAGGATCGCGTACATCGTTTCGACCGACGGCGGTGGTCAGGACGCCGAGCGAACGATCCTGGCCGGTGCGGCGCTGCCCGAGAACAAAGACGTCCAGCTCGTCGCGCAGGAACACTTCTCACCCGCCGATCTGAGCGTCTCGGCGCAATTGGCGCGCATCAAGGCCGCCAACCCCGACGTGCTGATCGCGTGGGGAACCGGCACGCCGGCGGGCACGCTGTTTCGCGCCGAGCACGATGCCGGCATCGATCTGCCGACCTATACGTCGACCGGCAACCTCGTGCCGAGCTTCTTCAAACAGTTCGGGGCACTGCTGCCCGACCACAGCGTGTATTTCGCGACGGTGCCGTTCTACGCCGGATCGTTGAACGGCCCGGCGACGCGCACCGCGATCGCCGTCATGAGCTCGGAAATGGCAACGCTGGGCGCCAAGCCCGACATGGTCAGCATCGCCGCCTGGGATCCGGCGATGCTGGTCGTCTCCGCGTTGCGCAAGCTCGGCACCGGCGCGTCCGCCGCGCAGCTGCGCGAGTACATCGACAACCTGCGCGGCTGGGTCGGGGTGAACGGACCGTACGACTTTCGCGCCGTCCCGCAGCGCGGCTTGACCGACAACAGCTTGCTGATCGTGCGCTGGGATCCGGCGCGTAACGCGGCGGTCGCGGTCAGCACGTTCGGAGGCTCCGCCTTACCGGCGAAGTGAGAGCAGGTAGCCGGCGCTTGCGCCGGCGCCGCCGACGATCGCGAAGAGCCCGAGCGTCGTGGTCGGCAAGGCGGATTGCGCGCCGCTCAGCGTTCCGCCGACCGCGCCGCCGACCGCCTGCGTCGCGCCGAGCAGTCCCGCCGCGAGTCCGGCGTCGCTGCGCGCCAGGCTGAGCAGCGCGCCGTACGCTGCGGGCGTCGTGAACGCGACGCCGCACGCGAACAGCGACCAGGTGGCGATGAAGCCGCCGACCGACGGAGCGTACGTGTCGACGCCCCACGCGAGCGCGGTCGCCACCAGCACCAGCGCGGTGCCGAAGGCGAACAGCGGCTCGGGTTCGATCGACCGCAGTAGCCGCGCGTTGAGCGCCGCCGCCACGATGAACGACATCGAGTTGATCGCGAACGCCAGCGCGAATTGCGTGCTCGACAGATGCAGCTGCACGATCAGCGCGAACGGCGAACCCGCGATGAAGGCGAAGAAGCCGAAAAACGTGGAGGCCACCATCAGCATCAATCCGAGCGTGCGCGGCAACTGCAGCACGCGCCGGTAGGCCTCGATCATGTTGCGGCCGTGGCGCGGTGACGTTTCCGGCAGCAGCAGCGCCACGAGCGCCACGAGCAGCACGCCGACGACCGCCAGGACGCCGTAGAGCTGGCGCCAGCCGAGCCAGGCGAGGATCGCCGCGCCGAGTAACGGCGCGATGACCGGCGCGAGGCTGTTCACCGACGTCAGGATCGACTGACGGAACGTCGAGCCGGCGCGGTCGCGCGAGAGATCCTGCGCGATCGCGCGCGCGCACACCGTGCCGGCGCACGCGCCCAAGCCCTGTAGCAGCCGCAGCGCGACCAGCACGCCGGCGCCGGTCACCAGCGTGCAGCCGATGCCGGCCAGCGCGTACAGCGAAAGACCCCACAACAACACGGGCCGCCGGCCGTAGCGGTCCGAGAGCGGTCCCAGCGCGAGTTGACCCGCACCATAGGCGAAGATGAAGGCCGACAGCGACGATTGGATCAGCGCCGGCGGCGCAGCAAGCGCGCGAGCGATCGTCGGCAGCCCGGGCAAACTGATGTCGATCGACAGCGGCGGCAGCATCATCAGCGAGCCGAGCAGGACCAGAAACCAGGCTCCGCCCGTCCGCGCCTCGATCGATTTCACAACCGCCGTGACCCGGCGCCCGGGTGAGGAGTTCCGGCGCGCCGCCAGAACTGCTTGAGTCCCCCCGTGAAAGCGATCGCCGACCCCGGCCTCCCGCCTCGCGCGACGCCGAAAAATTTCCTCGTAGCGTGGCTGCTGGTGCTGCTGCGCCGCTCGAAGTTGCACGGCTACGAGATCATGAAAGAGCTGCGCGACGAGTTCGGCATCACGTGCGATCACGGCGCGCTCTACCGGACCTTGCGGCAGCTGGAAGGCGCCGCGCTGATCCGCTCGCATTGGGACGCCGCCGACCTCGGTCCGGCGCGGCGCGTCTACGAACTGACCGACACCGGCAGCGACGCGCTCTTGGCCTGGAGCGACGCGCTGGGCGGTTATCGCGCCTCGCTCGAAAAATTCTTCCACCTCTACCACGGGCTCACCGGGAAGTGAGCATCTCGATCCGTTTCCTCGGCACCGGCGGCGCGCGCTTCGTCGTCGCCAAACAGATTCGCGCTTCCGGCGGGATGTGGATGCGCTTCGGCGCGACGCAGATCCACGTCGATCCGGGCCCCGGCGCGCTCGTGCGCGCGCTCGGCACCGTTCCGCCGCAGCGTCCGGCCGAGCTCGATGCGATCGTGCTCTCGCACAAGCATCTCGACCACGCCGGCGACGTCAACGCGATGATCGAAGCGATGGCCCAGGGCGGCTGGCGCCCGCGCGGCGTGCTGCTGGCGCCGCGCGACACCTGGGACGGCGATTCGATTCTGCTGCCCTACGCGCAGCGCTTCGTCCCGCGGCACGAGATCGTCGAGGAACGGGGCGGCCCCTACGCGATCAACGACGTCGAGGTGCGCGCCTCCATCCGCCACCAGCATCCGGTCGAGACGTACGGCTACCATTTCCGCTATGCCGGCACGACGGTGTCGTATCTCCCGTGCACGCGCTACTTCGAGGGCTTGATCGACGACTACCGCGCGCACGCGCCCGACGTCATGGTGATCAACGTGCTGCGCTACGAAGATTCGCTGGACGTCGACCACCTCACGTTCGACGAAGCCAAACGGCTGATCGCGGGGATTCGGCCGGGCTCCGCCATCATGACCCATTTCGGGACGCGCATGCTCGAGCGCGATCCGCGCCGGCTGGCGTACGAGCTCGAGGACGAGCTGGGCATTCGCGTCTTCGCGGCGCACGACGGCTGGACGTATGACGCCCCGGTTCGGGGGATCGATGTCGCTTGAAATCGCGGTCGCGAAGCCGGGCGAGGCCGCTCCGTTTTGGCACGCCGTCGAGCGCGCGTGGCGCAGCGAGGTGTGGGGCTTCAAGGTCGTGTGGCACGAGCAAACGCACGACATCACGGCCGCGGTCGACGGCGCGATCGTGGGTGCGCTCAGCCTGCGCATCGCCGCGTCGCTCGGGCACGTCGAGGCGCTCTACGTGCTCCCGGCGCAGCGCGGCAACGGCATCGGCCGCGCACTGCTCGCGCGCTGCGAGGAGATCGCGAACTACTACAACTGCCACAAGGTCAGCGTCGCCGTGCTGAACGGCAGTCCGGCGCTGCGCTTCTTCGAGGGCAGCGGTTATCACGTCGAAGCGGTGCTGCCGCAGCACACGTTCAAACTGGACATCGCCATGATCCGGAAGTTCCTCTTATGAGCGGCAACCACAGCCTCGACCCGCAGGATTGGGCGGCGCTGCGCGCGCTCGCGCACCGCGCGCTCGACGAATCGTTCGACGCGATCGCCGGCATCCGCGAACGGCCGCCGTGGCGGCCGATCCCGCCGCAGGTGCGCGCGGCGATCTCCGGCGATCCGCTGCCGCGCGGGCCCAGCGACCCGGCCGACGTGTACGCCGCGTTCACCGAACGGATCGCGCCGTACGCCGTCGACAACCGTCATCCGCGGTTCTTCGGCTGGGTGCACGGCGCGGGAACGCCGGCCGCGGTGATCGCCGCGTTGCTCGCCGCGGGGATGAACGCCAACGTCGGGGGTCGCGATCACGCCGCCGTCGAGGTCGAGCGGCGCGTCATCAGCTGGTGGTGCGAAGTCTTCGGTTTCCCGGCCGGGGCGAGCGGCTACCTGACGACCGGAACGTCGATGGCGAACCTGATCGGCGTGCTGGTCGCACGCCGTTCGGCCGCCGGTGCCAAGGTCCGCAACGAAGGGTTGGCGGAGGCGCCGCAGCTGGTCGGCTACACGACGCCCGAAGCGCACGGATCGCTCGGGCGCGCCTTCGACCTCGCGGGCCTCGGCCGCTCGGCGCTGCGCATGGTGCCGACGGGAAAATGGGACTGGAAGGCGCTGCGCGTGATGATCGCCGCCGACCGCAAGGCCGGCAACGTCCCGTTCATGCTCGTCGCGACGGCCGGCAGCGCGAGTACCGGCGCGATGGACGATCTAGCGGCCTTGGCCGATGTCGCGCGTGACGAGGGGTTGTGGTTCCACGTCGACGGCGCGTTCGGTGCGATGGTGCAACTCGCACCGGAGTTGCGCCATCTGGTCGCCGGCATCGAGCGCGCCGACTCGCTCGCGTTCGATCTGCACAAGTGGCTGCACGTGCCGTACGACGCCGGCGCCGTCTTGGTGCGCGACGGTGAGCTGCACGCCGCCACCTTCGCCGACCACGCGCCGTACCTCGCGCGCACCTTACGCGGTACGGCCGGCGGCGAACCGTGGCCGACCGATTTCGGTCCCGAGCTCTCGCGCGGCTTTCGCGCGCTCGGCGTGTGGTTCACGATGAAGACCTTCGGGCTCGACCGCTTCGGCGAATTGATCGCCCATCAGTGCGCGCTGGCGCGCGCCTTCGGCGAACGCATCGCCGCGACGCCGCCGCTCGAGCTGCTGACGCCGGTCAGTTTGAACATCGTGTGCTTCCGTTACGTGCCGCCGCGCACCGCCGGTGCTCCGGACGAGGTGGACGAGCGGCGTTTCGACGAGTTGAACGCGCGCCTCGCGATCGAGCTGCAGGAACGCGGCCTCGCGGTACCGTCGACGACTCGGGTCGACGGGAAGCTGGCGCTGCGGATGAACGTGATGAACCACCGCACGACGCAAGCCGACCTGGACGACGTGCTGGCCGCCGTGCTGGCGGTCGGCGACGAGCTAGTTACGTCCGCGTAGCGCGCGGAAACGTTGGAACGCGTTCGGCTCCTGGAAGCGCGGCGGCAGCGCTTGCGGGCCGGCGGCAGGCAGTTGCGCCTGCCGCATCGGCCGCCATTCGGGCGGCAGCACTTGCCGTGACGCGAGCGTGCCGTCGTAGAGGTAGATGTTGCCGCGCCCGGTGAGCGCGTTGACGACCGGGCCGCCGCCGGCGATCGTCGCGCTCACGTCGGAGTCGCCGCGCTGATCGAGCGGCGTGCGCCGGTCCCACATCGAGTAGACGTGGCCTTCGGTCGAACGCGCCGCCACCTGCGCGCCGGTTGCGACGCCGAGGCCGATCGAACCGTTGGCCGACTCGAAGCGCGCCAATCCGGGATCGAACGTGCCGTTGTCGTAGATGATGTTGCCGGAGACGCTCGTCACCTCGATCTGCCGCGCGCGGTCGTGTTCGAAGTCGATCGTCGCGTTGTTGCTGCGCGCGCGGATGCGGTCGAAGCTGGAATCGTAGATTTCGAGACGCCCGTTCATCTGCTGCACGAACGTGGCGCTCATGACGTCGTTCAACCGCGTCTGTCCGCCGCCGCTGGCGACGAACAGCGTTCCGCCATGGTAGTCGTCGACGTCGATGAGGCCCGCGCCTTGACGGATCCGCGCGACCAGCAGCGCGGTCGAAGCCGGAACCATCACCGTGAGGTGCGAGTCGGCGGCCGTGACGATGCGCACTGTGTCGTGCTCGCCGGCGCGGAAGTCCGAGGCGTACGGAAAGATTTCGGGCGGCAGCGTGCCGCGCGTGGTCGCACCGCTGACCGGATCGCGCACCGCGATGTTCTGCAGCGGGATCGGTACCGAGAGCGGGGTCTGCACGGTGCCGAACGTGATCGGCCGGCGGGTGACTTGCGCACTCTCGTCGTCGGTGTCGAACTGCACGTTCGGCCGGTCCCAGGCCTTGATCGTGACCTGCGAGCGCGCGCCGGCCAGCACCTGAACGACGTTCTGGTCGCCCATGTTGAACGATCCGGACGCCGCGGACGCG
>JBEKXE010000138.1:0-11600 GCA_049512335.1 Candidatus Lustribacter sp.
GCCCTCGGAATGACAGGGTGGGGGTATGTCATCCCGAGCGTTGTCGAGGGACGCGCCACCACCATAGCGATCGAGTGCGAGCGCGTTCCACGACGGCGCTCAACTTCGTTCGCGCCCTCGGAATGACAGGGTGGGGGGATGTCATCCCGAGCGTTGTCGAGGGACGCGCCACCACCATTGCGATCGAGTGCGAGCGCGTTCCTCGACGGCGCTCAACTTCGTTCGCGCCCTCGGAATGACAGGGTGGGGGGCATGTCATCCCGAGCGTTGTCGAGGGACGCGCCACCATCTTCGCGATCGGGTGCGAGCGCGAAGGCGCGAGCAGTGGTGCAACAACGTCGTCGGGGGCAGGTTCCTCGACGGGCGCTCAATTTCGTTCGCGCCCCTCGGAATGACAGGGTGGGCTACAGGGTTAGAAAGACGCGGCCGGTGCTCGCGCGCGACTCGACGAGGTGCTGGGCCTTGGCGGCGTCGCGGAGCGGGAAACGGCCGCCTTCGAGGATGCGGACCTTGCCCTCGGCGACGAGCTTGAACGAACCCTCGACGGCCGGGCGGATCGCCAGCGGCCGGTTGCGCCGGTAGTGGCCGCTGGAATAGCCCAGCACCGCCTGGTTCTGCCGGTGCAGCTTTTCCGTCGACAGCTCGCCGTGATGCCCGCTGGACTGCCCGTAGGTCACCATGCGGCCAAAATGGGCCAGCGCGCCCATCCCTTTCGCGAACACGTCGCCGCCGATCGCGTCGGCGATGACGTCGACGCCCTTCTTGCCGGTTTCGTCGAGCACGATCTGCGCGAAATCGTCCTTGGTGTAATCGATCGCGACGTCGGCTCCGAAATCGCGCGCGATCTTCAACTTCGCCGGACTGCCGGCCGTCGCGAAGATGCGGCCGGCGCCCGCCGCTTTCGCAGTCTGCACGAGGACCGAACCGACGCCGCCCGCAGCGGCATGGATCAGCACGGTCTCACCGGGTTGGATGCGCGCGGCCATGTGCAGGATGTTCCACGCGGTGACGAGCGCCGTCATCGAGGCGGCCGCCTCGTCCGGCATCGCCGCGTCCACCGGATAGACGAGGTCTTCGCGCGCGAGCACGACTTCGGCGTACGAG
This sequence comes from Candidatus Lustribacter sp., assembly GCA_049512335.1. Lineage (GTDB taxonomy): Bacteria > Vulcanimicrobiota > Vulcanimicrobiia > Vulcanimicrobiales > Vulcanimicrobiaceae > Lustribacter. The sequence continues at coordinate 1,105 of JBEKXE010000138.1, forward strand.
CCGCCGTCGGGGCTCACCGCCACCCGATCGCCCGGCCGCACGCGCGTCACGCCCGCACCGATCGCCTCGACCGTGCCCATGCCGTCGAGACCCGGCGTGAACGGAACCGGCGTGACCCCGGTGCCGCGACGCGCGGCGATGTCCGCGAAATTCACGCTGGTGAGCTTGAGCCGCACCGTCACCATGCCCGGCCCCGGAACGGGTTCCGGACGCTCGCGCCATAGCAGCTTCTCCGGACCGCCGGTCTCCTCGACCACGATCGCGTGCATCAGGCGGCCACGCTCCACAGATGCTTGCTCGCGATGCGCGCGCCTTCGGCGACGGAACGCAGCTTGGCCCACGCGATCTTGGCATGACCGACGCGCGGCCCGATCCCGCAGTCGGTGCCGGCAACGACGTTTTCGCGGCCGACCAGCGCGGCGTAGCGTTCGATGCGTTCCGCCACCAGCTCGGGATGCTCGATGAAATCGGTGCAGTGCCCGACGACGCCCGGAATCAGCACGCCGTTCGGCGGCAGCTTGACGCGCTCGAACAGGTGCCACTCGTGTTCGTGCATCGGATTGGAGGCCTCGATCGAAAACCGTTCCGCGTGCACGCTGAACACGATGTCGATGATGTCGGCCAGCGGGATGTCGTTCTGATGCGGACCGTGGAAGCTACCCCAGCAGACGTGCAGTTGCACCATGTCTTTGGGAATGCCGCGCAACGCGTGGTTGAGCGCATCGACGCGCAGCTGTGCGTATGCGCGGTAATCGGCGACCGACATGTCGGGATACATCTGCCAACCGTCGGGGAGATCGGGATCGTCGATCTGCAGCATGAAGCCCGCATCGACGATCCCCTGGTATTCGACGCGCATCGTCTCCGCGATCGCAAACAAGAAATCTTTGGTGTTCTTGTAGTGCTCGTCGTGCAGCCAGTGCTCGATCGTGCCGGGGGTGTTCGCGTTCATGAACACGCCCGCGACGTCGAGGCCCTGGACGGCGGCCTTGAGGTTGTCGATGTCCGCGGTGAGGGCATCGTGGCCGGTGTAGCGCAGCGGCCCGGTGCAAAAAGCTTGGGTGCGTCCGGCCTGACCGATCGTGTTGCCGCGCCCGGAAGCGAAGTATTCGGGGAAGAGTTTTTCGTCGCGGCCGGAGATGTCGAGCGGCGGCGGTCCTTCGCCCGGGCCGAAATGACGCGTCTCGAAGCCGCTCAACCGTTCGCGGCAGTAGTTGGTGAAATTGGTCTTGCTGATCTCGCCGTCGTTGACGAAGTCCATGCCGCACTCGACCTGACGCTGCACGACTTCGGCCACGCCTTCGCGCAGCCGGCGGGCCAGCAGCGGCGCGTCGTACGCGTCGCCGCGCGCTTTGGCGAATACCATGTCCTTGAGATCGTCGGGGCGCGGCAAGGCGCCCGCGTGCGTGGCCAGTATGCGATCGGTGCTGCGTCTCATCGAGCCCTGCGCTTCTACCGAAGGGCAAGGCGCCCTTTACGGGATGCCCGCGGCGGCGCTCCGAAAACAACGGAGGTGAAGGCCTCCAGTGCAGCCCTGCGGCAGAACGAGCTGCTCGCGTACGCCGAAGCGATTCCGATCATCGTCTGGCGCGCCGATCCGCACGGCCTGATCGATTATCACAACGCGGCCTGGTACGATTACACCGGCCTCACGGTCGAGCAATCGCGCGGGACCGGCTGGACCAACGCCATTCATCCCGCCGATGCGGATCGTGCCCTCTCACGCTGGGTCGACTCGATTCACCAGGGGCTGCCGTACGAAGTCGAGATGCGGCTGCTGGGCAGCGCGGGCGAGTACCGCTGGTTTCTCGTCCGCGGCCGGCCGCTGGCCGCGCTCGACGGCTCGATCGCGTCGTGGTTCGGTACGGCAACCGACATTGAAACGCAAAAGCGCGCGGCCGAGGCGCTGTCGGCGGCCAAGAACCGCGCCGAGCTGCTGGCCGAAGCGGAACGGATCTTCGAGCGATCGTTCGCAACGCCGCACGTCATCTCCGACCTCGCGACGCTGGCGGTCGAGACGTTCGCGACGTTCTGCTACTACGACGGCATGGACGACCACGGCACGCTCACGCGCCTCGCCGCGGTGCACAGGGACCCGGTTTGGCAGGCCCGCTTCGAACGCGCGGGCCCGGACGAATTGCCGTGGCGCCGCCGCCGTCTCGCCGAGCGAGCGCTTGCTGCCGCCGACGCTCGCTTCATCGGGCCGATCGACGAGGCATGGTACGCGCAGGCCTCGGGCGCGGGCGCGTACATCGCCGACTTGCGCGAGCTCGAGGTCAATTCGCTGATGGCCGTTCCGCTGATCGCGCGCAGCCGCAACTTCGGCGTGTTGACGTTCGGCCGTTGCGGCGCGGACCCGCCGTTCACCGCGGACGATTTCACCACCGCGAAGGAGCTCGGCCGGCGCGCCGCGGCAACCCTCGAGAACGCGCACATCTACGCGCTCGCGCAAGACAACGAACGGCGAGCCGCCGCCATCGCCGATGCCGTTCCGCAGATCTTCTGGACCGCCGGTGCCGACGGTACCCCCGATTGGTACAACCTGCGCTGGTATGAGTACACGGGACAAAAACCGGAGGACGCGCCGGTGAACGGGTGGGAAGCCGCGCAGCATCCGCGCGACTTGCCCGATATCCAACGTGAATGGAAACGTTCGCTGACGACCGGTAAACCGTTCGAGATGTCGCATCGCTTGCGCGGGACCGACGGCGTGTTTCGCTGGTTCCTCACCCGCGTCGTCCCGCAGCACGGAGATGACGGTTCGATCGCGCGCTGGTACGGCGCCACCACTAACGTCGACGCCGAACGCCGCGCGACGCTGCAGCTGGCGTTCTTCGCCGAGCTCGGCCAGCGGCTCACGTCGCTGCCGACGTTGAACGCCACGCTCAACGCCGTGGTTGAATCGCTCGTGCCGAACTTCGCCGATTGGGCGATGGTCGAGTTGAACGACGACGCCGAAACCGTCGTCGCCGCCGCCGACCACGCGGCGCCCGGCCCGCGCCGCGAGCTGCGCGCGCTGATCGGCCGGCGCAATGCCGAGGGCACGACGCTGGCCGTGGGCGCTCAGGCCATGCGCAGCGGCCGTCCCGGCATCGTTTACAGCGAGCGCCCCGCGCCCGAATCCGGCGCGGCCGGTTTCAGCAGCGCGGTCGCCGTGCCGCTGATCGTCGAAGCCGGCGTGCGCGGCGTGCTGACGCTGGCGATGCTGGATACGGCCGGCGCCTTCTCCGACTCCGATCTGCCGTTCGTGGAAGAGATCGCGCGCCGGATCGCGCCGGCGCTCGCGCGCGCGGAGATCTACGAACGCGAACGCCGCATCGCGCAGACCTTTCAAAACGCGGTGCTGCCGCGGCGCTTGCCCGAGATTCCGGGACTGCGCTTCGACGCGCTCTACGAACCGGGCAAAACCGAAGCGCGCGTCGGCGGAGACTGGTTCGACGCGTTCCGGCTCGCCGACGGCCGCATCGTGCTCACGATCGGGGACGTGGTCGGAAGCGGTCTCGCCGCTGCGACCGCGATGGGCGAAACACGCCAGAGCATCCGCGGCGCGGCGGCGATCAATCCCGATCCGGCGATCCTGCTCGACGCCGCGGATCGCATCCTCACCGAAGGTCCGGGGGATCGCTACGCGACGGCGTGGGTCGGCATCGTCGATCCGATCGACTTCTCGCTGCGCTACGCGACGGCCGGCCATCCGCCGCCGATGGTGCGCGACCCCGACGCGACGGTGCGCACGCTGGACGGGGAGGGATTGCCGCTCGGCCTCGCCGGGACGCTGGCGCAACGCCGCGTCAGCTACAGCACGTTCATCGAGCCCGGTTCGTTGCTGCTGCTCTTCACCGACGGCTTGATCGAAAGCGCGCGCGACGCGCTGCGCGACGAGGCGCTGCTCGCGGCCGCCCTCGGCGTGTGCGCGAGCAGCCGCGGCGCGACGGCGCGGGAGTTACGCGACGCGGTCCTCGGCAACGAAGCGGCCCACGACGACGTCGCGATCCTGCTGGTCGAATTCGCCGAACGGATCACCGAGTGCGCCGGCGGCGTGCGCGCCCGGCGCTGGCACTTCGACGTCACCGACGCCGGCGCGGCGATGGGCGCCCGCCGCGCTTTGGTCGACGAATTGCACGGAGCCGGGCTCACCGAAGATTGCGTGCTGGTCGCGGAGCTGATCGTGGCCGAGCTGCTCGGCAACGCGGTGCGCTACGCCGGCGGCAGCGTCGACGTCATCCTCGACCGTTCGGCCGACGTGCCGGTGATCCACATCATCGACAACGGCGCGGGCTTCGAATACAACCCGCGTCTACCCGCCGACGCCTACGCGGAAAGCGGTCGCGGGCTGTTCATCGTCGCCGAGCTGGCGCGCGAGTTCACCATCGCGCGGGCGCCGAGCGGCGGCAGCCACGTGCGCGTCGTCCTCGAGACGCGCCGCAACACTACCGATGAGTCCGTGCCGCTTCGCGTATGATCTGCCAAGCCAACACGACGTCGTCGCGCGTCGTGCGTTCGTTGCCGATCGCCAGACGGAGCACCGTCCGGCCGTGCAGCTTCGTCGACGAGATGAAGATGCGCCCGTCGGCGTTGACCTCGTCCATGATCGCCGCATTGCACGCGTCGACCGCAGCGTCGTCGCGGCCGGGCGGCACGTAGCGGTAGCACACCACCGAGAGCGGGTGCGGCGCCGCGATTTCCCAGTCCGGCTCGGCGGCAACCCAGCCCGCGAATTCTTGCGCCAGCGCGATGTGAGCGCGCAAGTGCGCTTGCAGACCGTGCACGCCGTACGTGCGAATGGCAAACCATAGCTTGAGCGCGCGGAAGCGCCGCCCGAGCTGCAGGCCGTAGTCCATGTAGTTGTGCACGTCGGTCTCGGGCGTCACCAAGTAGTCGGCGACGAGACTGAACGTACGGCGCAACAGCTCGGGGTCGCGCACGTAGAGCACCGAGAGGTCGATCGGAACGAAGAGCCACTTGTGCGGGTTGACGACGATCGAATCCGCGTCGTGGGCTCCGTCGAGCAGCGCGCGGAACTCGGGCAGGATCGCAGCCGGTCCGGCGTAGGCGGCGTCGACGTGCAGCCAGACGTTGCGTGCCCGCGTGATCTCGCGCATCGCCGCCACCGGATCGCTGGACGTGGTCGACGTCGTGCCGACCGTCGCGACCGCGCACATCGGCCGCCGGCCGTGCGCGAGATCGTCGTCGAGCGCCTGCGCCAGCGCCTCCGGGCGCATGCAGAACGCATCGTCGACCGGAATCCGCACGACGTTCGCGCGCCCGACGCCGAGCGCGATCGCACCCTTCTCGATATGTGAGTGCGTTTGGTCGGTAATGTACACGCGCAACGCGGGCAAATCGCTACGCCCGCCCATTCCGCGTTCGCGAATGTCGAGGCCGAGCGATTCACGAGCGGCGGCCAGCGCCGTGTAGCCGCTGATCGAGGCGGTGTCGTAGATGATACCGTGAAAGGCCGGCGGCAGGCCGAGCATCCCGCGCAGCCAGCCCAGCGTGACGTCTTCCAGTTCGGTCGCCGCGGGCGAGGTGCGCCACAGCATCGCGTTCACGTCGAGCGTCGCGGCGAGCGCTTCGGCCAAGATCGTGACCGGCGCCGCGCTGATCGAGAAATACGCGAAGAAACGGGGGTGGTTCCAGTGGGTCAGCCCGGGTACGACCAGCCGCTCGAAATCGCTGAAGATCGCGTCGAACGATTCGCCCTCATCCGGCGGCTGGGCCGGCAGCGCCGCGATCAGATCCCCGGGCTGCGAGCGTGAGAGGACCGGGTACCGGCGCGTATCGCGCAGGTAGTCCTCGATCCATGCCGCCACCCGCGCGAAGTGCTCCCGAAACGCCCCGTCCTCGGCCACGAGCGACGGTTTTGCCCTCGTAGCAAGACGGCCCTATGGCGAAGCCGAACGGGGGAGGTATGGAATACCGGACCTTTCCGAACACCAACGTTACCGTGAGCACGGTCGGCTTCGGGCTCTGGACCACCGCGACCGGCTGGTGGGGCAACATGACCGACGACGAGGCCGTCGTGATGCTGCACGAAGCCGAGTCGCTGGGCATCACGCTCTTCGACGCCGCCGACACCTACGGCAACGGACGCAGCGAGATCCAACTTGCCAAAGCGTTCCGCGACCGCCGCGACAAGGTCGTTTACGCGACGAAATTCGGCTACGACTGGTACAACCACGCGGGCGAGCGGAAGGGTCAACAAGAGATCGAGCACGATTTCTCGCCCAAGTTCGTGCGCTTCGCGCTCGAAGAATCGCTCAAGCGGCTGGAAACCGATTACATCGACATCTGGCAGATGCACAACGCGCATCTCGAACAGGTGCGCGACGGTGAGTTGACGGGATTGCTCGACGACTTCGTGCGGGAGGGCAAGCTCCGCGCCTGGGGCGTGGCGCTGGGCCCCGCGATCGGCTGGCTCTACGAAGGCATCGAATCGGCGGAGCGCGGCGTCACCGCGGTCCAGATGATCCAGAACATCCTCGAGCCGTTCCCCGGCGACGCGATGATCGACGCGGCAAACCGGGCCGGCACCGACACGGCGTTCCTCATCCGCGTACCGCATTCGTCCGGCATGCTCGAGGGCAAGTACACGGTCGACACGGTGTTCCCCGAGAACGATCATCGCCGGCATCGCCCGCGCTCGTGGCTGATCAACGGCATCAAGAAAATCGAGACGCTGCAGTTCCTGGTGACGCCGCAGCGCACGCTCGGACAAGCGGCGATACAATGGCTCCTGGCCGAACCGCGCGTGATGAACGTGCTGCCGAACATTTACGACCGCGAGCAGTTGCGTGAGTTCGCCGCCGCGCCCGGTACGCCCAAACTCACCCCCGACGAGCTGGCGCGCATCAAGGAATTGGCGGCGACCAACTTCGGCGTCGAGGAAGAGCCGATGAAATACAAAGGCACGATGACGCCGCCCGAGCCGGCCGTCGCGCATGCCTGACGCGACGCCGCTCCTGACCGCCCACGCACCCGCCCCGGTTGGACCCTATAGCCAAGCGATTCGCAGCGGCGGCTTCATCTTCTGCAGCGGACAAGTCGGGCTCGACCCGGCAACCGGAAAGCTCGTGGACGGCGGCGTCGCGGAACAAACGCGGCGCGTGCTGGATAACCTCGCCGCCGTGCTCGCCGGCGCCGGACTCACCCTTGCCGCCATCGTGAAGACGACGATCTTCCTCGTCGACATCAACGACTTCGCGGCGGTCAACGCCGTCTACGGCGAGCGCTTGGGCAGCCCGCCGCCGGCCCGTTCCACCGTGGCCGTCGCGGCGTTACCACTAGGCGCGCGGGTCGAGATCGAAGCCGTCGCCGGCACCGGATAAGGCAAGGCAAGCGGTGATGGAGCGAGCGCAGTGGTATCGCTCCAAAAAGATAACAGCAATTGCGACTCTTAAACTAGGAGAACGATGAGCACGACGCTCAATGGTGCCGGAACGCGCACCGAATCCGACACAATGGGCAAGATCGAGGTCCCGAACGATCGCTACTACGGCGCGCAATCGGCTCGATCGCTGATCCACTTCGACATCGGCCACGACGTGATGCCGCCCGAAGTCATCAAGTCGCTGGGCACGCTCAAGAAGGCCGCCGCGCTCGTCAACCACGACCTCGGCAAGCTCGACGACGAAAAGACCAAGCTCATCGTCGCGGCCGCCGACGAAGTGATCTCGGGGAAGCTCCTCGACCATTTCCCGCTGCGCGTGTGGCAAACCGGCAGCGGCACGCAGACCAACATGAACGCCAACGAAGTCATCTCGAACCGGGCGATCGAGATGGCCGGCGGCGAGATGGGTTCGAAGAAACCGATCCATCCCAACGACCACGTCAACATGTCGCAGTCGTCGAACGACACGTTCCCGACCGCGATGCACATGGCCGCTGCGGCGGCGATGGTCGCGATGATCCCGCAAGTCGAGAAACTGCGCGACGCGCTCGACAAGAAAGCCACCGAGTGGGCAGGGATCGTCAAGGTCGGCCGCACGCATCTGCAAGATGCCACGCCGCTCACGCTGGGTCAGGAATTCTCCGGCTACGTCACGCAGCTCGACCGCGACATCCAGCGCTGCCGCGAGACGCTCGACGGCTTGTACGATCTCGCGATCGGCGGCACCGCCGTCGGTACGGGGCTCAACGCGCATCCGGAATTCGCCGACCGGGCGGCGCGCAAGATCGCCGAGCTGACGGGGTTACCGTTCCGCTCGCATCCGAATAAATTCACGGCGCTCGCCTCGCACGACGAAGTGATCTACGCCTCCGGTGCGCTCAAGACGCTGGCCGCCACGCTGATGAAGATCGCCAACGACATCCGCTGGCTCGGCTCGGGTCCGCGCGCCGGCATCGGCGAATTGATCCTGCCGGAGAACGAGCCGGGTTCGTCGATCATGCCGGGCAAGGTCAACCCCACGCAGTCCGAAGCGATGACGATGGTCGCCGTGCAAGTCTACGGGAACGATCTCGCGATCTCGTTCGCCGGCTCGCAAGGCAACTTCGAGCTCAACGTGTTCAACCCGGTCATGATCGTCAACTTCTTGCAGTCGACGACGCTGCTGCGCGATGTCTGCCGCTCGTTCCGCGAACACCTCGTCGAAGGTCTGGTGCCGAACGAAGCCGTCATCAAGCGCTACCTCGACGAATCGCTGATGCTCGTCACCGCATTGGCTCCGCACATCGGTTACGACAAGGCCGCGGAGATCGCCAAGAAGGCCAACCACGAGAACAAGAACCTCAAGGAAACGGCGCTCGAGCTCGGCTACGTCACCAGCGAGGATTTCGACCGGTTCGTCGTCCCCGCCGACATGACACACCCTTAACACTTTTCGGCATTTACAAGAACCATACACAAAAAGTGAGCCAGCACCGCGTGCTGGCTCACTTTTCCGCTTCATCGCCGGTAGTAGGCGCTTGCTTTCTGCCGAAACTTAGAGTGTGAGAGCATCGCTGGATACGGCCGAGGTAACCGACGGGACCGCCCCGGCCGGCGAGTTCGGCCGCGTCCTTCGTTTCGGACTGGGGCTGCTTTTGTTTGCCCTGGTCATCACGCCGGTTGCCGGCATCGACCTAGGTGTCTCGTATCCGGTCTTCGCGATGCTTGCGACGGCCACGATCACGACAGCCGCGATCACCGCGCTGCTCCTGCTCGTTCAAGCTCGCGCGGTCCGGTCGGTGCCGACGGCCGTGCTCGGCACCGGGTTCGCCTTTGCAGCCGCTGCGATGGTCCCGTATACGCTGCTTTTTCCGGGCGTCGTCCCCGGTCTCGGTACGGCGCTCGGCGCGAGTCCGACGGCGTACCAGTACCTCTGGATGCTGTCACGAACCGGATTGCTCGTTGCGCTGCTCGCCTATCAGTGGTTGCGTATGGCCGAACGCAGCGAGCCGCTGGCCGGAGGCCGTGGGCGGTCGGCGATCGGCGGGCTGGTCGCTGCATACGTCGTGCTCACACCGGCGGCGATTTGGTTACCCCGTCTCCCCCCGACCATCGAAGACGGAAAGTGGTCGCCGATCTTCCTTCAGCTCATGGTGCCGGCGATCGTTCTCCTGGCGGCAGCATCGGTCGTCGAAACGATCAGATCCCGCAAGCGCGCCAACGTGCTCGACGCCTGGGCCGCGATGATTCCCTTTGGGATCATCGTGGAGACGTACCTGGCGCTGGTCGGTATCTCACGCTTCACCAGCGGTTGGTACGCATCGCGCGTCGTCGTGCTGTTTGCCACCAGCGCGGTGTTGACCGTGTTGCTCGTGCAAGCTGCGCGCCTCTACGCCGACTTGATCGAACGGGCGGTCGTACTCGAAGGCGAGGCCCATACCGACACGTTGACCGGCCTGCCGAACCGGCGCCGTTTCGACGAGGAGTTCACCCGCGCGTTTGGTTCCGCGATTCGACGTTCGAGTCCGATCGGCATCGCGGTGATCGACATCGACTTCTTCAAGAACTACAACGACGCGCTCGGCCACCAAGCGGGTGACGAGGCGCTGCGACGCATCGCCCGCGCGATCGCCGAATCGGTCGAGCGCAGCGGCGACTTCGCCGCGCGTTACGGCGGCGAGGAGTTCGTTGTGATCCTCGAGGACACCACGCTGGCCGGTGCCGCCGGCGTCGCCGAGCGGATCCGCAACGCGGTGCTCGAGGCCGGCATCGCCGCTCCGGGCGGCGGCCTGCTCTCGGTGAGCGTCGGCGTCGCCGCGCGCTTACCGGGCAGCACCGGCGAAGCGCTGCTGCGCCAAGCCGACGCCGCGCTCTACGACGCCAAACGCAACGGCCGCAATCGCGTGTCCAGCTGGCGCTCGCAGGAAATCGCCCCGATCGGCAGCGCCTTCGACGACCCGGTGCTGGACTAAGCAACGTACTGACGCCACGGTCGTTGTCGCCACGGTCGTATTTGGCCACGGTTGTTTTCACCACGGTCGCGGCCCAACTGTCATCCCGAGCGTTGTCGAGGGACAGCCACGATTATAGAACGTTAGAGATAACCGACTCGATCGCGAGCGAAGCC
>JBEKXE010000139.1:0-11525 GCA_049512335.1 Candidatus Lustribacter sp.
GATCGACCTCGTCGGGCGCGACGTCGACGAACAAGACGCCGTACGGATAGCGGCCGCTCATCGCAAACGTGCGATACGCCCCGCTCCACGCGCCGGAGAGCAGCGTCGAGCGCAGCAGCCGGCCGTTCACGAACAGCATCTGCGCGCGGCGATCGGGCCGGTCGTCGCCGGGCGCGCTGATCCAACCCTCGACCGCGATGCGGTCGCGCTCGCCGTGCACGCGCAACATCGTGCCGCTGGGGGTCCCGAACGTGTGGCGCAGCCGCGGCGCCGGATCGCCGTCGGGCGCGAACGCGAAGATGCGCCGGCCGTCGTGCTCGAGCGTGAAGCCGACGGCCGGATAGGCCAGCGCCATCGTCGACAGCCACTGCGCTATGCGCGCGAACTCGGCGCCCGGCGTACGCAAGTACTCGCGCCGCGCCGGCACGTTGGCGAAGAGGTCGCGCACGACGACGCGCGTTCCGAGCGGCCCCGGCGCGGGATACGGCGCGCCGACCTCCTCGCCGAACGCGTCGACGGCGGTCGCGATCTCCGCGCCCGCGACCCGCGAGCTCAGCGTGGTCCGGGCCACGGCCGCGATCGACGCCAAGCCCTCCCCGCGGAAGCCCAGCGTGGCGACGGCCGCGAGCCCGCCCGCATCCGGGAGCTTGCTGGTGGCGTGCCGCCGCAGGGCCAACGCCACCTCGGCCGCCGGAATCCCCGCGCCGTCGTCCGCGACCTCGACCTCTTCGAGCCCGCCGCCGCGGATGCGGACCGCGATCCGCCGGGCGCCCGCATCGAGCGCGTTCTCGACCAGCTCTTTGACCACCGACGCCGGCCGTTCGATCACTTCGCCCGCCGCGATCTGCCCGATCGTCGCCGGATCGAGGAGCCGAATTACCATTGCAAACAGCGCTTCGCCGCGCCGCGCCGGTTCCATGGCAGTAAGGCTAGCGTGCCGTGCGGAACCATACGGTAGCTTGACCACCACGAACGAGGGCACCGGACCGGTTATCCCGGACTTCGAAAAAGACGCGCAATCGATCGCCGCATACGAAGATGCACGGATTCGGTACGAGCGTCGCGAGGCCGGGGACGCCGAATCCCGGACGCGTAATCAATTTGCCAAAAAGCGCGAAGCGATCCGGGCCGAGATTGCGGTTGCCCAATCGCTCCTCGAAGAGCGCAAGTCGAAGGCCGAAAAGGCCTTCAAGGCCTACGCCACCCGCTATCCGCACCGCGTCGACCGCAACAAGCCGCAGAAACCGTCGTTCTGGGAATCGCTCTTCAGCCTGGGCAATGCGGGGCGCATGTTCAACCGCGCGGTCCTGACGGCCGCCGATGCGGTCGCCGCGCAATCGTTGCGCCGGCGCAAGGAACACGACGAGGAAGAGCTCGAGCAGCAGCTCAAACGGGCCCTCTACCTCCAAGAGGACGCAATCAAGAAGAAGCTCGAGTCGCCCGAGGGGATCGAGCACTTCCACAACCGGCCCGGCGTCGCCGTGCTGCACAAACGGGTCGTGGAGATCAAGGCCGAGCGTGCCGCGTACGCCGCACGGTTGGAAAAGGGCGAGGTTTCGCCGCAAGAGCAGCGCGACCGCGAGTTCGCCGAGCGCAAGATCGTGCAGCTCGAAGTGCCGTTCACCGGCATGACGGTGGTGCGCGTCGCGCGCTACGGCCCGCTCGCGTATTTCATCTTCCGCGACCTCGAACGTAAGCTCTACCATCTCGCCTACGACGCGCGCCTCGAGCCGCTGATCGAGAACGTCATCGACGTCTACCGGCTGGCCGATTCCTACGAGGCGCGCCTCGCGCGCGGTGCCGACGGCCGGCCGATGGCCGTGGCCGACCACTACGCGGCGAACTTCAAAGATGAAGAGGTCGCGCGTTCGGAATACCGCCGCGCGCGCACCGCGCTGCGCAACCCGCGCGCCGACATCACGCCCGTGACCATCATCGAACCGGCCGAATCGCAGCTCATCGAGCTGCTCGCGAGCTTCAGCCGAACGCTCGGCCCGGGAGCGATGGCCGGCCTGACCAACATCCCGCCGGTCATGGACGCGGTCGGGAAGATCACCGACGACCTGCCGCCCGAAACGCCGCCCTAACTTTTCGCGGGCGGCTGATCCGGTGTCAGCACCCGCAGCTGGCGCGCCTGCGGCAACGCCGTCGGGTGGTTCGCATTCAGAAACGCGACCATCTTCTCGCGCACGTTGCAGCGCAGATCGAACAAATCGCTCGAGTTGCGTGCACTGACCAGGATGCGCAACTCGATGGTCGACTCCTTGGCGTTGGTCACCTGGAGACCCTGAACCGCGCCGTCCCACAGCTTGTCGCCTTCGAGCACTTTGGGCAAGTGCTCGCGCAGCGCGTCGACCGAGATCGAATAGTCCACGTACAGAAAGACCGTGCCGAGCAGCGCCGAGCCGGTGCGCGTCCAGTTCTGGAACGGCTTCTCGATGAAGTAGGTGAGCGGCAGGATCATGCGCCGCTGGTCCCAGATGCGCACGACCACGTAGGTCGCGGCGATCTGCTCGATATGGCCGTACTCGCCCTCGACGATCACGACGTCGTCGATGCGGATCGGCTGCGCGAGCGCCAGCTGCACGCCGGCGATCAGGTTCTCGAACAGCGGGCGGGCGGCGATACCGAGCACGATGCCGGCCACGCCGGCCGACGCCAGCAGCGTCGTGCCGAACACGCGTACCGCCGGGAACTCGAACGCCGCCAGCGCGCAGGCCACCAGGATCACGATCGTCACGGCGGTTCGTGCGAGAATGTCGATGCGCGTCTCGACCTGCCGCGCGCGCAGGTTGTCCTCCACGTCGAGCCGGTACCGGCGCTTGACGAGATCCACGTACAGCTCGATCGACGCGATGATCGTCCAAGCGCCCGCGATCACGGTCGCGATCGCGGTGATTCGCACGAGCACCGCGTCGACGTCGGGCGGAAACGTCAGGTTGGGGATCGCGATCAGCGCGCCGAGCAGCGGGAAGACGAATCCCGACGGCCCGGAGGCACGCCGCAGCAACGCGGTGACGACGCCCTCGTTCCGGTCCCGGTAGCGGCGCTCGAGGAACCCGAAGAGGACGCGCTGGATCGCGAGCGCGACGACGATCGTGCCGAGCAAGATCCCGACGGCGATGATGCCGTCGTGAGCGGCCGGATCGTAGAGGCTGACGATCGGGTTCATCCCTCTCCCGCTACCCGGTTTCGCACGAGGTCGAACAGCAACGGCTGCTCGATGATTTCCGGTTTCGCCAATTTTCCGCGCAGCGGTACCTGATGTTCGAGGCTGGGCCGGCCTTCCAGCGCTTCGCTGATCTCCTTCGCCCGCGCGATCACCGTGGGCGGCAAGCCGGCCATGCGCGCGACCTCGATGCCGAACGAACGCGAGCTCGAGCCGGGCAGCACGCGATGCGAAAACACCGGTGCGCCGCCGCGCGCGGTGTTCTCGACCGCGGTGATGTGGAAATTCGCCACCAGCCGCCAGCGCTCGGCCAGCGCGGTCAGCTCGTGAAAATGCGTGGCGAAGAGCGTCAGCGGCCCGCGCGACTCGCGCTCGAGCAAGAACTCGCAGATCGCCTGTGCGATCGCGAGCCCGTCGACCGTGCCGGTGCCGCGGCCCACCTCGTCGACCAGCAGCAGACTGCGGTTGGTCGCGCGCCGCAGAATCGCCGCCGTCTCGGCCATCTCGACGAAGAACGTCGATTGCCCCGACGCGAGGTCGTCGCCGGCGCCGATGCGCGTGAAGATGCGGTCGACGATGCCGAGCACCGCGCTGCGCGCGGGGATGAACGAACCGATCTGCGCGAGGATCACGAGCAGCGCCGCTTGCCGCAGATACGTTGACTTGCCGCCCATGTTGGGCCCGGTCAAGACCACGAAGCGGTCGTCGTCCTCGTGCAGGTGCAGATCGTTCGGAACGAACGACGAACCCAGCAGCGCTTCGACCACCGGATGGCGCCCGTCGACGATGTCGATGGTCGAACCGTCCACGAACGACGGCCGCACGTACCCGCGCTCCGCCGCGACCGCCGCCAGGGCGACGAACGCATCGACGTGCGCCAGCGCGTCGGCCGCCGCGAGCAGCTCGTCGACGCGCTCGGCGAGCCGTTCGAGCAGCGCGGCGTACAATTCGCCTTCGAGCCGTAGTTGGCGCGCCTGCGCGCCGGCGATCGCCGCATCGAGCTCGCGCAACTCGGGCGTGACGTAGCGCTCGGCGTTGGCCAAGGTTTGCCGGCGCACGTAGTCGGCCGGCACGTTGGCCGTCTGCGACTTGCCGATCTCGATCGCGTAACCGAAGGCACTGGCGTACCTGATCTTGAGGTTCTTGATGCCGCTGCGCTCGCGTTCGCGCTCCTCGAGCGCGTTCAGGCTCGCGCGCGCGTCGCCGCGCAGCGCCACGCACGCGGTCAGATCCGCCGACGCCTCGGGACGGATGACGCCGCCGTCGGCCAGCGTCGCCGGCGGTTCGTCGACCAGCGACGCCGCGAGGTCGGCGCGCACGTCGTCGAAGCCGCCCAGCCGCTCGCGCAGTTGGCCCAAGAGCGGCGGCAGCGACGGCTCGCGCAAGGCGTCGACGAGCGGATCGAGCAGCGCCAGCGTGCGCCGCAACGAGCCGAGGTCGCGCGGCAGCGCGCGCCGGAAGCGGATCTTCTGCGCGATGCGTTCCAAGTCGAAGCACGCGTGCAGTACCTCGGCCAGCGCCGTCCGCCGGCTGCCGTCGGCGACGAACGCTTCGACGCAATCGGCGCGCGCGGCAATCGCGGCCGGCGCGATCAGCGGCGCCGACAGCCAGCGGGCGAGCAACCGCGAACCCATCGCCGTGCGCGTGCGATCGATGGTCGCGAGCAGCGTCGCCTTCGCGTTGCTGCCCAGCGCGCGGTGCAGCTCGAGGTGTTTGCGCGTGTTTCCGTCGAGCGCCAAAAACGCGCTCTGCGAGTAGTACTGCGGCGGCCGGAACGGTTCGCCGGCCTGCTGCGGAACGCCGACCCGCCGCACGAACGCGCCGAGCGCGTCGAGCGTGCGCTGCATGGCCAGCGACTCGTCGTGCGAGAAGCCGTCGACCGGTGCGACGGCGCCCGGCACGGCGGCCAGCGGCGGCGTCACGATGCGCGTGCGCGCGTTCTCGAGCGCGCGCTCGAGCGCGTCGCGCGCGCCGGCCAGCACGTCGGCCACCAGTTCGGCCGGATCCAAGCGCGCGATCTCGCCGAGCGCGTCGTCGAACGCCGCCTCGCCGCTGAACGCGGTCGCCATCACGTGCCCGGTCGAGACGTCGGCGTGCGCCAGACCCACCACTTCGCCGACGGCGGCGATGGCCGCGAGGTAGGTGTGCGCGCCGGGCTCGAGCATCGCTTCCTCGATGACCGTCCCCGGCGTGACGACGCGCACGACGTCGCGCCGCACCAGCTTGTTCGGAATCGGCGCCTCGAGCTGCTCGGCGAGCGCGACGACGCGGCGCTGCAGCACCAGTTTCGCCAGGTACCCGTCGAGCGCGTGATGCGGCACGCCGGCCATCGCGATCTTCTTCCCGCTGCCGGCGTCCTTGGAGGTCAGCGCGATCTGCAGCGCGCGCGCGATCGTTTCGGCGTCGTCACCGTAGGCTTCGTAGAAGTCGCCGACGCGAGAGAGCAGGATCGCATCCGGATGCTTGGCTTTCATCGCGAAGTACTGCGCCAGCATCGGCGACCAGGTCACGGTTTGCGTCAACGGCGGCTTACCGCAGCCCCACGAGGTCGATGAGCGGCGCGGCCAGCGGCCGGGCCGGTGCGTCCCACGCGCGCGCCCGGCCGGCGGCGGTGCCGGAGACGCCCCACACCGCGGCGCAATCGATCCGCACGTCGACCCACGGCTCGTCGAGGTTGGGAACGGTCTCGATCAGCGGAAAATGCACGGTGACGTTGTCGGTGGTCTTGGCCGCCAAGCGCGCCGGGTCTTTGCGCGAGACGCCGTGGATCAGCGCGCGCACGATCGTGCCGAGCTTGCGGTCGTGGTATTGCCGCACGACGGCGTCCTGGAGCGCGACCAGCCGCGCGAAGCGTTCGCGCTGCACCTCCGGCGCCACCGGCTCCCAATGCGAGGCCGGCGTGCCGCGGCGCGGCGAGTACACGAACATGTACGCTTGCGCGAACATGCCGGTCGCGCACAGCTCGAGTGTCTGCGCGAAGTCCGCTTCCGTTTCGCCGGGGAAGCCGACGATGATGTCGGTCGTGATCGCCCAATCCGGGTTGTAACGCAGAAACATCCCGACGCGCTCGCGGAACTCCTCGACCGAATACTTGCGGTTCATGCGGCGCAGCATCGCGTTCGAGCCCGACTGCACGGCCAGATGAAAGCGCGGGTTCAGTTGCGGCAGCTTGGCGGCGACGCGCGCCAGCTTTTCGTTGAGGTCCTTCGGGTGCGAGGACACGAACGCGATGCGCTCCACGCCGTCGATCGCCGCGACGATTTCGAGCAGGTCGGCGAAGTCGGCGCCGGTGGCCGGCTCGCGGTAGGCGTTGACCGTCTGGCCGACCAGCATGATCTCGCGCGCGCCGGACGCGACCTTGCGCCGCACCTCGTCGAGGATCTCGCCGAGCGGCCGGTGATCGAAACGGCCGCGCACGTGCGGCACGATGCAGAACGTGCAGTAATACGAACAACCGCGCTGGACGTTGACGAACGCGCGCAACGCGTCGTACGGACCTTGCACGCCGTCGCTGGTTCCACCGATCACCGTCTCCAGCTCGCGGTCGGCGGTTTCACCGTCGTCGGCGAATTCGGGCCGCCAGCTCTCGAGCTGGTCGCCGAGCGCCTTCAGTTCGCGCGTGCCGAAGATGCCGTCGACGTGGGTCACGAGCCCGGCCATCCGGTCGCGGTCCTGTTCGGCGAGACAGCCCGCCACCACGACGCGCACCGACGGGTCGGCGTTCTTGATCGCCTTCCAGTGATTGAGCCGGCCGTAGGCGCGCTTCTCGGCATTGTCGCGCACCGTGCACGTGTTGAGCACCAGCACCGAAGCGTCTTCGGCGCGCTCGGCCAGCGTGTAACCGGCCCCGGTCGCGCGGCGCACGATGTACTGCGAGTCGGCCTCGTTCATCTGACAGCCGTGCGTCTCGATGTAGATCGTGGCCATTATTTCTGGTCGTGGAGGGTGAGCATCGTGAGCAATTCCAAAGGCAGATAAACGCGGTTGCGGATCAGCGTCGGCGGCGCATCGTACGATACCGCGTGCCGATCGATCGTGTAGGTGGTCGTTCCGATGTGGGCGATGACCTCGTGGCCGCCGTAGCGCACCACGAGCCGCGTCCCGTCGAGGTGAAACGCGCTGGCCGGGAGGTAGTCGTCGGCCGGCGCGATCACGATCGAGCGCGGCGCCTCATCGGCACTCACCACGACCTCGGTTCGCGTCTGCGGATAGACGGTTACGGTTCGCGTCTGCTTGCCCTGCGCGCCGCTGATCGTGACATCGTGCGTCCCCGCGGCGACGGCGATCGAGCCGTCCTTCCCCGGCGCCGCCGGCTGGCCGTCGATCGTGACCGCCTCGACCCGGTCCGGCGGTGAGGTCAGGATGGCGATCGAGCCCGAGCCTTCGCTCATCGTTCCTTCGCGAACCAAGACGACCGAGGTCGTCTGCGTCTGCGCCGGCGCGATCGCGACCGCCAGGTCTTCGGCGGTCCAGCCGGTCCGCGTGAGCGTCAGGTGGTGCGCTCCGACCGTCAGGGCGTCGACCAGCACCGGCGTATGCCCCATGTAGGTGCCGTCGAGCCAGACGTCGGCGCCGCTCGGTAAGGTCGTGATGAAGAGCGCGCCGGTCGGCGCGGCCCCGAGCAGAGCGACCGCGGCGAACGCCACAGCGGCAAGATTCGCCGAAAGCGCGCGAAACGACCAACTCCCCATGACTGAACTCCCCTTCGACGGCGCCGAGATCGCGCATGCCGGTATCCGGATCCGTCCCGCGACCGTCGCGATCGTCGGTCGCCCCAACGTGGGGAAGAGCGCGCTGTTCAACCGCCTGATCGGTCAGCGCTTGGCGATCGTCGAGGATACGCCGGGCGTGACGCGCGACCGCCTGTATGCCCTGGCGGAGTGGCGCGGCCGAGCCTTCACCTGCGTCGATACCGGCGGCATCGAGTTCGACATCGACCCGCGTGACGCGATCGCCTTCGGTACGCGCGAACAAGCCGAGAACGCGGCCCGCGACGCCGACGTGATCGTCTTCGTCGTCGACGCGATCGACGGGCTCAACCCGGTCGACATCGACGTCGCCGGGATCTTGCGCCGCACGCAGCACCCGGTGCTGCTGGTCGCCAACAAAACCGAATCGCCCAAAGCGCTGGCGAGCGTGCACGGCGAGTTCTCGCGGCTCGGCTTCGGCGAGCCGTTTCCGGTTTCGGCGATTCACGGTGAAGGCACGGGCGATCTGCTCGACGCGATCGTCGCGCGGCTGCCGCCCCAAGACGATGCGCCCGAACCATCGACGGAACTGGCGCTGGCCTTGATCGGCCAACCCAACGTCGGCAAGTCGTCGTTGCTCAACGCGATCCTCGGCGAAGAACGCACGATCGTCTCGGACGTTCCGGGCACGACGCGCGATTCGATCGACACGCTGCTGCCCTACGGCGACCGCATGCTGCGCCTGATCGACACCGCCGGCGTGCGCAAACGGGCCGACAAGCACGGCGCGATCGAGTACTACAGCTCGTTGCGCTCGTTGCGCGCGATCTCGCGCTGCGACATCGTCATCTTGCTGGTCGACGCGGTGAAAGGTCCGCAGAACGCCGACCGGCGGCTCGCCGGCATCGCGCTCGAGGAGAAGAAAGGCCTGATCATCGTCGGCAACAAGTACGATCTCGTGCGGGAGCTGGGCGAATTCAGCCAGAGCGAGCTCGCCAACGGCATCCACGAGCAGCTGACGTTCGCTTCGTTCGCGCCGGTCACGTTTCTGTCGGCGCTGACCAAACGCCGGCTGGGCAGCCTGATGCCGTTGGTCAACCGCGTCGCCGCGAATCTCGACCGGCGCATCCCGACCTCCAAGCTCAACGAAGTCGTGCAAGATGCCGTGCTCGCGCATCCGCCGCCGATCTCGCAAGACCGCTTTTTGAAGATCTACTACTGCGCGCAGGTCTCGACGCATCCGCCGCTGTTCGTCTTCTCCTGTAACGAGCCGAAGCTGATCCAGCCGTCGTACGAACGCTTCATCGAAAACGTGATCCGCTCGAACTTTGATTTCGAAGGCGTGCCGCTGACGTTCGACTTTCGCGAACGCCCGCGCGACGAACACCGCCGTTGACGATTCTCGCCGACGCCGCGCTCGTCGTCGCGGCGTTCTTCATCGGTGCGATCCCGTTCGGCATCGTGGTCTCGCGGCTGTTCTTCCGGCGCGATTTGCGCGCCGAAGGCAGCGGCAACATCGGCGCGGCGAACGCGCTGCGCTCGCTCGGCAAGGGCGGGGCGATCGCGGTGCTGGTGCTCGACGGGCTCAAGGGCGCGCTGCCGGTCGTGGCCGGGCGCGCCCTCGACGGACCGGCGCTGGCCGCCGTCGCCGCGTTCGCCGCGATCGCCGGCCACTGTTTCTCGCCGTTCCTCGGTTTCCGCGGCGGGAAGGGCGTGGCGACGCATTTCGGCGCGGTCATCGCGTTCGCGTGGCCGGCGGGCGCGATCTTCGCCGCGGTCTGGCTCGCGGTCGTGCTCGTGACCGGCTACTCGTCGGCCGGGTCGCTGCTGGCCACGCTGGCGATGATTCCGGCGCTCTGGCTATGGGCCGGACCGACGGCCGGGCTCTACGCCGTGGCCGCGGCGCTGCTCATCACGTACATGCACCGCGGAAACATCGCTCGGCTGCGGGCCGGGACCGAGAGCGTCCTGCCGCTTTTCCGGACCGTCAAGGGCAGACCGCCCGCCTGAGCCAACTCCGGGCCGGATATGATCTCCTCGAACGATTTCCGGAACGGCGTCACCATCGTCATCGACGGCCAGCTGTGGACCGTCATCGAGTTCCTCCACGTCAAGCCCGGGAAAGGGTCGGCCTTCGTGCGGACCCGGCTCAAGAACGTCAAGACCGGGGCGACCGTCGAACGCACGTTCCGGGCGGGCGAGAAGCTCGAGCGCGCGACCGTCGACAACCGCGACATGCAGATGCTCTACAACGATGCCGACGGCTACCATTTCATGGATACCGAGAGCTACGAGAACGTCACGCTGCAGCGGGATCTGATCGGTGACCCGGCCGACTTCCTCAAAGACGGGATGCGGGTCGCGGTGCAATTCCACGACGGCACCCCGATCGGCGTCGACCTGCCGGCCCACGTGGAGCTGAAGGTCGAGGAGACCGATCCCGGGTTCAAGGGTGATACGGCGACCGGGACGACGAAGCCAGCGAAGCTCGAAACCGGGGCTACCGTAGCGGTGCCTCTGTTCGTCAATCCGGGCGACGTCATTCGCATCGACACACGCGACCGGCGGTATATCGGGCGCGTGCAAAGCTAGCCATCGGGGGGCCAGATGAAGCTGCCGACCATCAAGATACGCCGCCTGAAGATCATCGGCATCGCGATGGGATTGTCCGCGCTTGCAGCGGGCATCGGGGTCGGTCTGTACTTCGCGCCTCCAACGTTCGCCTCGCTGAGCTCGATCGGCGACTTCGTCGCCATCAACGACGCTCTCTTCGCGGTGCGCGATCAAGAGTGGTTGACCAAAGCCTTGCACCTGCCCGACAACGATCCGCCCGACGACAACATCCGCCTCGTCACGATCGATGAAGCGACGCTGCAGGATCCGCCCAAAGGGCTCGGGCGCATTCCGATTCCCCGCACCTACATCGGCCAGCTTCTCCAGATGCTCGGCAAGGGCGGGGCCAAAGTGGCGGCCTTCGACCTTGAGTTCTTCGAGCACACGCGCGATCCGCGCGAAGACGCCGCGTTCAAAGCCGGGCTCAAAGCTCAGTCGACCGTGCTCGGCATGACGGTCGACGTGACCCAGGGCGGCATCATGTCGTTCGAAAAACCGCCGCCGGACATAGCCGGCCTCGTTCACCTCGGCTCTACGACCGTCGACAATCCCGGCGGCTGGCTCGTCGGTCAACCCTACGTCATCACCGCCACCGACCAAACCACCGGTAAAGAGACCCTCTATCCGTCGCTCGCGCTCGCCACCGCTTCGCGATGGCTCGGCGTGACGTACGCACCGATCGACAACTGGCACGCCCGCCTCGGAAACGCGATCGTGCCGCTCGACGGTGAGGGGAAGCTCTTGATGCTGCCGTTCAACGTCTCCGAACACGTCGATCAAGCCGAGACGAACGGGCTTTCCACGCGCGCGGGGACGGCCGATCTTTCGATGCCCGCGATCCAGATGGTCTCGCTCGTCGACGCCCTCAAGTTCGACCCCGATACGATGAAAGCGTTCGCGCAGAACGAGGTCATCGTCGTCGGGTACACGGCCCAAGCGGCGGGCGACTTCATCCTGACGCCCAACGGCCGCTATCCCGGGGTATTTTCGAACGTGCGCCTGATGGATCAGCTGATGAGCCACCGGTTCATCACGCGCATGCCGCCCTGGATCGA
>JBEKXE010000140.1:0-11455 GCA_049512335.1 Candidatus Lustribacter sp.
AAACGCTTCTGCGTGCTGCCCAGCGAAACGAACGTGTAGTCGCCGGGCATGAGCCCGTTCTTCTCCAGCATCCGGCGCAGCACGAACGAGAACCCCGTCGCCGGCGCGTCGACGGCAAACGCTTTCCCGCGGAGCTGTTCGTAACTCGTGATCTCCGGCCGCACGACCAGCTTCAGCGAACCGGGCCCGATGCCGAGGAACGCGACGAAATCGAGATCCCCGGTGACCGACGGGTCGCCTTGGCCGCTGTCGTACGCCACGACGTTGTCCATCGCGGTCAGCCCGAGGTCCGCATCTCCGGCCAGCATGTGCTGGAATTGCGGCACCGAGCCGGGCGTCGTGGTCAACGTGAGATCGTACCCCCCGCTCATCAACTTCTTGTCGTTGAGCACGTAGATCGGCCACGCGTCCAGGCCGCCGAAAATGTTCAGCCGCAAGGGCATCGATTGCGCGCGCACCGAAGCAGGCGAGGCCGCGAGCGCCGTAACGAACGCCGCTCCGCCGGCGATCATCCGGCTTCGCGTAGGGAACGAGGACAACGAGCGAGCGCGCATGCGGCCTCGCTTCATGACCTTCGGTACAGTCCCTTCACCCGAGAGGAAGACACCCATGCGGATCATCCCCGGCGCCGTCCTCATCGCGCTCCTGTGCGTGGCCGGCGCGCGTGCCGACGTCACTCCGGCGCCGTTGCCGGCCGGGCCCGAAGGCGAGCTCATCACCTACGGCAAGCAGATCATCGAGCAAACGGCGCAGCACGCGGGTGCCTACCAAATCACGGCGGGAATGTCGTGCGAGGCTTGCCACGTCGACGCCGGCGCCAAACCGCACGGCGGTTCGTTCGTCGGGATCTACGCGAAATTTCCACAGTGGAACGCACGGGCCCAGCGGTTCATCACCCTGCAAGACCGCTTGGCCGAGTGCTTCCTCTACAGCATGAACGGCCGGCCGCCGGCATTCGACAGCCGCGAGATGATCGCGTTGACCGCGTACATCGCCTATCTCTCGCGCGGCACCGTCGTCGGCGTCGGTGCGCCGGATCAAGGACTCGTTCCGGTGACCGCGCCCGCTCCGGCGAACGTCGCGCGCGGGCAGGCAACGTACGATGCGAAGTGCGCGGCGTGTCACGCGGCCGACGGTTCCGGCGGCGGCAACTTCCCGCCGCTCTGGGGGCCGAAATCGTTCAACGCCGGGGCCGGGATGCACCGGCCGGAAACGATGGCCGCGTTCGTGCGTTACAACATGCCGTTCGGTTCCCCGCCGAACACGTTGACGGCCCAAGAGACCGTCGACGTCACCGCGTTCGTGCTCTCGCACTCGCGCCCGGCGTTCGACGCGAACCAGCCGATCGCGTTTCCACCGCAACCGGCGTCGTTCTTCTGATCCGTCAGCTACACCAACTCGTATAGCGTCGGCACGCGCACGCCGAGCCGTTCCGCGCCGGTGGGCGTGACCACGACGCTGTCGCCCCAGCGCGCGAGCTCGCGCGTGCCGTCGGAGGTCGACGGCTTGATCGCGAACGAGCAGCCGGCCTCGATCACGAGGTCCAAGATGTGATCGGGCTCGGGACGGCCGGCCACCAGCAACGGACCGTCGTCACCGGTGCCTCGCCCGTGCCCGCCGAGGCCGGACCAGACATTGGAGCCGGGCTTCTTCCAGTCACCGGCGGCCAGCAGTTCGCGCACGGTGACGCCCGGTTTGAGGATCGCCATGACGCGCTCGAACGCTTCGATCGTGCGCTTGTTCGCTTCGACCGTCTCGGGATGGGCCGTGCCCAGCGTCGACGTCTGGTCGATCTGCGCGATGTAGCCGCCCCAACGCCCCTCGACCTCGAGCGAGAGGATGTCGTCGACCTCGAACGTGCGGAACGACGGCTGCTCGACGCGATGATAGGGCGCGGTTCGCGGTCCGCTCACCCAGCCGAACATGGGCGTGAAGCTGCCGCCGCAATCGGCATTTTCATACATCATCTTCGCGAAGACGTGGCGCTCGCGAACGCCCGGCCGCGCGGTGGCGACGACCGCTTCGAGCGTCCGTTCCGCGATCCACGTTCCTTTGCGCAAGAACGCGATCTCCTCATCGGACTTGGTCCAGCGCGCGCGCCCGAGGATCGGCGTCGCATCGACGAAGTCGGCTTTCGGAAACGCGGCCTTGAGCATCTCGACGGAAGTCCAGTTCACCTCGCCCTCGGCGCTGCGAACGTGCGCGATGTCGGAGGCGACGAGTCCGGCGATGCCGATGCGTGACGCGTCCAGACCGCCGCGCTCGCGAATCCAACCGATCAGCGTTGCGCCGCCGGTGCCGCGACCTGCCGCTCGAATGTCGTCGAACCAGTTCGACGACGGCCAGACCCCGCCGCGCGAGTGCCACGCCGTCACCGCTCCCTCGACCGGAAACGCGACGATGCACTCGTCGCTGTTTTCACCGAGTTGCGTGAGATAGCGATGGTCGGCCGCACCCCGGTTGTGGCTGTTCGTGCACGGCAAGCAGACGATCAGGTCGATCCCGTCGGCGCGCATCAACGCGCGCACTTTGGCCCAACGCGCGTCGCGTTCGGCCAGCGAGAACACCGCGTTGCTCCAAGCCTCGGACCATTTTTCGCTAGCCACGTTACGATGCCGTGCTCAGGGTGAGTGCGAGCGGATCCCGCAACGGCGGGATGTCGCGGAAACGCGGGATGACCTCGCGCGCGAACAACCGCATCGACGTCTCCGAAATCGCGCGCGTCTCGCCGGTCCATTCGCCGAGGAAGCGCACCAGCAAGTGGTTGATGCCGAGGTCGGCCATCTGCTGAACCCGGGCCGCAACCGTGTCCGGGCTGCCGGCGATGATGCCGTGCATGTCACCGCCTGCCGCGTAAGCATCGGCTTGCGACTGACCGGCTTTGCGTTGCGTTACCGGACCCTCGAACGCACCATGCTGCTCGATGAAGCGCCGGCGAATCGACAGGTGTTCTTCTTTCGCGCGCGCGGCGTTCGCTTGCGCCTCGGCGTCGGTCGGCGCCACGACGACGCTCAACCAGTCGCAGGTGCACCAGCGCAGACACTCGTCGATGATGTCCTGGCTGTGATTCGATTCGGCCAGCGCCTTGCGATAGATGCGCACCTGGTCGACCAATGGCGACTCGCCGCCGAAGTTCGTGCCGAGAAAGGCTGGCCAGCCGTGCTGCGCCGCCGCAATCACGGCCGCATCGGGCCGCGCCGTCCGAATGATCGTCGGATGACGCTTGCGGTACGGTGCCGGAACGACGCGCCGGCGGATCGTGCCTTCGTGGGTCGGAAGGTCGAAGTGATACTCCGGATCGCCGGTGCGAAAATCCCACAGCCGTTCCATCACGTCGAGCGTATCGCGCGCCGCTTGGCCCGAGCCGTGATAGTCCGCCGGGACGCCCATGCCGGCCGGTTCGGTGCCGGCGAAGCCGCTGCCGAGCCCGAAGAGCGTGCGGCCCCGCATCAACTGATCGAGCAAATTCATCTGCTCGACGAGCCGTACCGGATGGTAGTACGGCGTCGAGAGCACGCCGAACCCGAGATAACGGTCCGGCGGAATCTGCGGTGCGATGTAGGCCGCGAATTGCAACGGGTTGCTGTGCCACGAACCGCGGAAGTGGTGCTCGGTGAACCAGGGGTTGTAACCGAGCTCGGCGGCCAGCAGCGATTCCTCGATCGCGATGCCCAGGACGCGCTCGTCCGTCTCGGGGCCGTCCTCGGCCGCGATGTACATGGTCAAGACCATCGTCGAAAAATCCATCTCCTCGTCAGAATCGCTGCCGAGGCCGGGTTTCCTTTTCCGGCTGCCGCGGCTGCTTGCCCGGCCGCCGGCCGGTCAGCCCATGACCAGGTGCGCCATGACGACGATGATCAGGATCTGCATCGTCCCTTGGATTGCGGCGTTGAGGATGTTGTTGCGGTTGAGCCGGATGATCAGCTCGCGATTCGGCTCGGGCTTCTGGATTTCAAACCAGATGCGCAGCGTGTTGGGCAGGATGATCGCCAAGCCCAAGATCGTCATCAGCGTGATCAACACCAGCGCCGCTACGGTCCAGGCGTACTGCGCGTTGGCCGGCGAGGTCAGTCCGAGCCACGCGGCCAGATACCAGCCGGCGGTGCCGGTCGTCAGCGAGACGGCCGGAAAGTAGAGCAGCGTCTTCGGCACAAGGTAGGCGATCAGCGCCGTCCGTTGCTGCGGTTCGAGCCGCCGGATCACCGGACCGAGGATGAAGCCCATGAAAATATCCGCGCCGGTCCAGAGCACGCCGGAAAGCACGTGAATCCAGTTCAGCAGCCGCACGCTGTGCAGTGCCAACGCCACGATCATGACGGCCGGAAAAAGGAGCGCCCACCAGGTCACCTGCCGCGCCAGGGATTCCGTCTGCGGCGCGGTTCGAACCGCCACAGCCGCGCTCACGTTTTCGCTCATGCGGTCGGCTTCGCTGACGCCGTGCACCATGCTTCCCGACGGCACGTACATCGCCCTCGACGGGGCCGCCTGGCTCGTACGCGGTGACGCCCTGCGGGCGTGGTCGGACACGGGGTACCATAGCCGGCGCTCGCGGCCCGGTCGAGGTGCTTACGCCCCCTTCGATCGTGGCGATCTTTCGCGCCGGTTACGTGCCCGCAGTCCATCCCAGCGTAACCGCGTAGGTTGCGTTACGCGCCGGCCATCGTGCCGCGCGAAACCACTTCCAGCGCGCCGCTGCGCAACAACTCCTCGATGCCGTTCTCGAGGCGCACCAAGAGTGCGGGGTTGGTGCGGCCCGTCGCGGCCACCCCGTACCAGGTGTTGCGCCCGGCTTGTTTCGCCATGTAGAGGGCATGATCGGCCAACCCCACGACTTGCAGCCAGGTGACGGCATCGGGTGCCGACGGCACGAACGGGAAAGCGGCAAAGCCGACCGAGACGCTGGCCTCCATCGTTTGGTCGCCGCCGAGCGAGAACGGACGGCTCGCGACCGCTTCGCGAATGCGCTCCGCAATCACGCCGGCCTCGTTGCGGCGCCCGGCGCGCACCACGGTGAGAAATTCGTCACCGCCCCAGCGCACGACGAAATCCGATTCGCGGAAGACCTCTTGCAGACGCTCGCGCATCTGCATCAGCATCAGGTCGCCGGCGTGATGACCGTAGCGGTCGTTCACGACTTTGAAATGGTCGAGGTCGACCAAGAAGAACAGCACGTCGGCATCTTCAGGAACGCCGCTCGCCGGATCGGCCAGCCAATCCACGTAGCGCCGCAAGGTCATCGCGATGTCGCCTTCCAGATGCTGCGTGAGAAAGCGGCGATTTCGCAAACCCGTCAGCGGATCGCTGAGGCTCAGCTCCTGCAGCTTGAGGTTGGCCTCGACCAACTCGTGCGTCCGCGCCTCGACGGTCGCTTCGAGCTCGCGCTGACGGCGCCGCAGCACCGTGGTGCGCACGCGATGCGCGCCGTACGCCGCGAGCACGAGCAGCGCCGCGGCCAGCACGCGGAACCACCACGTTTCGTTCCAAGCCGGCAGAGCGCGAACGCCCAGCCGAAACACGTGCCGGCTCCAGATGCCGAGCCGGTTCGTTCCGCGCACCTCGAGCGTGTAGTCGCCGGGAGAGAGATGGGGGTACGTCGCCACGCGATGCTGCGCATCGGCATCGATCCACTCGCGGTCGTAGCCGTCGAGTTTGTATTCGTACCGCAGGTTCAGCGGCCCAGCGTAATCCAGCGCCGAGAACTCGACCTGGATGTCACGCGCATCGGCCGGCAACGCGACCGTGGCGCCGCCGTGGTTCACGCCCCACGCGGGCACGTCGCGGCGCCCCAACTTGAGCGCCGACACGACGATCGGCGGGGCGTAGGCCCAGTCCGACGATGCGCCGGGCGCGACGATCGAAATGGCCTCGAGGCCGCCGAAGAAAATCGTTCCGTCGTCGGCGCGGCTCACCGCACCGGCCCAATGCGCGCCTTCGGATACGCCGTCGGCTTGGCCCAAGGCCTGCGCGCGCAACGTGTCGGGATCGATCCGGGCGATGCCGCGGTCGGTGCTGGCCCAAACTTGGCCGCCCGCGTCTTCGGCCAAGCCGTCGACGTTCTCGTGCGGCAGCCCCTCGGCGACCGTGATATGCCGGATGCGCGTCGTACCGCCGGGCCCGTCTTGCAACACGTCGAGCGGGCCGCCGACGGCGCCGGCCCACATGCGGCCGCGCCGGTCCTCGAACAACGACGTGATGCCGCCGGGGCCGAGCGAGTTCGGATCGCCGGGCGAAAACGCGAAGTGCACGATGCGCCCGCCCGGATCGAGGCGATCCAGACCGTTCTCGGTGCCGACCCACAGCCGCCGCCGGCGGTCGAGGTAGAGCGCGCGCACTTGGCTGTTCGAGAGGTGCGCTCCGGAACCGGGCGGTGGAAACGGCGTCACGCGCGACGTCGCGAGATCCTCGACCAAGAGCCCGCTGCTCCCGCCGATCCATAAGCGTCCGCCGTCCTCGAGGATCGCGTAGATGCTCGCGCCGGCGAGTTGGCTCGGTGTTTGCGGACAGCGCACCGCGCTCGCGCCCGGATCGAGCCGGCAGAGCCCGCCGGTGCTGCCGATCCACAGCGTTCCGCCGGTGCCGGCCGCCAGCGTTTGCACTGCCGCGCCGTTCGGCAGTTGCATGACCGTCGACGACACGGAGGGCGCGTGGAACTCCGCGAGGCGGCCGTTGAACCCCCCGGCCCACAGCCGGTCGCCGCTCTGCGCGAGCAGCGCCGGCGCGCCTTGCTCGCCGAAGCCGATCTCCGGCCGTGTGTTCGACAACTCATACAGTCCGCGGCTGCCGGGATTGTAGGCCTCGAGTCCGCCGACGTGGTTGGCCAGCCACACGAGGCCCGAGCGATCGCGCAAAAATTGCAACACGCGCCCGGCGCTGAGACCGCCCGGATTCTTGGGATCCGCTTCGACGCGGCGCACTGCCAATGTCCGCGCGTCGACGATCGAGATTGCCGCATCGGTTCCCACCCACATGACGCCGGGCGTCATCTCGATGACGGACCACTGCTGGCCCGGCGCCAAAGTGCCGGTGTCGACCGTCGACGACTCGAGCACGCGCGCGGTGTGCCGCGCCGCGTCGATCACGAACACGGCGTTCACCGAGCCGGCCCACACGCGCCCGGAGTGGTCTTCGTAGAGACTGTAGATGACCGGCGTGCTGAGCCGCGCCGACGCGCTCAACGGGAACGCATGAAACGTCGCGGCGTGCGGGCTGCGATAGTACAACCCGTCCTGCGATCCGGCCCAGACCGTCCCGGCGCGATCGACGAGCAGGCTCCACACCACGGGCTGTGGGCCGCGCGCGGCGAGCGCGACCGGCGCGAACCTGCTCGCTACCGGATCGAACAGGCCGAGGCCGCCGTCACCCCCGACCCACAAACGGCTGCCGGCCGCCACGGCCAGCGCATCGACGGCGGCACTGCGTGGACCGGTGCGGCCGGCCGGATCGGGACGCCAGGTGTGAAACGTTTCCGTCGCCGCATCGAAGTGCACGAGCCCGTTCGAAGACGATCCGATCCATACGCCGCCGTTCGCATCGGGCAGCAACGTGCGCACGTAGCCGTCGGGGAGCGCGGCCGGATCGCCGGCGTTCGGCAGAAAGCTCCGCGTGCGGTAGCCGTCGTAGCGGGCCAAGCCGCCTTGCGTGCCGATCCACAAGAAGCCCGCGCTGTCTTGCGCGATCGCCATGGCGGCCGCTTCGGGCAGCGTGCCCGTATCGGCACGTACGAAGACGGGGTCGGCGACGTTCTGCCAAGGCGAAGCCGCTACGGCCGCCCGGCCGGCGAGTGCAACTGCCGCGAACAGCAGCGAGAGCGCAACGGCACGCACGCCGCTGCGGTGAGCTTCTACTTGCCGGAATCCCAAATGAGGTCGCTCGCCGTCAGCGGTTTGTCCAGCTGCGCGAACGCGTACGCGGCGTCGAGCGGCGGCTGAACGTGCGCGGGGGTCAAGTCGGTCGATTGCGGCGCGCGGATCATGCCGGCAATTTGCTTCGGGTCGGACTTGGCATATTTCGCCAAAATCAGGGCCGATTGGTCCTGATGTGCGTTGGCCCACTTTGCCGCAGCGTAGATCGCCGCGGCAAAACGCCGGACGAGATCCGGATGCGCCTGGGCCCAGGCGCGCGTCGTCGCCCACGCGCCGATGTTGAATTCCGGTGCGATCGAGTCCTCGGGCTTCGCATAGAGCCGGTCACCGGCGTCGCGGGCCGTCGTCGCCCACGGTTCGGTCAGCATCGCCGCGTCGATGCGGCCGGCTGCCAAACCGGCGATCGCCTCGGGATAGGGAAGCTCGAGCATCCGAACTTTCTTGAAGTCGGCGCCGTTCTGGGTCAGCCACTTCTTCAGGCCGAGCGTGGCCAGGTCGTTGAGCGACGCGACGGAGATCGTCTTGCCTTCGAGATCGCGCGCCGTGTGCAGCGGCGACGTTTTCGTAACGTACACCGCCGTCGTCGCCGCGTGCGTGGAGTAGAGGCCGCCGCCGGCGATCACGGTGAGCGGAACGCCGCGTTCGAACGCCGTCGCGATGGAAACGAGGTTCGTTGCTGCGACATCGCCGCTGCCGCCGGCCAGCGCGGTCGCCACGGCGCCGCCGTTGGCCAGCGTCGTGATCTCGACGTCCAATCCGGCCGCTTTGAAAAACCCCTGATCCAGCGCGAAGTATCCGCCGGCATAGAGATCGATCGGGACCGCGAGAACGTGAATCGCGCTCGCATCGTCGGCGCGCACCGGCAGACCGACGGCCAGCATGGCTAGGACGAGCGCGAGCGAGCGCAACAGGCGGCAGCGCACCGTCTAAACGCCGCCCCACACGCGGGTGGCGATGTCGACGAGGTGTTGCAGTTTGGCGCGCTGCTGATCGGCGCTGATCGGGTTCCCGCCCACCGAGCTCGCGAAGCCGCACTGCGGACACAAGGCCAGCTGATCGAGCGGCGCGATACGCGCGGCTTCCTCGATGCGCCGCACGACGTCGTCGGCATTTTCGAGCACCGGCGTCTTACTGGAAACGAGGCCCAGCGCCGCCACCTTTCCTTTGGGCAGGAAACGCAGCGGTTCGAAGCCGCCGGCACGCGCCGTGTCGTACTCGAGAAAGTAGCCGTCGACGTCGATGCCGTTGAACAGCACCTCGGCCACCGGGTCGTAGGCGCCTTCGGCCGCCCAGTTGCCTTCACGGTTGCCGCGGCACTGGTGCATCGTAAAGGTCACGCCGGCCGGGCGGCCGGCCAACACGGCGTTGATCTTCTCGGCGTAGGTGTGCAGCAGTTTGTCCGGATCCTCGCCCCACGAGCGCACGTACTCGCGATGTACGGGATCGCACAGAAACGGCAAGCTCGTGTCGTCGAATTGGATGTAGGTTGCACCGGCCGCCGTCAGCGCTGCGATCTCCGCGCGATACGCGGCCACCATGTCGTCCCACACCCCCGCCGGATCCGGATAGGCGCTCTTCGAGATGTTGGACGGATCGCCGATGTAGTAGTGCACGTTGCTGGGCGCCGGCAGCGTCACTTTCGGAACCGCCTTGGTGTGCGCTTTGAGGAACTCGAACGCGCGGACCGTCGAACTCGGCCGCCAGCGGATCTTGTCGACGACCTTCAGCTGCGAGAAGCCTTGCGTCGGCCCGTCTTTATTGCGCCACGGGATTCTGGTGTTGCCGGTGCGGTCGGCCTCGAAGCCTTCCCAGCCCAAGACCAGCTCGAGCCACCAGCTGCGCCGCCGCAGCTCGCCGTCGGTGACCGCCCGCAATCCGACCCCTTCCTGCATCTCGATCAGATCGAGGACGCAGCGGTCCTCGACGGCGCGCAGTTCGGCCGAATCGTGCGGTCCGAGATTCGAGAGCGGGGTTTGCGGACCGAGATACCGGTCGCGCGCTTCTTTGAGCGCGGCGGGGCGCAATAGGCTGCCGACGTGGTCGG
Source organism: Candidatus Lustribacter sp. (assembly GCA_049512335.1). GTDB lineage: Bacteria > Vulcanimicrobiota > Vulcanimicrobiia > Vulcanimicrobiales > Vulcanimicrobiaceae > Lustribacter. Next base: position 9,907 of record JBEKXE010000140.1, read on the forward strand.
CGCGGAACGGGGGCTGGGTCCGCCGTGCGGTGAGCGTAGTCGATGACATGCGCGCGCCGTTCGCCCGCGATGTATCCGACGCCTCGGCATGGAAGCTGCCGTCCCGTGGAGTTTACGCCGGGTTGGGGTCCGTAAGCGTGCGCATCAAGCTGTTCGGCACCGGACCGATCTACGATGAAACGCGCGCGATCTGCGAGCGCCGCGGGCACGCGATCGTCGACGAACGGCCGTACGAATTGATCGTCCTAGCCAACGTCACGCGCATCTTGAAAGCACCCGAGATCGCCGAAGCGGGCCTGGGCGTGCTGTGCTTTCACCCCAGCCTCTTGCCACGCCACCGCGGCGGCGACGCCGTGTACTGGACGTTCAAGATGGGCGACACGGAGACCGGCGTGACGTGGTTCTGGGTCGACGAAGGCATCGATACCGGGCCGATCGCGATCGCCGGGAAGGTGCCGATCCCGCCCGCGAGTTCGCCCGGGAAACTCTACTACGAGACGCTCGTGCCGCTGGGTGCGCGGCTGTTCGACGAATTGCTCGCGCAGCTCGAGCGCGGCGAGCGCCCGAGCACCGTGCAAGACGAATCGCAAGCGACCTACGAACCGCTGCGGCCACCCAAGCCGAAGCCTCCGGCCTAGCTGCGCGTCAGCCTTGCCAGATCAAGTCGGCGGCCGGCACCGGATCCATGCCGCCGTACTTGACGGCGAGGTCGATCACCGGCTGCAGCAGCGCCGCCGTCACCTTCGTCTCACCGTAGGTCGTGCGCACCATCTTGGCCGCGACGTCGGGCGTGATCTTGGTGTACTTCAAGATGATCGCTTGCGTGTCGGCGTGGTTGGCGTTAGCCCACTTGGCGATCTTCAGCATCGTGCTCTGTAAGCGGCGCGCGGTGTCGGCGTTCGCTTGCAGCCACGCCGGGGTTGCAAACCAGCAGGTCGCCACGTAGCGCCGGCCGACAGACGACGAGGCGTTGCCGAGAATGCGGATCTGCCCCGCGGTAACCGCGACGGTCGTGAACGGTTCGGCGAAGATCGCCGCCGCGACGCGACCGCTCTCCACCGCGACGCCCATCTCCGGAAACGGAATCTCGATCAGCTTCACGGTCTTGATGTCGCCGCCGTTCTGATCGATCCAGGCCTGCATCTCGTATTGGGTGAGATCGCGCAGGCCGTTGACGGCCACCGTCGCACCGTTGAGATCGGCGCCGGACTTGATGGCCGAATTCTTCGCCACCCCGATCACGTTGGTCAGCGCCGGACCGCCGGCTTCGAACGCCGGCGCGATCACCCGGAATTCGAGGCCGCGCAGATGCGCTTGGGCGACCGGGATGATGCTGCCGTAGCCGATCTCGAGCGCGTTCCCGGCCACCGCCGACGCCAGCTGCGCCGTGTTGTTCATGACCGTGATCTTGACGTCGAGCCCGGCGTCCTTGAAAAAGCCGTGGTCGACGCCGTAGAACGGCTCCGCCGAACCGTCGGCCCCCATCGTGCCCAGCTGCAACGGTGTCGGATCGGCGCCGCGGGCAACGCCGGGGACTCCCAACGTCGTG
>JBEKXE010000141.1:0-11386 GCA_049512335.1 Candidatus Lustribacter sp.
GGAACCGCAGCGCCGTCGCGGTCGGCTTGGCGCCGCCGGCCATGCCGAGCAGCAGCACGTAGTTCAAGAAGCCCGGCGTCACGTTGCCGGCTTGCATCAGCCGCTCGAACGTCGCGTTTCGCACGACCGCGGCCGCATCACCGTCGGCGATCAGCCCCATCATCTGCACGTCGAACTCGAGATCGGTCGAGCCCGCCGTGTTCGGCTTGGGGCCGCCGACCTCGACCGCGAAGTGGCCGCTGGTCAGCACCGCGACCCGCTGGTTCCCGGGCCACGACTTGATCAGGCGCGTGAGCGCTTCGCCAACCGTGAAGAAGCGCGCCGCCGGAGGGAGGGGCGGCGCCATGACGTTGGTCCACACCGGCACGATCGGCAGATCCGCCTCCGGCCGCACGAAATTCAACGGCACGGTGAACGCGTGGTCGATGAGGAATTCCGCGGAAAACGCGAAGTCGACGCCCTCATCGAAGCCGCGCGCGACCAGCCAGCGCGCCAACTCGACGTCGATGACCGCCTCGTAGGCGTCGAGCCCGAAAGCGTTCCGTTCGTGCGGGAAGGGGCCGTGCGTGCGCGGCGCTTTGCCGACCAGAAACGCCGGCATGTTGTCCATGAACCACTGGTTGAGGTGGTCGCTGGCAATCACGAGGATGACGTCGGCCCGGGCTGCTGTGAGACACTCGCGCATGTACGCATAGTCGCTCGCAATGAGCTCCAGCGCCGGATCGTCGCCACCCGCGCGCAAGAGCTTGGGCAGAAACGGGTTGTGGGTGATGCCGATGATCTCGACGAGCTCCGCCATACGGCGCGCCCATTCGTGGCATCGAATCACGATACATTCGCTGTTGACGAAGGGAGCTCGCCCTTCGAGCAAACAAAGACCGGTGACGGAGGGCTTTTCGCTATGGTGTTTTCGCGCTCCATGTTTTTGGCGGGCGGCGTGGCCGCGCTCGCCGCGCCGGCGTTTGCCGCCGACCTCACGACCGTTCGCGTCGCCGGGACCCCCGATGCCGACCTCGTCGGCACCCTGTGGGGCGTCCATAGCGGAATCTTTCAGCGGGCCGGGCTGGACGTTCACATCGACCGGCTGAATAGCGGCGCTGCCGTGTCCGCCGGCGTCATCGGGGGCTCGGTCGACGTCGGGAAGTCGAGCGTCTTCGGCCTGATCGCCGCGTACAACAAAGGCGTTCCGCTCGTGCTCGAGGCCGTGGCCGACGTCTACGACACGAAAGCCCCGAACACGGGCTTCGTCGCGGCGAAGAATAGCCCGATCACCGGACCGCGCGATCTGGCTGGGAAGACGATCGCGAGCCCCGCGCTCGGCGATCTGTTCTCGACGGTCACCTCCGCCTGGATCGACGCGAACGGCGGCAACTCCAAGGCGAGCAATTTCGTCGAGTTGCCGATTCCGCTGGCGGTCAACGCGATCGCCGCCGGACGCATCGACGGCGCGATGCTGGTCGACCCCTACTTTCAGATCGCCAAAGACAGCGGCCTCCGCGTCGTCGGTCACCCCTTCGACATCGTCGCCAAATATTTCGGCGTCACGTACTACTTCTGCGTGAAGCCGTACGCGCAAGCGAACGTCGACGTGCTCACGCGTTTCCGGCGCGGCCTCGCCGAGGCATCGACCTACGCCCTCGCGCACCAGCGCGAGATGGCTCCCGTCATCGTCGATTACACGAAGCTCGACGCGGCGCTGATCGGCCGGCTGCCGCTGGGCATCGGCGTCGGAATGGATCCCGGCCCGCTGCAGGCCGTTATCGACTTCGCGGCGCGCATCAAGTCGATTCCGGCATCGTTCCCGGCCTCCGACATCATCGACCCGAACGCGCACGCCGCCTCGTAGTGCCGTTGGAGCTTCGCCCGGTCGAGGTTGCCGACATCGAGCCGCTCGCGCGCATCTGTTTCGAGGCATTTCGTAGCATCGCCGAACGGCACAACTTCCCGCCCGATTTTCCGAGCGTGGAAGTGGCCACGGCCGTTATCGGTCACTTCGTGAGGAACCCCGCGGTATACGGCATCGCAGCCGAACTCGGCGGGCGTGTCGTCGGAAGCAACTTCCTGGAAGAGCGCAGCGCGATCTCCGGGGTCGGCCCGATCACGATCGACCCGGCCGTTCACGACTCCGGCATCGGCCGGCGCCTCATGCAGGCCGTAATCGAACGCAGCGACGCGCGGGGCTTCGTGGGCTGCCGCCTGCTCCAAGCCGCCTACCATATGCGCTCGTTGTCACTCTACACGAAACTGGGGTTCGCACCGCGCGAAGAACTCGTCTCCATGACCGGCGTCCCCGCCGATCCCGCCGCCGATCGCTTTCACGTGCGTCCGGCAACCGAACGGGACATCGTTGCCTGCGACGCGCTGTGCACGTTCGTGCATGGCTTCGCGCGGCACGTAGAGCTGCAACAAACCGTCGCCGCGGGCAGCGCCTTCGTCGTCGAGCGGGACGGCGCGCTTGCGGCTTATACGACCGGTCTCGGCTACCGTGGCCATACGGTCGGCGAATCGAACGACGCCGTCGCCGCGCTGCTCGTAAAAGCGCCCCATCAGCCGGGACGCGGGGCGCTCGTGCCGGTGCGCAACGACCGCCTGTTCCGGTGGTGCCTCGAACACGGGATGCGCGCCGTGCAGACGATGACGCTGATGAGCCGCGGCATCTACCAAGATCCGCAAGGCCCCTTTCTTCCGTCGATCACGTACTGAGGGAGCAAGTGCACGACACGCTTCGCCCGCTGCCATACCGCCGCGCTGTGAGTCACGACGACAGTCGCCGGCCAGTTGGGGTTGGGCGACGATCTCCGCCAGGTTGTCAATACCTCAACGCGGCCGTCAAGTGATCCGGCGGGGCGTTGGGTCCGCGCCGCCCTCCTTCTCGTGCCGAACGATCACCGCGGCGAGGAGGTCCAGGAACGTCCGGCGCTCGTCCGCATCGAGGACCTCGAGAAAGCGGTGCTGCGATCGATGCACCGCATCGTGAACTTGGGCGAGGAGCGCCCGGCCGGCCGGCGTCGCGGCCAGTCGCTTCGTGCGCTTGTCGTCGTTGCGATAGGCACGTTCGATCAGCCCCTTCGCCTCGAGGCGTTCGAGCACGGCGCCAACCGTCGATCGATCGAACGCCACCATTGCGGCAAGACGCGTCGCGTCGAGGTCGTCGTTCGCAGCGATGACGTCAAGCGCTGCGTACTGGACCGTCGTCAGGTCGAACGGTCCGACTTCTTCGTTGAACAGCGCGACCGAGATCTGGTGGCAGCGGCGAATCCGGTGCCCGACCGCGCCCAAGACGACGTCGAACGCGGTCGACCGGCCGTCCACCGCTACCTCAGCGCACCGCCGAAGGAACTCGCGTTGCTCCAGCCGCTGCCTGCCGCCCAGCGCATCATCACGACGTCATCGATGCCGACGCCGCGCTGCGGAAATTTGGTGAAGTCATAGACGCCGAGGATGCCGGCGAAATTTTTCAATTTCGCGATGTAGTCCCGAACTTGCGCGCCGGTCGCCGAGGGCCCGAGCTTGCGCAGCGCGTCCACGACGATGAGCCCAGCATCCCAAGGCATGCCCGTCTGAAAATCGGTCGTCACGCCCGCAGCTTTCATCGCCGTGTTGTAGACGTCTTGCTCGTGCTTGACAGGTGCGTTCGGCGCGATCCCCGCCGCGTAAGTCACGCCGGGAAAGTACAGCTCCTTGGGCATGAAGGAGGCATATTGCTCGAGTTGCTTGCCGACCATGTTGGCGGGGGTCGAAGCGAGAGGCACGTCAAGGCCGATATCTTGCACGGCATGCAAAACGTTCGCGAAGGCCGGACCGGTCGCCATCACGACGAGCGCCTGCGGGCTGGCCGCTTTGACGCGTGCGAGTTGAGCGCTCACGCTCACGTCGCCGGGGTTAAAGCGCTCCGACGCGACGAGCGAGAGGCCGCTGTTCACCGGCAACTTCAGCGCTTCGAGCAAGTCGTTCGCGCCGTCTTGACCCGAGGAGTCGGTCGTCGCGATCAGCGCGATCTTTTTCCAGCCTTTCTCACGCAGGAAACGCACGATTGCGACCAAGTCGTCGACCGTGTTCGTGCCCGATGAGAAGACGAACGAGCCGGCCGTCGGAAAGATCGACGGCGAGAGGCAGTAGTTGACGCGGCTGCTCGACTCGTAGACCGGGCCGATGGCATTGCACATCGCGGCTAGCGCCGAACCCAACACGACCGGCAAACCCGACTGATCCTGCGAAGCAAGTTGCTTCGCGACCTGCGGGCTGCTCTGATCGTCGAGAAAATCGAACTTTACCGGACGCCCGTTGACGCCGCCGTCCTTGTTGACGACGCCCTCGAGGATTTGCAAGCTCTTTTGATGCGTCTGCCCGATGAATGCGCCGGGACCGGTGAGGGGCAGAATGACGGGAATCGTGATCGGCTGATCGGCCGCGCCCGCGATCGAGCCGATGGACAACGCTACGGCCGCACTTGCAGCCAAGAAGCCCAAGGTAAAACGTCTCTTCATGCTATCTCCAGAGTGGGGGCTGTGTGAGCATGAGCGTGAAGGCGTGCGATGTGCCGAACGCCGACCGGATTTCTGACATGTATATTGACAGTACACTTTAAATCAGCTTACTGTCAATGCACAAACATAACTGGAGGCCCCATGATCGACACTCATCTGTCTGCGCACGTCGACAGGATTTTGGCCGCCGTCGCCCAGGGATTGCCGAACGGACTGATCCCCGCGCGTATCTTCAACGATCGCGAACTGCACGAGACTGAACTCGAACGCATCTTCGGCAAAGCCTGGCTGTTCGTCGGGCACGAGTCGGAGATCCCGAAGCCCGGCGACTTCGCGCTGCGCTATCTCGGCAACGACCCGTTCGTCTTCATCCGCGGCGACGACGGCAAGATCCGCGTGTTGCTCAACCACTGCCGGCACCGCGGAACCGAAGTCTGCCGTCAGGACCACGGCAACACCAAGCTGCTGTTCTGCGCGTATCACGGGTGGAGTTACAAGAACACGGGTGAGATCGCCGGACTCCCAGGCGCCGCCGAGGCCTACCCCAGCATCGATCGAACGGAGTGGGGCCTCTTGCAGGCGCCGCGCGTCGACTCGATCCACGGCCTCGTCTTCGCATGCCTGGATCCGCAGGCCGAGCCGCTCGCCGATTACCTCGGCGACATGGCGTGGTATCTCGACTTCCTCTTCGCGATCCATCCGGGCGGCCTCGAGATCGTCGGTCAACCGCAACGCTGGATAATCCCCGGCAATTGGAAGTCCGGCGCCGAGAACGTCGGCGGGGACAACTACCACACCGCGGTCGTGCACAAGTCGCTCTTTGACCAGGGCGTCAACACCGTCACGACGGTGAAGACGCACATGCTCGGCTATCACGTGCAGGCCGGCAACGGTCACACGATCAGTCTTTCGGTCTCGCCGCCCGACGACACGCGGCCGATGCCGTTCTGGGCGCTCCCCGCGGAGATCACCGACCAGATCACCGAGGACGGGCATCCGCCGGGCCAAGTCGCGCTCGCGCGCTCGACCCGCAACTGCATGGGCACCGTCTGGCCGAATTTCTCGTTCATCCGCGTCCCGGTCGACACCGATGTCGGAGGCGGAAACACGACGTTTCAAAAGCTCTGGCTCTGGCGTCCGCTCACCCCCGACACGACGGAAGTCTGGGAGTGGGTCATGGTCTGGAAGAACGCATCGGACGCGTTCAAGAAGGCGTCGTACGACGCGGCGATCACGGCATTTGGCCCGAGCGGACTCTTCGAGCAAGACGACACGACGGCGTGGCGCGGCGTCGCCGGGGCCGGTGGAACTTACACCATGGGCCGCTGCGGCGTGCCGTTCAACTACAAGATGGGCATCGACGAACTTCGGCCGCTCGAACCGGCGAAAGATTTTCCCGGTCCCGGATTGGCCTATGCGACGCGCTGGGACGAGGGGTTTGCCCGGCATCTCTACGCTCGCTGGCTCGAGTACATGAGGCGCACATGAGCCTTACGCAACAGACTGACGCGGCGCTGCTGGAATCGGTCACCGCGTTTCTCTTTACCGAGGCGCGGCTGCTGGACGGCGGCGCGTACCGTGAATGGCAAGCGCTACTGAGCGAGGACATTACCTATCAGATCCCGCTGCGCACCGCCGTCTCGCGCAAAGACGGCACCGGCTTCGATCAAAGTTTACTGATGAACGACACATGGGCCACGATCGACGTGCGCATCCGCAGGCTGACCGGCGACTACGCGTGGGCCGAAGATCCACCGTCGCGCATGCGTCACTTCATCACGAACATCGAAGTCGAACGCACCGACCGCGACGACGAAGTGAGGGTCCAGGCGAACGTACTCCTGTTCAGAACCGCGCGAAATGAGCCCGTACCGGAAATCTTCTCGGCGCGACGCAAAGATGTATTGCGCAGCGGACGGGAAACCGGCTGGCTCTTGGCGCGCCGCACCGTGTTGCTCGACCACACGGTGATCGCCGGAACCAATTTGCCGCTGTTTTTCTGATCGGCCTACTCACGCGCGATCTCAAGTTCGAAGGTACGCACGTCTGGATACAATGCGCATGATCTTTGCCTTCTGAGGCGAACCGCGATGCCATGCGGTACCCGTCCTGCAGTACTGGCTCGCCATGGGGCTAATCTCTCGCGCGGGGGTATGCGCGGTCCTCGCGGCCGGGCCGTTCCTCCCGCGCGGAGTCGGGGCGCAGACGGCGCCGGCTATACGGCTTGGGTCGGAGACGAGCGAAACCTACGGCGAATTCTTGTACGGACTCGATGGCGGGTTCTTCAAACGCGCGCGGGTTCATCGGCGCCCTATCTTCCGTCGATCACCTACTGATAATGACGATGATTGAACTGACCAACCGCTCCGGCCATCGCGTCAGCCTCACCCCGCTCGGTGCCGCGATGACGAGCATCGTCGTGCCCGATCGCGCGGGCAACCTCGCCAACGTGTGCGTCGATGCCGGCGGGAGTGCCGGCAAAATCATCGGCCGCTACGCGAACCGGATTGCCCGCGGCTCGTTCACGCTCGACGGAACGACCTTCACGCTCGCAACGAACGAGGGCCCGAACACGCTGCACGGCGGTCCGGACGGTTTTTCCAAGCGCACGTGGGAGGTCGCCGAGCAATCCGGCGCGAGCGTGACGTTCGTGCTGCACAGCCCCGACGGCGATCAGGGCTTTCCGGGCAACCTGGAATGCCGCGTGCGTTATTCGTGCTCGGACGACAACGGGCTGCGCATCGACTATACGGCCGTGACCGACAAGCCGACCATAGTCAACCTCACCAATCACGTCTATTTCAACTTGAGCGGCGATCCGAGCCGGGCGATCGCCGCGAATCGGCTGCAACTCGCCGCGTCGGCCTACACGCCGGTCGACGCGGAGTCGATTCCGACCGGGGAGATCGCACCGGTCGACGCGGCGCGCGATTTTCGCACCGAACACGCCGTCGGAACGACGCCCTTCGACTGCAACTTCGTGCTCGACGGATGGGACGGCACGTTACGCTACGCGGGAACGCTGTCCGATGCGGAGTCGGGCCGTACGCTGGTTGTCGAAACGGCGCAACCGGGCGTGCAGCTTTTCACCGGCAAGCCCGGCGCGATCGCGCTCGAGACGCAGCATTTCGCCGACAGCCCGCACCACGCGAACTTTCCGACCACCGTGCTCCGTCCCGGCCAAACGTTCGCATCGAGCACGGTCTACCGGTTCGGTTCCTAGTGCGGCTGGAAAATGAGACCTTCGATTTTATCCGCAGGGCCCAGGAAGATCAGTGTTGTCGCGCTGCCGTTTGCAAACTCGACGTCGTACGAACCGTCCTGCGTGGGCGTCGCGCTGACGAACGGTCCAAACTGACCTTGCAATCGAGCCGCGATCGTACGGCTCTTTTCGATGGGTATCGATGCGAGAAACTTATCGCTGAAAAGCGTATCCGGCATCGGGTTCGCTTTGAAAAACGCCGACAGGATCTGCGCCGCCGCCGGGCCCTGCATTCGGCTGAAGAACAAGCCCGCAAGAGCCCCCGAGTCATCGAGCTTGCCTTCGGCTTGGATGGTGCCGCGCGCAAAGGTCACCGTGAAACGGCTGCGATTCGGCGCGATCGACTGGTACGGGCCAAGTTCTGCGACGATGCCGTCGATGATCGAGCGCGTTCGCTCGACGGGCGCAGCCGCGAGCATCGTGGGCGTGAACCACGCCGGCTGCAGGGCACCCGCCGTGAAGAGCCGGGCAATCGCGTCTTCAACCGTCATGGCTTGCGCCTCCCCTAATCGCGCAACGCTCACCGCGGCCGCGACGCCCAGAACGAACGCGTGTCGCTTCATGGGAATCGCATTTCCGGCCGGCCCGGCCCGGGTCCCGTCTTTGAAGTAGGTTAACCGGGGATTATGCAATGTATACCGTGCAGCCACCGTCGAGGGCCCGCCTATGGGAAAGGTCCGAGCGAAGCACTTTCTGCAGCGAGCGAAGGACGAGGCGCTCTTCGCCTGCGACCTTTATAATGCGCGCGGACGCGAGCCGTACCTCGACGCATTCATCGTACACATGCAGATAGCATGGACGAACCTGCTGCTGGCGATCTCCGAGCGCGACGACCGTGCCGGCGCCGATGAGCCGCCGGACCTGACCCAGCTCGCGGCGCGCTATTTCACCGGCGACGCCGATCCCATCGCACGAAACCTGCTCTTCTTCATCGGTCTGCGCGAACGGGTCGAGCTTCGGTTCTCGGCCCGGGTGCGCCGTTCGCTCGGCCAGTTCGTCGCCGGCCGCGCCCAATCGCTGATCGCCAATTTCGAGCGCGTTTTGGTCAAGGAGTTCGGCCAGGCCAACTCGCTCGCGAACGACCTGCGCTTTCCGCTCTACCTCGCGGCATTTTCGCCGGAAGCCGGCGAGGCGATGAAGACGGTGCGCAGTCACGTTCCAAAGTCGATTCTGCGCTACATTTCCGGCTATGACGAGGCGCTGCCCACCCAGACGCGCGACGATCAGGCGTATGAGTTTCGCGCGCTGCTGGTGCCGGTGAAGTCGCCGCAAACCGACGCCGACGCCGCAATCACGTTCGTCGACGAACGCACCCTGACCGACGAGCAGCGCGCCGTGCTCGACAAGGTCACGGTCATCGTGCGCGACCGGCTGACGGAGGTCGTCGGCGCGGAACGCTTCCGGGTCGGGCAAGTGGTGGCGCTGGTGCGCGAGCGCGTGCCGGCGTTCACGATCGCGCACCACACCGACGCGTGGCGCTATTTCAAGGTCCGGCCGAAGGGCGGCGATCCGTATCCGGAGCGCACCGAGCTACGCTACTGCGTCTACGACGTCGCGTTCAAAGCGTACACGTACACGCAAGCGTGGGTCGACCGGCTGATCGCCGAGCTCACGACCAACGACCCGCAGGAAGTGCTCGCGCGCTGGCAAGCCGCGAGCAAGCTGCTCGCGAGCTAACCGGGCGGAACGCGATGCATCTTCATCGCGAGGCACACGCCGGTATAGTATCCGATTAGGGCGATCGTGTCGGCCAGGCCGTCGCGGCCGAGCGCGGCGACGGCGCGATCGAAGAGATCGTCCGACGACGGTTCCGCGGCATCGGACGTGCGCGCCATCTCGTAGATCACGCGTTCGCGCTCGGTAGCGAACTTGGGCGTACGTCCGTCGCGTAGCGCATCGACTACGTCCTGCGGGTGCCCGGCTTTGGTGAGGTTGCGCAAGTGCGCTGCCAGCGGAAACGCACTCGCCGTGCGCCGCGCGATGACGGTGATCGCGATCTCGTATTCGCGCTCGGTCAGCGTCGAGCCGGTGTTCAGGTAGGTGCCGATGGCTTCCCACGGCGCCGCGAGCTTCGGATTGTGTAGCCACACGAGGAACGGACGCGGCACAAAGCCTCGTCCTTTTTTCACCGCGTCGAGGATTGCCGTTTGTTCGGGCGTGAGTTTCTCGGGCGGGATTTCTTCGATGAGCGAACCGTCTTTTGCCATGACGCGCAATTGTTCGTCCGCCCTAACTCTCCCTCGACGGCGGCGTGTGGTACCAGGCGGTGATGATGTACTTGGTGCCGCCGGTTACCGGTTCGGCGCGATGCAACAGCACGGGCGAGAAGATGACGAGGGCACCGGCGAGCGGCGCTATGGTGACGGCGGGGCCGGCGAACACCGTTGCTCCGCCGGTGAAATCTTCGTTGAGGTAGCACACCAGCGAGAGGGCGCGCGGCGTGGCACCGAGGGCCGGCGAGTCGCGGTGATCGACGTATTTTCCGCCCGGATGGTAGCGCACGATTTGGATTTCCGCCAGCACCGTCTTGGGCGCGATGCTCGCGGCAATCGTGCGCGTTGCAGCGAACAAGCGGTCGCGACAGTGGGCGACGAGCGCCGGCGCGTCGGCTTCGAAGAGGATCTCGGCGTCGCGCACCGCGCGATCGACGTCGAGGTTCGCGTTGATGCCGGCCGCGCGCCACGATGTCAGGCGCGCAGCGGCATCGACGATCTCCGCTGCTTCGGCGGCCGCGAAGGCGCGCACCACGTGCATCGGCTTAGCTGAAGATTTTCGTTCGCATATCGATGTTGGCCGACGACAGCAGGCCGTTCTCGCGCATGAGGTTGACCATCGGCTGAATGTTCGCCGCCGTGACCGCCGTCCCGGCGGGCAGATTGTTCATCCGCGCCAGCAAGCCCGGCTCGATTTTGGTGAATCCGGACACCAGCTTGTAATATGCGTCGTTGCCGAGATTCGCGTTGACCCACGCGGCGCCGCGGCGATACGCGCGCTGGAATGCCCGCACCATCGCCGTCCGCTGCGCGATCGTTTCGGGTGTGACGACCCACAGACCGTTGATGCCGCCGGGAAACACTTGCGTGGCCGGCCAGCCGAAACTTTCCACGTCGGGATCGCCGAGCGCGACCGTCATGAACGGATCGACGACGTAGGCGGCGTCGATGCGATTGGCCTTGATCGCCGCGATCTGCGCGGGATTGGGCAGCTCCAGAAATTGGACTTTGTCGGGATCGCCGCCGGTCATCTTCACCCACGACCGCGTCAGCACCCAATTGATGCCGCGCACGCCGTTGACCCCGATGACCTTGCCTTCGAGATCCTTGCCGGTCTTGAATCCGTCGCTGCGGCGTTTCATCAGCGCCGAGTTGCCCGGCGGCTTGGGCGGGTTCGGCGTTCCGCCCAAAATGATCCGCAAGTCGATGCCGCGATCGATCGCGGAGATGGTCGACGCGATGTTATCGTAGAGGATGTCGAACTGCCCGCTGACCAGTGCCGGCACGCCGGCCGCGCCCGACTGCACCGGTTCGGTGTTCAGAACGAGGTTTTCGGCCGCAAAGTAGCCTTGCGCGTCGGCGGCATACAGCGGCGCCACCGCAAAGATCGCGACGGTCGAAACGCGCACGGCAGCCGGCGCGGC
>JBEKXE010000142.1:0-11381 GCA_049512335.1 Candidatus Lustribacter sp.
GGGGGCCCCGCGCCGCTGGCGTGGGGGGCGCGCAGCCTAGGGCGGAGCGCCTTTCAAACTGACGGGCCTACACTTGCAGGCGCGAGATTTCGTTATACGCGTCGAGCAGCTTGGTCCGGATGGACATCATGTACTGCATCGAGAGGTTGGCCTCTTCGACCGAGGTCACGACCTTCTGGATGTCCCCGGTGGCCCCGGTGGCTAGGTCGCGGGTATTGTCGTCCGAGGCGTTGATCTTGTCGTTGACGTCGCCGAGCATCTTCATCAGGGTATCTTTGAAGGTGACGTTCGGGTCCGAGGTACCGGGAACCGGCGTGACCGACGGGGTCTCGTCGTTCTTGCCGATGTCGGGGATGAGCGGGGCCGGCGAGTATGCCCCGATGGCGCTGGTGTAATCCACGATCAGGACTTCAGCAGGTTCAGGGCGGCGTTGCCCATGTTGCGGGACTCTTGGATCGCCGTGACGTTGGCCTGATAGGCGCGGGACGCCGCGATCATGTCGACCATCTCCTTGACCACGTCGATGTTGGGCATGTGGACGTAGCCGTTGGCGTCGGCGTCGGGATGGGTCGGATCGTAGACCATCCGGTCGGGACCGGGGTCTTGGACGATCCCGACGACCGAGACGCCGTCACGCGATGAGGCCGGGTCGTCGGTGCTGGAGGTATCGAGCGGATCGAGGTTCGGGGAGTCGGTCTGCTCCTGCTTCTGCGCGAACACGACCAACTGACGCTTGAAGGCGCCACCCTCGGGCGTGCGGGTCGTATTGACGTTCGCGAGGTTGTTCGCGATCACGTCCATCGCCAGCCGTTCGGCCGACAGACCCGAGGCGCTGACCTCGATCGAATCGTACATGCTATTACCGATTCCAGCCATGATTTAGGCCTTCTCCTCGATCGCTTCGCGAATGCGGCTGTACTGGACGGACAGCAGGGCGTGAATCGTCTGCGAATACGACGAATTCATCGATAATTTGGCCATTTCCTGATCGAGGTCGACGTTCGAACCGTCGGTGCGCATCTGCTGCGTGTCGTCGACGGTCGTCGTGACGGAGAACGGCTTCGGCTCGAAATCGGGTCCGGCTTGGATCTGCTCGGGGTCGTCGGTCACCAGAGCCAGATCGGAGGAATCGTCGTAGCGCGGCAGTTCTTCGGCCAGTGCCTCTTTGAAACTGACGTCGGTGCGCTTGAATCCCGGCGTGTTGATGTTGGCGACGTTGTTGGCAATGACGTCGTGCGTCTGATGGGCTCCGGTACCGGCATCCTTGAGCATGGTGACGGTCGAGCCGAACATCGAAGACGGGACGATACCACTAGTGGACGTATCGCTCATTGTCTCTGTGTTCGGCGCCGCCGCCCCGAAAACTTAGCAGAGACCAGCGGTGGCGGAGCGAGCGCCGAGTAACCGCGCCCTGCCGGCAGGTCGTTGCGAGCTCGGACCGGGGGCCCCATGCCATAGGCGTGGGGGCGCGGAGCCCAGGGCGGAGCGCCTTTAAACTAGGCGCCTTTAAACTGCACGGCGTGCAGGTCGGCGTAGGAGCCGCCCGAGGCCAGGAGGGCGTCGTGGGTGCCGGTTTCCCGGACCTCGCCTCCTTCAATGTAGAGGATCTTGGTGGCCCGGCGGATCGTCGAAAGCCGGTGCGCGATGATCAGGGTCGTGCGGCCGGGGAGTATCCGATCGAGCGCTTCCTCGATCAGGTGCTCGGAGTGACTGTCGAGGGCACTGGTCGCCTCGTCGAGGATCAGGATCCGGGGGTCGCGCAGGATGGCCCGGGCGATGGCGATGCGCTGGCGCTGACCGCCCGAGAGGCGGAAGCCACGCTCCCCGACCTTGGTGGCGTAGCCCTCCGGCAAGGCCGCCACGAACTCGGCCACGTTGGCCTCCCGGGCCGCCGCCAGGACCTCGTCGTCGGTAGCCTCCAGGCGCCCGTAGCGGATGTTGTCGGCGATCGTGCCGTTGAAGAGCTGCGTTTCCTGGGGAACGAGTGCGATCGCGCCGCGCAAGTCGTCCAGCCGTACCGTCGCGATGTCGACCCCGTCGATCGTGATCCGGCCGGCCTGCGGCGCGTAGAAGCGCGGGACCAGGTTCACGATCGTCGATTTGCCGGCACCCGACGGGCCGACCAGCGCCACGGTTTCGCCGTGCAGCATCTCGGCCGAGAAGCCGGCCAGCACCGGCGGCCCATCGGAGCGGTAGGAAAAGTGCACGTCTTCGAAGCGCACGTCGCCGACCACGTGCGGCAGCGGCACCGCGCCGGGCGGATCGTCGGCTTCGATCGGCAGATCGAGGATCGCGAACACGCGTGATGCGCCGACCAGCGCGCGCGAGAAGTCACCCAAGAAGATCGAGAAACGGTTCATCGGGTTGATCGTCAGCGCCATCGCGCCGAAGAACGCGATCGCTTGCGCGGGCGCGATGCGTCCGGCGCCGATCTCGCGCACGACGAACACTACGATCGCGATGATCGCGAGCGACACGATCGTCGCGATCACCGGCGACTGCGTCTGGTTCAGTTGCGTGACCTTCATCTGCGCGCCGAAGAACGCATCGTTCGCGCCGGCGAAACGGTCGCGTTCGAAATTCTCGCGCCGGAACGCTTTCACCACGCGCTGGTTGGCCAGAACCTCCGCCAAATTCGAAGCCAGATCGGCGATGCGCTCTTGCGCCGAACGCGTGCTCACCGTCACCAGGCGGTTGAAGCGCCCGATGACGATCGAGACCACCGGCGTGCACGCCAGCAGCACGATTGCAAGGAGCCAGTCGATCGACACCATCCAGATGAGCGCGGCGACGAACGTGACCGTCACCTGGACCATCTGCGGCAGCGAGATGCTCACCGCGTCGGTCATCAGCCCGAGATCGTTGGAAAAGCGCGACATGAACTCGCCCGGACGCCAGCGATCGAAATCCGCCAGCGACATGCGGTTGACGTGATCGAACATCCGCGCGCGCAGCGTTGCGATCATCTTCTGACCGCTCCAGGCGGTGAGGTAGCTCTGGCCGTAACCGGCCAGATTGCCGATCACCTGCGAGAGAAAGATCAGCCCGCAGACGATCCATAGGGCGCCCCAGTCGATCGTCGTCGGAACGGTGACGCCGTTGACCGCGTGCTGGTAGTCGATGACCCGCGTCATCAGGAGGCCGGGCAGCTGCAACAGCACGGTCGGCGCGATTCCG
The DNA here is from genome assembly GCA_049512335.1 of Candidatus Lustribacter sp. Lineage (GTDB taxonomy): Bacteria > Vulcanimicrobiota > Vulcanimicrobiia > Vulcanimicrobiales > Vulcanimicrobiaceae > Lustribacter. The sequence continues at coordinate 3,178 of JBEKXE010000142.1, forward strand.
GCGATCACGCCCAGGAGCATCGCGATCGCGACCCGGCCCAGATACGGCCGGGCCACAAGGTAGATGCGGCGCAAGACCTCCGATCGTTCCACGTCACGAAACCTTCGCCGCCGTCGCCCGGTACCTTCGACGAAACCCGCTGGGAGAAAGACCGTGGACTGTTATTTCCATCATGCCGTGCCGTCGATAGGCCGGTGTCCGGGCTGCGGTAAGTCCATTTGCGCGACGTGCCGGGCCGAAACGGGCGATTGCCCGAGCTGCCGGCTGGCGGCACGCATCGACGCCGCGGCCGCGCAGCGCCAAACCCTGGCCGGCGGCGTCGGGCCGTCGTACGAGCCGAGCGGGGGGTACGCGCGCGGGCAGCAATGGCAACCGCAAACCCAACCGCCGCCGCGCTCGAGCGCGGTGGCGAACGTGCGGCCGGAATCGCGCGCGCTGGTCGCGCTCGGCTACCCGTTCTGGCCGCTGGCGCTGCTCGCGCTGTTCGACCCGACGGGTTCGGAGTTCGTGCGGCGCAACGCCTGGCAGGCACTCGGGTTCAACGCCGGGATGTACGGCCTGGGCTGGCTGATCTCGTCGATCGCCGCGATCCCGCTGATCGGCATCTCGGCCTGGCCGCTGCTGCCGTTCATCGTGCCGGTCACGATCGTTGCCAGCGTCGTCTACGCGATCAAGGTCTGGCACGGCGACGACGTGCGCGTTCCGTTCGTCTCAGATATCGTCGACCAGAAATTAGGGACGGCGGGTTAAATCGCCACCTCGGAGCGGTAACGGGCGAGGAAGGCGCGGGCGGCTTCCTCGTGGTCGAGGATCGGCGCGGGATAGCGGCGTGCGCCGAACAGCGGCAGCGAGAGTTGCGGTCCGTGCGCGCCGCGCTCGAAGATCGTCGCGTCGGGTAAGCCCGCCAACTCCGGAATCCACCGGCGCACGTAGCCGGCCGCCGGATCGAAGCGATGCGCTTGTTTGACCGGATTGTAGATGCGCGGATAGGCGGCCAGATCGGCGCCGACGCCGGCCACCCACTGCCAGTTCCCGGTCGCGAGCGCCGGATCGTCTTCGATCAGCAAGCTGTCCCACTCGTCGCGGCCGACGCGCCAGTCGACGCCTAAGTCGAAGCACAAGAACGAGGCCACGATCGCGCGCACGCGCGGGTGCATGCGGCCCGTCTCGCGCAACTCGCGAATTCCGGCGTCGACCAGCGGGAAACCGGTCGTGCCGCTGCGCCACGCATCGAGCTGCGGATGGGTGCGCGCAAAGGCGAAGCGCCGCATCTTCTCCTGCAGCGGCGCCTCGTCGAGCGCATCGTTGTACCAGCCCAGCTGCAGAAAGAAATCGCGTTGGGCCAGCGCGCGCAGCCACAGCCGCACGGCCGTCGTTTCCTCGATCAGCAGAAATGGATCGGTCGCGCGCGCGCAGGCGCCGCGCACCGCGCTGCGCGCCGAGCAAAGGCCGAACGAGAACTCGGCCGAGAGCTCGGAGGTCGCGCCGGCATCCGGCACGTTGCGCGCGATGCCGTATCCGAGGATCGGCCCGTTGAGGAACGCCGCGAGCTTCTCGGCCGCGGCCGCCGGCGAAACCGTCCCGGCAACGCCCTCGCGCGCCCCGAACTCCGCCGGCACCGGCAACGCTTCGCTCGACACCTCGGCGCGGGAGAACTGCACGGGCGCCGCACCGTCGACCGGAATCAGCGTCCGCCAGCGTTCGAAATACGGTACGAAGGCGCGCCAGCCGTCGCCGCTGCGGTGCGCGAGCGCGAGATCTTCGGGCGGCACGACCGGCGCGTCGTGAACGGACAGCACGCGGATGCCCGATTCTTCGAGCGCGGCCTGCACGTCGCGGTCGGCGCGGATCTCTTTGGCATCGTAACGGACGGTCCAGGCGACGGTTTCGGCGCCGATGCCGCGCGCTAGCGAACGCAGCGTCGCGGCCGTTGCGCCGCGGCGTACGATCAGCCGGCCGCCGCGCGCCCGGATCGCGGCATCGAGCGCCTCCACCGCGGCGCAGTAATATGCCGCCCGGCGCGGCGAGGCGCGCAGGCGCGCCGAACGCACGGGGTCGAGGACCAAGACCGGCACGACGTCGCCGTAGCTCGCCGCCTCGGCGAGTCCCAGATGATCCTCCACGCGTAAATCGCGCGTGAACGCGAAGAGCGTCTTCAGCGCGCGAACCGGCGGTCGATCATAAGGCCGCCGTTCTTCGCTTCGGCGGTGCGCCTCCTTCGCTCACCGGCCGGCCGATCTCACAATCTCGACCGGACAAGAGGAGAACGGAGAAATTCTTGCTCAATCCCCAGGCGTGGCCCGTATCGCTCTGCGTGCGTGTTCGTCGCGTGATGTGCCGCGACTCATCAAGGACGGCGTCCTGGCGGGGTCCCTGCCGCCCGGCGAGAGTTGGCCTGCCCGCGCCGCTCAATGGCTCGACGAGATGCAAGAGGGCCGGCGGCTGGTGATGGTGGCGGAGTTCGGCGGCACGCTCGTCGGCATGGGTCAGCTGATCTTCCGTTTTGCCAACGGCTACCAGGATGCCGAAGCGGCGAACGGGGCCGACATCGCGATGATCGACTCGATTCGCATGCGGCCCGACGCACCGGGGAACCTGTCGACGCACATCATCGTCGAGCTGGAACGCTACGCCAAGAAACACCGCATCAAGACGCTGACGTTCCTGGTGCCGATGGACAACAACCGCGCGCTCAATCAGGTCAAGAGCTGGGGTTTCGAAGAGTTTCGCATCATGCCCGAAGGTGCGAAGCTGCTGGCCTTTTTTCGCAAGCGCATCGCCTGATCATAAGCGCAACAACTCGGCGGCGTTCCGGTGGGCGATTTTCTCCCGGTCATCCGCACTTACCGGAAGCCGCTTGAGGAACTCGACGAACACCTGATTCGACTCGTACGGCCAGTCGACGGAGAACATCACGTTGTCGACGCCGAGCATCATCACCGTGCACAGGAATGCGGGCACCGAGAAATTGCCGCTCGTCGTCACGCTGAGGTTCTCGCGTAAACACTGCGCCGGGCCACGTTTGAGGTGCCGCCACTCCGCGACGTAGCCGGTATGATCGAGCAGCCGGTCCATGGCGAACGGCAGCCCCTCGCCGAGATGGCCCAGGATGATCTTCAGGCGCGGAAACGCATCGAACGCACCCGAGAACAAGATGCGCAAGAAATGCATGCTCGCGTCGACCATGAAGCCCCATGCCGGCCGGGCCAGATCCTCGAAGCCCTTGAAGTAGGAGTTCATCAGCAGCGGATGCGGCTGGCTCGGGTGCAGGTAGATCGGCACGTCCAGCTGTTGCGCCCGCTCGAAGATCGGCCAATACTTCTGGTCGTCGAGAAAACTGCCGCGTGTGTGACTGTTGATCATGGTGCCGACGAAGCCGAGCTGCGTGATGGTCCGGTCGAGCTCGCGCACCGCCGCATCGACCTCCGCCGTCGGCAGCGCTGCAAACGCTTGGAAGCGCCCCGGGTAGGCCTTCATCGCGGCGTGCATCCGATCGTTCGCGTCGGTCGCGATGCGCACGGCGAGCTCGCCCTCGAACGCCTGCGCGCCGGCAGCCGTCAACGAGAGCACTTGCAGGTCGATCCCGGCTGCGTCCATCGCCGCGATGCGCGACGCGCCGATGTCGTGAAGCTCCTTTTCGATGTCGTGCCCGAGGTGCAGGCTGCGGTCGCGGTACCAGCGGCGGCGCAACTCGTCGGGCGGCATTTGCTCGTGGTAGAGAGCCGTTTCGAAGTGGTCTTCCAATGTGATGATTCGCACGTCGCCGACTATCCGGCCAGCGCGGTCCAATAGCCTTCAGCCCCCGATTTCGCTCAGCGCGCGCATCGCGCTGGCGGTCTGGCCGACGTCGAGGTGGTGGCGTTCCGGTTTGACGTACATCGAGCCGCGCAGGATCGCGATCAGCGCGTCTTCGCCGGCACGATCGCGCACCGGCGTGCGCAGATCGATGAAATGATCGCCGAACAGGCACAACTTCAGGCGCCCGTCGGCGGACAGGCGCACGCGGTTGCACGTATCGCAGTAGTCGTGCGAGAGCGGCGAGATCACGCCCACGCTGCCGGGAGCACCGTCGAAGGCGTAGTAGCGGGCCGGTCCATTGCCCTTGGGGCCGTCGACCGCACGCAGTTCGCCGATCGCGCGAATGCGGTCGAGGATCTCGGTGGCGCTGATGTATTGGCTCGTGTGCCCGTCGACGTTTTCTTGCACCGGCATCACTTCGATGAAACGCACCGCCACCGCACGCTCGCGCGTCAACTCCGCGAACGCCTCGACCTCGTCGTCGTTCTGTCCGCGCATCACGACGCAGTTCAGCTTGATCGGCCCGAGGCCGGCCGCGAACGCCGCATCGATGCCCGCCAGAACGCGGTCGAGACCGGGGCGGCGCGCGATCGCTTCGAAGCGATCCGCACGCAGCGTGTCGAGCGAGATGTTGGCCCGCGTGAGACCGGCGGCGCGCAGCCGCGAAACCTGCTCGGCCAACAGCAGGCCGTTGGTCGAGAGCGCGATCTCCTCGATGCCGGGGATGGCGGCGATCATCGCGACCAAGCGGTGCAGGTCTTTGCGGATCAGCGGCTCGCCGCCGGTCAGCCGGATGCTGCGAACGCCGACCTTGGCCGCCGCCCGCACGATCTCGGCGATCTCCTCGTAGCTGAGGATCTCGTGCTTGTCGATCCACGGCAAGCCCTCTTCGGGCATGCAGTAGACGCAGCGCAGGTTGCAACGGTCCGTCACCGAGATGCGCAGATACGTGATCGGCCGGTGGAAGGCGTCGGCCAACTGCGGTTCCAGCGGCCGGGCGATCAGATCGATCATTGACCGTCCTTCGACAAGCTCAGGATGACAAGCCTAGCGCAGCTGGCTAGTCGGTCGCGAAGACCTGCTGGTCGATCGGGACGTTGAGCTTGTAGTTCGAGAACGTCGAGGCCACGTCGGCATGGTACGACGGCAGGTCGACTTTGCCGGACTGCGCCTTGATCACGTAGTTGCCGTCCACGACGGCGTAGGTTTGCTGAAACGAGATCGACCCTCCATCTTTGTAGATGTAGGTCATTGCCGTAACCGTTGCGGTACGGTCGTCGACCGTCACGTCGACGTGGTCGATCCGGCCGTTCTTCTTGCGGACCAAGCGGAACTGGGCGCTCGTCCCGTCGTCGGAGACCGGGGTCACCTCGTAGACGCTGGGCCACTCGGCCGGGGGCTCGAGCTGCGGGTAGACTTTCTTGAACTGGCTGGCGAGCACGGGGACCGTATCGAACACGATCGCGTTCTTGTCCGGCTGCTGAAAGTAGGCTTTGCCGTCCAGCGAGGGGCTGATGAACGGGAAGCCGTGCGTCGTGACGTCCACGTGCAGGTCGGCCTGGTAGGACTTCAGGCCGGCGTTGACTCTTTGCATGCGCGCGTAGACGGCCCCGGCGTCCCCGGCGGTGTCCGCCGAGGCAGCTCCGAGCGACCCGGCAATCAAAGCCAGCGCCAGGGTGAAACGACAGCACAACGCGAGCATCGCGGCTATCGTACCCGAGGCGTCTTGGAAATCGATAGCACGGCGGCGCGAATTTCATCCGACACCAACGCATCGGGCTCGACCCTCGCGCGGGCCTGCAACGCGGCGAGCGCTTGCGGCGATCCGATGCGGCCGAGCGCCCATGCGGCGTGGCCGCGGACTTGCGGGTGCGGGTCGCCGGCCGTCGCCGCGGCCAGCGCCGGCACGTCGGCCCGGTCGAGCCGGTTGCCCAGCGCGACGGCGGCGTTGCGGCGCAGCAGAGCGGCCCCCCGCCAGCCCAGCGCCGTGCGCGCGTAGCGGCGCTTGAACTCGCCGCTGCGCAAGCGCAGCAATGCCGTCAGATCCGGCGACCGCGTTTGGGCGTCGAGCGGCGCGAACGCCTCGGCCGTCCGCGGTGCGCGTCGCGTCGGCGGACAGACGTCCTGACAGAGATCGCAGCCCCACACCCACGTTCCGATCAGCGGCCGCAGCTCGCGCGGGATCGGATCGGTACGCTGGGTCAGGTCGGAGATGCAGCGCGTCGCGTCGATCGTGTAATCGCCGCGCAACGCGCCGGTCGGACACGCCGTGACGCACCGCGTGCACGCGCCGCAGGTCTTCTTCAGCGGCGCGTCTGGCTCCAGCGCCAGCGACGTCACGACCTCGCCCAAGAACACGAACGAACCGAGGCCGGGCGCGATCAGGTTCGTGTGTTTGCCGATCCAGCCCAGGCCCGCACGCTCCGCGAACGCGCGCTCGGCAACCGGCGCGGTATCACAGGCGATCGCGGTCGCGGCGCCGAGCGTTTGCAGCTCCCCCGCCAACGCGGTCAAGAGCGCGCGCATACGGCGATGGTAGTCGTCCGACCAGGCATAGTTCGACACGCGGCCGCGGCCCGGGCGCGGAGGTTCGGCCGGCGTCGCGTACGCCACCGCGATGCACACGACGCTGCGCGCATCGGCGAGCAGCGTGCGCGGATCGGCCGCCCGCGCGGCATAACGTTCGTCGTACGGCCACGTCCGCAGGTCGCCGCGCTCGAACGACGCCGCGAGCCGCTCGTGCGTCCACGCCTGCGGGTCCGCCGGCGCGATGCGCACGGCGTCCGCTCCGCACGAGCGCGCCGCGGCGATCACGCGTTCGCGCAGCGCGCCCGCGCTCAGAGCGACGGCAAACCACCACGGCGGCGGCGCACCGGAAAGGCTCGATCGAGCGCCTCGATCTCGGCGGCCGTCAGCCGGAGCGTGCCGCCGGCGGCGTTCTCCGTGACGTGCGCGAGCTTCGATGCTTTGGGGATCGCGAACGTCAGCTCTTCGCGCGTCAGGAACGCGAGCACCACCGCGTGCGCGGAGACGCCGTTCGCCTTCGCGATCCGCTCGAGTTCCTTGGCGCCGGTGCCGCTCTGCCAGCCGCCGCGTCCGAACGGCGTGTACGCGACGATCGCGATCCCGGCCGCTCGGCAAAACGGCAGCTCGTGCGCTTCGACCGTGCGCTCGCCCAGATGGTAGAGCACCTGGTTGCAGGCGATCTTCTCGCGTTCGAGCGCGGCTTGCGCGTCGCGCAGCTCCTCGACGCCGAAGTTGCTCACGCCGAGCGAACGGATGTCGCCGTCGGCGACCAGCCGCTCCAGCGCGCGCATCGTCTCACCGATCGGGATGCTGCCGGGCCAGTGCAGCAGGTAGCAGTCGAGGTACTCAACGCCCATGCGCTGCATCGAGGCATGCGCGGCCTTGATCGTGCCGTCGTACGAGGCATTGTAGGGCAGCACTTTGGAGACCAGAAACAGCTGCTCGCGCGGCAGGCCGGCGATGGCCTCACCGACCAGCGTCTCGGCGCCGCCGTCGCCGTACATCTCGGCGGTGTCGATATGAACCATCCCCAGCTCGACGCCCGCGCGCAATGCGCGGATCGCCTCGTCGCGCGCGCTCCCGCGCAGCGGGACGTTCCACGTTCCCTGACCGACGATCGGAACGGCCGGAAAGCCGGTCCCGAATGGCCGCTCGATCAATCGACGAAAAACTGGATGCGCGCCGATTCCTCGCGGATGGGCGCGACGTAGGTCTGTACCATCTGATGGTGATGCTCGCGAGCCATGTACGTCCGCAGCGCGGCCTCGTCGTCAAAATCCAGAATGATGGCGAAGTCCATGTTCTTGATGCGCCCCAGGCTCGCGCCGAGGCCGGCGTCGCGGCGCAGCTCCATCTTGCGGATCTCCGGAAACCGCTGCGGGAAATCGGACAGCGCTTCGAACACTTTGTCGATCGCCTCGGGCGGCGTGTTGGGCTTCCAGCGGTTGAAATGAATGTGCCGAATCATCGGTAGCTCCGTTTCCTTCAGAAGATGTCGAACGCATCGTTGAGCGCCGCGTAGGCGAGTAATCCGTCGCGCAGGTGGCGCACGCCGCCGAAACCGGCGTCGCGCAAGCGGTGCGCGGCCCAGCGCGATTTGGCGCCGACCCGGCACGCGACCACGTAGTGAGCGGTCGGGTCCAGCTCGTGCAGCCGCGCTTCGAGCTCGCTCGCCGGCAGCGTGACCGCGCCGGCCGGCGCGCCGAACACCGCTTCGTGCGGTTCGCGCACGTCGAGGACGCGCGCGTGCGGATCGCGCGCCAGCAGCGCATCGAGATCCGCTGCCGCGAGGTCCATCGCTTCCGCCTGCGGTGCCGCCGGCGCATCGGGCGGCACGTCGTGCAGCGTGGGCGCGTCGCCGCACAGCGGACACGCCGGAT
>JBEKXE010000143.1:0-11139 GCA_049512335.1 Candidatus Lustribacter sp.
ACCGACCAGCAATTTAAGGCGCTCTTGCGCTTCTTGTGTCGCAACTTCAAACATATCACCGCGCTCTAGTCGATGCCAAGGGTGAGAACGAGCACACCGATGCCCTGCGCGCTCACCTCGCAGGTGCTAGGTGGATGTTCGCGGCGGTGTTTGGCAAGAGCGAGGGGTATCGCCTAGACGAGGCTGCGGAAGAGAAGGCTGGATTCTACCACATCCGCTTCGGCGGAAGCCTAACCGACCGTATCGACGCCCACGCGAACCTTATTAAGCCCGGCGGCATTTTTCTGCCGGCCGGAACAGCTTTGTCAGAGTCGTACGACAACCGAACGGGGCAGTACGGTGACGCCGTCGCTCCGATCGGCTGCATTGCCTCCTATGAGGTCCTCTAGGAGAAGAGGGACGGAGTGCGCTACCTACGCTAAGCTGTCGTTGAGGGGCAGCGTGCGGATGCGCTGACCACGCAGCGCGAAGATCGCGTTGGCGAGCGCGGGCGCAACCGCCGGCGTGCCGATCTCGCCCGCTCCGGCCGGCTTTTCGGTGCTGCGCACGATGTCGACCACGAACTGCGGCGAGTCGCCCATGTGCAGCACGGTGAAGTCGTTGAAGTTCTGCTGCACCGCGCCGCCGTCGGCGAACGTGATCTTGCCGCCGATGGCGGCCGAGAGGGCGTAGATCATGGCGCTGGGGATCTGCTGCTCGAGGCCGTCGATGTTGATCGGCTGACCGACGTCGACCGACGCCGTCAGCTTGTGCACTTTGATCTTGCCGTTCGGCAGCGAGACCTCGGCGACGTTCGCGATCCAGCCGTCGCCCCAGGCCGCGAGCGCGATGCCGTGCGCGTGCCCGACCGGTAACGGCGCGCCGTACTTGGCCAGCCGCGCGGCGCGCTCGAGCACGTTGCGCGGTCGCGAACCGGCCGTCAAGTGCGCGAGGCGAAACGCCAGCGGATCTTGCCCGGCGGCGTGCGCGAGCTCGTCGATGAACGATTCCATCGCGAAGGTGTTGGCATTGGCGTACGGCGCGCGCCAGTGCCCGACCGGAATCGCAACGTCGAGCAGATGCCAGTCGACGAGCTGGTTGGGAACCGCGTACGGCGCGTTGGTGAAACCGTTGCCGGCCGCCGTGTCGACGCCGTTCTTCACCAGTGCCGGGCTCGTGCGCATGTTGATCGACGAGCTGACCACGGTCTGCTTGAGCGTGGCGAGCTTGCCGCCGGCGTCGAGCGCCGCGACGCAGTCGGTCACGGTGCCGCCGCGGTACGGATCGTTGCGGATGTCGTCTTCACGCGTCCACACGAGCTTGATCGGCATGCCGGCCGCCTTGGACGTATAGACCGCATCCTCGATGAAGTCGGTCTCGCCGCGCCGGCCGAAGCCGCCGCCCACGAACGTCGTCACGACCTTCACCGACTCGAGCGGCACGCCGGCGATCTTCGCGGCGGCTTTCTGTGCGCCGGTTTGGCCCTGCGTCGGCGTCCACAACGTGACGCCGTCGGGCCGCACGTCGGCCGTCGTGTTCATGGGCTCCATCGGCGCGTGCGCCAGGTACTGCGTCTCGTAGCTCGCCGTCACCACCGTGCCGCTGAGCGGGCTCTTCACGTCACCCACACTCTTGAGCACACCGCCCGGCGTCCGCGCGAGCGCGCGCATGCGATCGTACATCGTGGCGGTCGTCAGGCCGGCGTTCGGTCCGGACGCGTACGTCACTTTGAGTGCCTTCCGGCCTTGGAATGCCGCCCACGTGTTGTCGGCGATCACCGCCACGCCGGACGGCACTTGCACGACCTTGCGCACGCCGGGAACCTTCAGCGCGGCCGTGGCGTCGAACGAGACGACGCGGCCGCCGATCTGCAGCGGCTTCTCGATCGAGGCGTACTTCATCCCCGGCACCTTGACGTCCATGCCGTAGACGGCGGTGCCGTTCGTCTTCTGCCGCACGTCCAGCCGTGCCTGACGCGTGCCGATGATCTTGAATTTGTCGGGCGTCTTGAGCGTCACGGTTGCGGGAACCGGAACGGTCGCAGCGGCGGCCAGCAAGTCGACGTATTTCGCCTTCTGTCCGGCCGGGCCGTAGACCATCGCGTTCGCCGTGCTGCACGTGGCCGGATCGACGTTCCACTTCGTCGCCGCGGCACTGACGATCATCGCGCGCGCGGTCGCGCCGGCGTTGCGCATCACCGGCGACATCGTCGGGGTGCTGCGGCTGCCGCCGGTTCCCATGCCGTTGATCGACGGGTTGTAGTACTTCGGATCGGCCGGCGCCATGCGGAAGCGCACGCTCGACATCGGCACGTCGAGTTCCTCGGCCACGCACATCGAGAGCGCGGTCGTGATGCCTTGACCCAGTTCGCTCTGGTTGCAGACGACGGTCGTGAGCCCGTCGTTCCCCATCTCGACCCACGCGACCGGCACGAACGCCGGCCCGGCAGCCGACGGCGCGGCGGCAGTCGCCGGGGCGGCCTCGAGCCGCAGCGCCAGCCCGGCACCGGCAACGGCAACGACTCGCAGAAAGCCCGTACGGTCCATCATGCTACACCAACGCGTCGCTGATCGGCAGGGTTCGGATGCGTTTGCCGGTCAGCGCAAAGATCGCATTCGTTACCGCCGCCATGATGAAACCCGTCCCGATCTCACCGGCGCCGGTCGATTGCTCGTGACTGTCGACGACGTCGACGAAGATTTCGGGTGAATCCAGCATCTTCAACACGTGGTAGGTGTCGAAGTTGGTTTGGACCGGAGCGCCGTTCTCGAACGTGATCTTGCCGATCAGCGCGGCGCTCAGGCCGAACAGGTTCGCGCTCTCGATCTGCTGTTCGAGCCCGTCGAGGTTGACCGGTTGGCCGACGTCGAGCGAGTTCCAAACGCGGTGGACCTTCAGCTTGCCGTTCGGCATCGAGACCTCGGCCACGGTTGCGATCCAGCCGCCGGCATCCGTGCCGACCGCCACACCGCGCGCACGGCCCGCCGGCGGCGGCGTCGACCACTTGGAACGGTCCGCTACGCGGCGCAGCACGTTGTAGGCTTTCGTATCCGACGGAATATTGGCCAGGCGGAAGGCGACCGGATCCTGACCTGCGGCATGCGCGAGCTCGTCGATGAACGACTCGGTCGCAAAGGCGTTGACGTTCACGTACGGCGCGCGCCAAAAACCGACCGGCAAGGTCTGGTATGCCGAGAGCTCGTGCCAGCTCATGAGTTGGTTCGGGATCGAATAGGGGTGATTCGTGCTGCCTTGCCCGGCCAAGGGGTCGAGCCCGGTCTTCGTCATCATGAACGGCAGCTCGATGTGCACGTGCGACTCGCTGGCCATCGTGTGGCGCAACGCCGCGATCTTACCGTCCGCTGAAACCGCGCCCGCCAGTGCGTGCGCCGAGCCGCCGCGGAACCGGTCGTTGTTGATGTCGTCCTCGCGCGCCCAGATCACCTTGACCGGCATCCCGGCCGCCTTCGAAACGGCCACCGCGTCGACCACGAAATCCGGATACCCGCGGCGTCCGAAACCGCCGCCGAGGAACACGGTGTGAACGTCGATGTTCTCGATCGGAATGCCGGTGATGCCCGAGGCCAGTTTTTGCGCCAGCGTCTGGTTCTGGGTTCCGGTCCAGATCGTCACGTGATCGGCGCGCACGTCGGCCGTCGCGTTCAACGGTTCCATCGTCGCGTGCGCGAGATACGGGGATTCGTACGACGCCGTTATCGCTTTGCCGGCAGCCAGTGCCGCGTCGACGTCACCTTGCTGGCGTTGCACGACGCCCGGCTTCTTCACCAGCTCATGCGCGGTCGCGTAGATCTGCGCGGTGTTGACCTTGGCGTTGGGACCGTCGACCCACGTAATCGTGAGCGCTTTGCGGCCTTGAAACGCCGCCCAGGTGTTGTCGGCAATCACCGCCACGCCTTGGGGCACTTGCACGACCTTGCGCACGCCGGGCACTTTCAGCGCGGCGCTCGCGTCGTACGAGCCGACCGTGGCGCCGATCTGCCGTGGCTTCGCGATCGACGCGTACTTCATGCCCGGAACGACGACATCGATGCCGTAGGTCGCACGTCCGGTGGACTTCGGCAGCACGTCGAGCCGAGCGTGACGCCGGCCCATGATGCGCAGTTGATCGGGCGTCTTCAGCGCGACGTCGGCGGGCACCGGCAGCGTCGCCGCAACCGCGAACAGATCGGCGTACGGAGCTCGCTGGCCGGCCGGCCCGTACACGACGCCGTCGGCTGTCGCGCAGGCCTTCGGATCGACGTTCCAACCCTGAGCCGCAGCGGCGACGAGCATCGCGCGCGCCGTCGCGCCGGCTTTGCGCATGACCGGCCCCATCGTCGGCGTCGTGCGGCTGCCGTCGGTCTCGAGACCGTTGAGCACCGGGTTGTAGTACGGCTTCGACGCCGGTGAGAATTCGAACGACACGGTCGACATCGGGATGTCGAGCTCGTCGGCCAGCATCATCGGCAGTGACGTAGCGACGCCTTGGCCCATCTCGCTCGAGTTGAGCACGACGGTCGTGCGGCCGTCCGGATGCATCTTCACCCAAACGAGGGGCGAGAAGTCGGCCGCCGGCGCCGTCTCGCCGGTGCCCGGCGCGAGCCCGAGGCCCAACGACAAACCGGCGCCGCCCAAGGCGACGATGCGGAGGAAGTCCTTACGATCGAGTGCGGTCGTCATGCTGCTCCCGCCGCCGGTGCGACGGCTATGCGTTCAGGGCGTCGTTCAGCGGCAACGTGCGCAGGCGCTTGCCGGTGATCGTGAAGATCGCGTTGGCGATCGACGGGGCGACGCACGGCACGCCGACTTCACCCGCACCGGTGGATTTCTCCGTGCTGCGCACGATGTCGACCACGAACTGCGGCGAATCCCCCATGTGCAACACGGTGAAGTCGTTGAAGTTCTTCTGCACCGCACCGCCGTCGGCAAACGTGATCTTGCCGCCGAGCGCAGCCGAGAGCGCGTAGATGATCGCGCTCGGGATCTGCTGCTCGAGCCCGTCGATGTTGATCGGCTGACCGACGTCGACCGACGAGACGACGCGATGGATCTTGATCTTGCCGTTCGGCAGCGAGACCTCGGTGACCATCGCGATCCAGGCATCGTCCCACTGACCCATCGCCACGCCGAGCGCGTGACCGGTGGGCAGCGTCGAGCCCCAATTCGCGAGCTTGGCCACGCGTTCGAGGACGTTGCGCGGGCGCGAACCGGCCGTCAGGTGCGCGAGCCGGAAGGCGACCGGGTCTTGTCCCGCCGCGTGCGCCAGCTCGTCGACGAACGACTCCATCGCGAACGTGTTGGCGTTGGCGTACGGCGCGCGCCAGAACCCGACCGGGATCTGCACGTCGAGCCGGTGCCAATCCACGAGCTGATTGGGAATCGTGTAGGCGGTGTTCGTCAGGCCGTTGCCGGCCAGCGGATCGACGCCGTTCTTGAACATGAACGGAATCGCGCGCGCCACGATCGACGAGCTGACCATCGTCTGCTTGAGCGTCGTGACCTTGCCGTCCGGCGTCAGCGCCGCGGTCATCGCGGTGACCGAACCGCCGCGGTACGGATCGTTGCGAATGTCGTCTTCACGCGTCCACACGAGCTTGATCGGCACGCCGGCCGCCTTGGACGTGTAGACCGCGTCCTCGACGAAGTCGGTCTCGCCGCGCCGGCCGAAGCCGCCGCCCACGAACGTCGTCACGACCTTCACCGACTCGAGCGGCACGCCGGCGATTTTCGCGGCGATCTTCTGCGAATCGGTCTGCGCCTGCGTCGGCGTCCACAGCGTGACGCCGTCGGGGCGCACGTCGGCCGTGGTGTTCATCGGTTCCATCGGCGCGTGCGCCAGGTACTGCGTCTCGTAGCTCGCCGTCACGACCTTGCCGCTGAGCGGGCTGGTCACGTCACCGGTCGTGCGCAACACGACACCGGGGGTTTTCGAGAGCGTGCGAGCCGAGGCGTAGATCGAATCGGTCGACACGCCCGCGTTGGGACCGGGGCCCCACGTCACCTTGAGCGCTTTGCGTCCTTGGAACGCCGCCCACGTGTTGTCGGCGATCACCGCCACGCCGGACGGCACTTGCACGACCTTGCGCACGCCGGGCACTTTCAGTGCGGCGCCGGCATCGAACGAGACGACGCGGCCGCCGATCTGCAGCGGCTTCTCGATCGAGGCGTACTTCATCCCCGGCACCTTGACGTCCATGCCGTAGACGGCGGTGCCGTTCGTCTTCTGCCGCACGTCGAGCCGCGGCTGACGCGTGCCGATGATCTTGAATTTATCCGGCGTCTTCAGCGTCACGGTCGCGGGGACCGGAAGCGCCGCCGCCGCGGCCAGCAGGTCGACGTACTTCGCCTTCTGCCCGGCCGGCCCGTAGACCATTGCGTTAGCCGTGCTGCACGTTGCCGGATCGACGTTCCATTTGGTCGCGGCGGCGGTGACGAGCATCGCGCGGGCGGTCGCGCCGGCCTGGCGCATGATCGGCGACATCGACGGCGTGCTCTTGCTGCCGCCGGTCTGGATGCCGTGCCACGCCGGGTTGTAGTATTTCGTCTCGGCCGGCGAGATGCGGAAGCGCACGCTCGACATCGGAACGTCGAGTTCTTCCGCCACGCACATCGGCAGCGCGGTCGCGATGCCTTGCCCGAGCTCGCTCTGGTTGACGACCACGGTCGTGAGACCGTCATTGCCCATCTCGACCCACGCGACCGGCACGAAGGCCGGCGGCGCGGCGGCGGCCGGCACGGCCGCTGCGGCGAGAGCGGGCACCAGTTCAACACCGAGCGAGAGACCCGCGCCGCCGGCTGCGACGATGCGGAGAAAATCTTTGCGCTCGAGTGCGATCGTCATGCCACACCGGCCGCGGCGGACTTGATCGCCGACTTGATGCGCGGGTAGCAGCCGCAGCGACAGATGTTGGTCATCGCGAGATCGATGTCGGCATCGCTCGGATGCGGTTTGTGCGCGATCAGTGCCGCCGCCGCCATGATCTGGCCCGACTGGCAGTAACCGCATTGCGGGACGTTCTCGGCCACCCATGCGGCTTGCACCGGATGCGGTTTGTCGACCGGCGCGAGCCCCTCGATGGTCGTGATCTTCTTGCCGACGGCGTTCTTTACGGGAAGCACGCACGAGCGCACCGCGGCACCGTCGAGGTGAACCGTGCACGCGCCGCACGCCGCGATGCCGCAGCCGAACTTCGTGCCGGTCAGCCCGACGACGTCCCGGATGGCCCACAAGAGCGGCATCTCGTCGGGAACGTCAAGGACGTGGTCAGTACCGTTAACCGTAAGTTTTACCATGGCCGGAAAATTCGCGAGCTTGGCAGCGGCTACCCGCCGGCGGGCGCGAGTCTGAAAGAATTTTCCGGCGTTATATTCAGCTCTGCTTAACGATCTTGACCGTCTTCGCTTTGTCCGCCGTCAACGGCGCGTCTCCGGCCGGGTATTTGTTCTCCTTAAGAATGTACGCGACCACCGCGTTCACCTGATCGGGCTTCAGGCTGCCGGGAGTCGTCAGCGGCATCTGCGTAGCGATGATGTCGCGCAGGTCGGCGGCCGTCTGGCCCGTCCACTTGGCGATGAAGTCCGGACCGACCAACTGCGGTCCCGAGACCCCTTGGAGCTTGTCGCCGTGGCAGACCGAGCACTGCGCTGCGACGATCGCAGCACCCGCCTTGGCCTGGTCGGCCGTGTAGACCCCCGTACCCTGGGCCGAGAGGGAGTGCGACGTGAACGTGGCGGATGCGATGAGGGCTAAGGCAAGCGCCGGCAGGACGCGCGAGAGTTTCATGGGCCTCCTCGTAAAAATGACGGACCGACCGAGTGTAAGTGAGGAACCGCCGCGGTGCAAGCCGCACTCTGTGAGGAATGTCCGATAGCGCAGAGGCGCCGCGGCGCCCGGCTGCGGTCGTCATACCCATCTTCGCGAACGCACCGCACGAGGTCGTGTTCGTCGAGCGCGCGACCCATCTGCGCCGGCACGCCGGACAGGTCGCGTTTCCCGGCGGGGCCGTCGACGACGAAGACGAGGGCGACCTCGCCCGCGCCGGCCTGCGCGAGCTCTACGAAGAGATCGGGATCCCGCCCCAGGCGGTCGCGGTGATCGACCGGCTCGCGATGATTCCCCAGACCAACAACATCTTCAACGTCACGCCGTTCGTCGCGGTCGTCGCGCCGGAAACGCCGCTCGTGGTCGACCTCAACGAAGCCTCGGCCGCCCATCGCGTGCCGCTGGCCGCGATCGTGGCCCCGGGCGCCGTGCATCGCGGCGTCGAGGTCCGCGACGACCGGCGCATCCCCACTTGGCAGTTCGACTACGGCGGCATGCACGTGTGGGGCTTGACCGGCACCATCCTCAACGCGTTCACGCGGCGCTACCATGCGCCCGGCTCCGCGTTGCGCGCGGCGTTGGACGAGCGCCTGCTGCGCTAGCGGCCGGCCGGCACCTGCATCACCTTCGCGAAATCGTTGGGCCGGATCCACTTGGCCATCGCCGCGCGCACCGCATCGGCGCTCGCGCCGAATTCGGCCCGCGCGTAGCGGCGGTCGCTGTCGAGCGGACGGCCGGTGGCGGCGTACGTCAGCAACGTGCTTGCGACGCCGTCGTAGGATTCGCTGCGCACCGGCAGCCGGCCGAGCAGCAGCGCTTTGGCGCGAATGAGCCGGTCGGGCGTGAGCGGCTTCTTCTGCAGCGCGGTCAGGTCGGTCACGATCAGGTTTTGGGCGCGCATCGTGTTTTGCGGAAACGCGCCGTAGGTCACGCGGAACGTCGACCGGTTGTGGCCGCCGGCGACCGCCGAGTCGACCGAGTACACGTAACCGTGAATCTGGCGCACGTCGTAATAGAGGATGGAGCCGAAGCCGCCGCTCAACGCGGCGTTCGCCAACTGCAGCACCGGGTAGTCCGGGTCGTTGTACGTCAGCGGCAGCGTCTGCGCCAGCGTCACGTCGGCTTGGATGCGGCCGGTCGCCGGGATCACGGCCTGCGAGGGCGCGTTGCGCGGAACCGCCGGCGGGTAGACGTCGGGCACCGGCCCGGTGGCCGTCCAAGCGCCGAACGCGCTCTGGATCGTCGCCTGCGCATGCTGCGGGGTGACGTCGCCGACGACCACGATCGTCGTCAAGTCGGGCCGGAACGTCGACGCGTAGTACGCTTTCACGTCGTCGAGCGTGATGCTGCCGACCGTTTGCGGCGTCGCGTAGCGGCGCGACGGATCGCCCGCCGGATAGAGGGCATCGGCGAGCGCGCGCTGCGCTTTGAATTCCGGCCCTTGCACGGCGCCGGTGAGCTGGCCGATCGTCTGCTGCTTCACGATCGCGAACGCGTCGGCCGGCAGCGCGGGGTGCAGTTCGTCATCGGCGAGCAGCGTGACGCCCCGATCGAAATTCTGCGCGAGCGTATCGAGGCTGAATGCGCTGCCGGCACTCACGTCGGCCGCGATCTTATCGAGTTCGGTTTGGTAGGCGATCCGGTCGTAGGTCGTCGTGCCGTACTCGAAGAGGCCGTTGAGGAGGCCGTCGATGCCGTCCTTGCCGGCCGGCGCCTGCACGTCGGCGTTGGTCCGAATCTCACCGCGCACGACGACCGTCGGCGAGATCGCGCTTTGGACCGTGATCAGGTGGATGCCGTTCGGCAGCGTCTGCTCGACCGGATGCACCGACGACTCGGGCACGTGCAACTGCGCCAAGACGTTGCGTGCGAATGCCGGCAGCGCCGTATGGGAGGTCGGCGGCACGCTGTTGTTCTCGCCTTCGCGTCCGCCGAACGCCGAGCCCGACGCCGCTTTCGGCGTGGCGATCGCGACCGTCGCGGTCGCGTTGTCGTAATAGGTGCGCAGAACGCGGTTGACGTCGTCGACGGTGACCTTCTCGAGGCCGGCCAACTCGTCGCCCGGCGTGCGGTGTTCGACCGCCAGCTCTTGGCTCCACAGCGAGGCGAGGCCGTTGATCGAGTTACTCTCGGACTGCGCCTGCGCCAGCTCGCGCGCCTTCGCCACCGCGACGAGCTCCGGCGGCAAGCCGGTCTGTTTGTAGCCCTCGATCACGGCCTTGACGTCGGCGGCCGCGGTGTCGCCGCTGGTCGTCACCGGCACGGCCGAACCGACGATCGACAATCCGGCCGCCGGATGCGTCGACGACTGCGCCCACGTCCCGAGCGATTTCCCCGACGCTTGCAGCGCGTAGAGCGCGCCGCGCGGGCTGTTCAGGACGTCGTTGAGGATCTCCGAGGCGTAGTAGTCCCGGTCGTTGTAGCCCGGGACGCGGTAGCCGACCATCGCGAGCGTGATCGGATCGGAGCTGTTATCGCGCAACGTCAGCGGCGTCAGCGGCTCGAGATGCACCGGCTTACGCGCCGGCAGCGGCGCCGAGGGAATCGAGCCGAACAAGGCGCGCACTTTCGCGATCGTCGCCTGCGGGTCGACGTCGCCGGCGATCACCATGATCGCGTTGTTGGGGTGATACCAGCGCGCGTAGAAGCGCTTGAGGTCGGGCGCCTGGATCTTCTTGAATTCCTCGACCGTCCCGAGGCCCTCGTCGGCGTACGGCGTGCCCGCGAGAATGTGGTGGATCATCTTCACGTAGAGCCGGTACGACGCGCTGGAATTGTCGCGCACGACTTCCTGCGTGATCGCGCCGCGTTCGGCGTTCCAACCGCTTTGCGCGTCGAGGATTCCGGTCGCCCGCGAGCGCTCGAGATTGAGCGCGATGTCGAGATACTGCGCCGGCATCTCGAAGAAGAACTGGGTGATCTCGTTCTGCGTGTCGGCGTTGTACGAACCGCCGGTGATCGCGGTCGTATCGGAGAACTGCGACGCGTCGATCGTCTTGCTGCCGCGGAACATCATGTGTTCTTGCGCGTGCGCGAGGCCGGTGACCGGCTCGTCGTTCGCTCCCGCCAAATAGTTCGTGTACATCGAGACGACCGGCGAGAGGCGGTCCTGCAGAACGTACACCTGCAAGCCGTTGGCCAGCGTGGCGTGCGCCATCGGCACCGCGCCGGATGCCTCTTGCGGTTGCGCCGCCAACGGTGCAAAAAGAAGCGTCAGCCCGGCAGCGCAGGCGAAGAGGCGGCGGAACGGTGACATCACACATGGCTCAACGCAAGACGAGGTCAGCGCGGTTCCACGCACAAGGACGAGCGCATGCACGGTAAGACGACCGCTCCGT
>JBEKXE010000144.1:0-10918 GCA_049512335.1 Candidatus Lustribacter sp.
GATGCGCTGACGTACATCGACCGCATTCCGGTCGGCGTCGTCGCGGCGATCGTGCCCTGGAACTTCCCGTTGATGAACTCGATGTGGAAGATCGCGCCGGCACTCGCCTGCGGCTGCACGATGGTGCACAAACCCGCCTCGGAAACCCCGTTGACGGCGCTGTTGCTCGGCGAGCTCGCGCTCGCGGCCGGCATCCCGCCGGGCGTGCTCAACATTCTGCCCGGGCCGGGCAGCGCGGCCGGCATGTCGCTGGTGACGAATCCCGACGTCGACAAGATCTCGTTCACCGGCTCGCCCTCGGTCGGCAAGACGATCATGAACGGCGCGGCGCCGTTCATCACGCGCCTCACGCTCGAGCTCGGCGGCAAATCACCGAACATCATCTTCGAAGACGCCGAGCTCGAGTCGGCCGTCAAGGGCGCCGCCGCCGGAATTTTCTTCAACAGCGGCCAGGTCTGCTCGGCCGGTTCGCGCGTGCTCGTGCACGAGTCGATCTACGAACGCTTCTGCGAGCTGATGGTCGCGCGTTCGCAGACGCTCAAAGTCGGCGATCCGCTCGACGAGAAGACCTACATGGGACCGATCATCTCGCAGAAGCAGCTGTCGTCGGTCATGGGCTACATCGACTCCGGCTCGAGCGAGGGCGCCACGCTGCGTTCGGGCGGCAAGCGCGTCGGCACCAAGGGCTACTTTCTCGAACCGACGGTGTTCACCAACGTCGACAACTCGATGAAGATCGCACGCGAGGAAATCTTCGGGCCGGTCGCCGCGGTCATCAAGTTCCGCGACGAAGCCGAGGCGGTGCGCATCGCCAACGATTCGCCGTTCTCGCTGGCCGCGGGCGTGTGGACCAAGGACGTCGCGCGCGCCCACACGATGGCCCGCAAGCTGCACGCCGGCACCGTCTGGGTCAACACCTACGGCCAAAGCGACACGCGCCTGCCGTGGGGCGGCCTCGGCGGCGATTCCGGCATGGGCCGCGACCTCGGCCCCGCCGCCATCGACAACTACACCGACAAAAAAACCGTCTGGGTCAACCTCCGCCGCTAACCACATCACCGCGTACGGCTGCGGAAGGCGCGTACGGCTGCGGAAGGCGCGTACGGCTGCGGAAGGGCGTAATCATCGACAGCGCCCCTCCCCTGTCATCCCGAGCTTCGTCGAGGGACAGCCACCGGCGTTCCCATTCGAACGAATCGACCTGATCCCGAGCGAAGCCGAGGGATCGCCACAAAACGCGAGATTGTGGCGTTCACTCGGCTTCGCTCGTGAACAAGTCGATTACCTCAATCACCAATGATCGTGGCTGTCGCTCGACGACGCTCGCGATGACAGAGAAGGGCGCGCCGCTCGCCCAATGGGGGCCGGGCACGCCGCTCGTCCTTACGAGAGGTGAGTTTTAGATCACGCCGGCGGCGCGGAGTTCTTCTACTTTTTTGGCGTCGTAGTGCATGACTTCGGCGAGGACTTCGGCGCTGTGTTCGCCGAGCAGCGGGGCGGCGCAGTATTCCACCGGTGAATCGGAGAGGTTCAGCGGGCTGCCGATCGTGTAGTACGTGCCGCGCTTGGGGTGCTCGACCTTCGCCACCATGTTGCGCGCGCGCAGCGACTCGTCGTTGAGCAGCTCCTTCATGTCGAGCACCGGACCGCACGGCACGTCGATCGCGTTGCAGCGCTCGAGCACCTCGTACTTGGTCTGGGTCTTCGTCCACTCTTCGATGATCGCGAAGACTTCCTCGATGATCGGCAAGCGTGCGGCGGGCGTCGCGTACTTCGGATCGGTCGCGAGCTCGGGGCGGCCCATCTCCTCGCACAGCGGCTTCCAGATCTGCGGCTGGATGATCAGGTAGACGTAATCGTTCGCTCCGCCCGGCGCGCACTTGAGCGCGGCCCCGGGATGACCGCCGCCGGAAGCGTTTCCGGAGCGGGGAACGACGCCGTTGAACGTCTTGTTCGGATATTCGGTCAGCGGGCCGTGCTCCAGCCGCTGCTGATCGCGCATCTTCACGCGGCACAGATTGAGCACGGAGTCCTGCATCGTGCACACGATGCGCTGCCCGCGGCCGGTGTGCATGTCGCGCTGGTAGAGCGCGGCGAGCACCGTCGCGACGGTATGGATGCCGGTTCCGGAATCGCCGGTCTGCACGCCGGTCACGGTCGGCGGACCGTCTTCCCAGCCGTTCGTGCTCATCGAACCGCCCATCGCCTGCGCGATCGGCTCGTACGCCTTCGCGTCCTCGAATTTACCGGGACCGAAGCCCTTGATCGAGGCGTAGATCATGCGCGGGTTCAGCTGCTGGATCTTCTCCCAGGTGAACCCTTGGCGATCGAGCACGCCCGGGCCGAAGTTCTCGACCAGCACGTCGCAGTGCTTGATCAGCGCTTCGAAGATGATCTTTCCGTCGGGCGTTTTGGTGTTGAGCGTCAGGCTGCGCTTGTTGCCGTTGAGCATCGTGAAGTACAGGCTGTCGACGTCGGGGATGTCGCGGAGCTGCTCGCGCGTGATGTCGCCGCGGCCGGGCAATTCGACCTTGATCACGTCCGCGCCGAGCCACGCGAGCAGTTGCGTGCTCGAGGGACCGGACTGGACGTGGGTCATGTCAAGGATGCGGATGCCGTCGAGGGCCTTACCCGCTGTGGTCGTCGTCATTCTGTGTTTGAATCCGTTCTACTTGTACATCGTTTGGTTTTCGGTCCCCGGCGCGTACGCGTCGGGGTCGAGCCAGACGTTCACGATCGCGCAGGTTCCGGCGGCGCGCGCGCGTTCGAGGGCCGGGCGAATCTGGCTCGGCTCGCGCACGGCTTCGCCGTGGATATCGAGCATGTCGGCGAATTTCTCGAAATTGATGTCGCCGAGATAGTTGCCGACGTTGCCGCGCTCCGGACCGTACTTCTGGATCTGGCCGAAGCGAATCTGGTTCATATACGAGTTGTTGCCGATGATCGCGATGTAGGGCAGCTTGAACCGGATCGCGGTCTGGATGTCGAAGCCGGTCATCGCGAACGAGCCGTCGCCGAACAGCGCCACGACTTCCTTCGTCGGATTGGCCAGTTTGGCGGCCATCGCGAACCCGGTGCCGACGCCGAGCGTGCCGAGCGGGCCGGGATCCATCCATAGCCCCGGTCCCTTCGGCCGGACGACGTTGCCGGCGAACGTCACCACGTCGCCGCCGTCGCCGACGAAGATCGAGTTGTCGGTGAGAAACTGATCGATCTCGTAGGCCAAGCGATACGGGTGGATCGGGTTGGCATCGTTCTTCAGCTTGGGCAAACGCGCGGCGACCGCGGCGTCTTCCTTGGCCCGCAGCGAAGCGACCCAGTCTTTGCGCCCGGCGGCGCCGTTGTCGCTGCGGCCGGACGTCGCTTGCAGCACCGCGCCGAGAATCGCGCCGACGTCGCCGACGAGCCCCAGCGTGATGTCGCGGTTCTTGCCGACCGTCGCGTACGACATGTCGATCTGGACGACCGTCTTGGAGCGCACGCTCTTGCCGTAGCCCAGGCGGAAGTCGAACGGCGTTCCGACGATGATCGTGAGATCCGCCTCGCCGAACGCGTCGCGGCGCGTCAGCTGGAAGTTCAGCGGATGATCCGGGCCGAGCGTGCCGCGGCCGGCGCCGTTCATATAGGTTGGAATGTTGAGCTTCTCGACGAACTCGCGCGCGACGCCGGTGCCGCGGCAGGTCCACACTTGTTGTCCGAGCAGGATCGCCGGTTTTTTCGCTTTCACGATCAGATCGGCCAGCGCTTCGATCCCGGCGGGGTCGCCGATGCTCTTGGTCGAGGCGCGATACATCCCGGGCTTGGGAATGACGGCTTTCGCCGGATCGACCTTCGCGTCGAGGATGTCGCGCGGAATCTCGAGATACGACGGACCGAACGATCCGTTGAACGCCTCGCGGGCCGCCATCCCGATGAAGTCGGCGATGCGCTCGGTGTTCGGCACCGAGGTGGCAAATTTGGTAATCGGCTTCATCATCTCGACGTGGGCGAGGTCTTGCAAACCGCCCATGCGGTGCTGGCTCAGCGCGGCCTGGCCGCCGATCAGCAGCATCGGGCTCTCGGCGCGGAACGCGTTCGCGATGCCGGTCGTGGTATTCGTCGTGCCCGGTCCGGCCGTGACCACCGCGCAGCCCATGCCGCCGGTCATGCGCGCGTAGCCGTCGGCGGCATGCGCGGCAACCTGCTCGTGCCGCACGTCGATGATCTTGATCCCTTCATCGATGCAGCCGTCGTAGATGTCGATGATGTGCCCGCCGCAGAGGGTGAAGATCGTGTCGACGCCCTCGTTCTTCAGCGCCTTTGCCACGAGGTGGCCGCCCGAAACCTTCTCGGGCGCGGCGGCGGGAGCAGCGGAAACATCAGCCGGGGACGGGAGCGTTTGAGCCATGACGACCTCTCTCGATGGGAGGCCGGGGCGTTTCTAGGCACCGCTACCGGTGTCCTAGAATGGCTTATTTCAGGCTGTTGGCGATGGCCGTTACGACCAGCGGGTAGATGAGCGCGAGGACGACCACGATGCCTGCGACTTTTAGCAGAGCGACGGTCAGGTCGTGCAGCAAGGGCGTTGAATCGCTCGGCATCGGTTACTCGTGAGCCACCAGGACCGGCACGTTCGCCGTGCGCACGATTTCGTCGCGAACGCTGCCGTTGAGGAAGCGCTGAACGCGCGTCGCCGGCCCGTTCCCGACGATGATGAGATCGGCGCCGAACACACGCGCCAGCGTGACGACCTCGGCGGCGGGTTTACCGTAACGGACGCACGTCCGGCCGAAGATGCCCGCCCGTTCGGCGTCCGCCAGACAGCGATCGAGCAAATCCCGGGCGCGGTCTCGCGCCGCTTCGAGCGCGAGATCGTAATCGTTGGCGAGCGGATCGGCGCGCGCGATCATGCGCGGGACGTCGATCACGTGCGCGAAGATGACTTCGGTGTGGTCGCCGCCTGCCGCCAGAGAGAGGGCGAGCTCAACCGCGCGTTCGGATGCCGCCGACGAATCGACCGCTACCACGATGCGCGAGAATGTCCGCGGCTTGGAAACGAGACGATCCTCCTGCCGGAGACGAAGAATCGAGGCCATGATGAGCGCATTGTACTGCCGGTCTCGCGCGCATGCCAGCCGCCGTTCGGACGCCGACCGTTCGGCTACGCGGCTGCGGGCGGGGAGTCGCTGAGCCACACGCGCTGGCTCCCGGCGTCGTATTCGAACAGCTCGGCGTAGCGGCCCCAATCGACGACCGTGTCGAACTGCCGCTGCGCCTCCCCCGCCGAGTAATGCTCTTCGAGCAGATCCAGAAAGAAGTCGGCGCGCATCGACTTGTTCTCTTTGGCCTCGAGCGTATTGACCACCGTGGCGACGATCCGTACGTGCGCCAGCACCGCCGAACGGAAGATCTCCTTGCTCTGCTGGATCGAGGCGGTCGCGAACACGCGGCCCTCGCTCGTGAGCGTCACCGTGCCGCCGTCGACGGTTGCAAAACCCAGCAGCACCGCGGCATCGAGGATCGCCAGAAAGTCATCGATCGGAACGGCCAGCCGGGCGGCGATCTGCGCGACGTCGTGATTCGCTCCCATGTCCTCGATCAGCTCGAGCATGCCGCTGATCGTGGCGACGCGGACGTGCGGCAGCGGCCGCCGGCGCGGCGTAGCCACCGGAACGCGCTCACCGGCGCTCCTCGCCGAAACCGTCGGGGGTGCCTGGGCTGCGATCTCTTGTTCCGGGTTGGTCATCACCTGATAGAGGTAATCGGTCAGCTCCTTGAAGTGCGGATGGTTGCGGTCGTGCGGCCGCGGGAGGTCGATCGCGACCTCACCGCGCACGCGGCCCGGCGCCGAGCTCAGCACGAGCACGCGATCGGCTAAAAACACCGCCTCTTCGATGTTGTGCGTGACGAGCACGATGCTCTCGGCCGGAAAGGTCTTCGCGTTCCAGAGCTCGTCGATCTCGCCGCGCAGATTCTCGGCGGTCAGCACGTCGAGCGCGCTGAACGGCTCGTCGAGGAACAGCACCTTCGGTTCGACCACCATCGCGCGCGCGAAGCCGACCCGCTGTTTCATCCCGCCCGAAAGCTCGCGCGGATAGGCGCTCTCGAACCCGTCGAGGCCGACGAGGTCGATCGCCTTGAGCGCGCGGCGCGTGCGGGCCAGCCGGTCGATCGCGCGGGCTTCGAGTCCGATCTCGACGTTGTCCATTACGGTCAGCCACGGCAGCAGCGCGAACGATTGAAAGACCATCGCGACGTCGGGATTGGGGCCGTTCAGCGTCTTGCCGTTGCTGATCACCGAACCGCTGGTGAGCGGTATCAGGCCGGCCATGATGCGCAGCAGCGTGCTCTTGCCGCTGCCGCTGCGGCCCAGCAGCGCGACGACCTCCCCGCTTGCAACCTTCACGCTCACGTCCTGCAGCGCGATGAAGGTGCCCTTGCCTTCGGCCGTCGGGAAGCTCTTGGAGCACGAATGCACTTCGATCAGCGTGCCGCTCATAGCCGGTACTTCCGTTGCGCGAGCGCGTAGAGCTGCCGCCAAACGAGCCGGTTGACGCCGACCACGTAGAGACTCATGATGCCCACTCCCAATGTGATGCGCGGCCAGTCGCCCCTGCCGGTCGCGTCGGCGATGTACGCCCCCAAGCCGCTCGCCGTCAGCGTCGCGGTACCCCAGCTCACGACTTCCGAGACGATGCTCGCGTTCCACGCGCCGCCGCTGGCGGTGATCGCCCCGGTGACCCAAGCCGAGAAGATGCCGGGCAGCACGAGCCGGCGCCAGCGGTTCCACCCCCGCAAGCCGATGTCGTCGGCCATCTCGCGCAAATCGGTCGGAATGCCGGCCGCGCCGGCGATCGTATTGAAGAGGATGTACCATTGCGCGCCGAGCGCCATCAGCAGCACGCTGCCGAAGTTGATCGGGACGTGGAACCGGATGAAGGCCAACGTCGCGAACGGAAAGATGAAGTTGGCCGGAAAGGACGCCAAGAACAGCGCTACCGGCTGCAGCACTTGGGCCAGCCGCGGATGGAATCCGATCGCCACCCCGATCGGCGTCCACACGACGCTCGCGAAGGCGAGCAGCACCAGCACCCGCAAGAACGTCAGCAGGCCGAGGTGCAGCACGTGCCCGACCTCGGCCAGACCCACCGTCGTGAGGACGAAGCGCAGCGCCAGCAGCACGAGCGCGGCGACGATGACGGCCAGCAGGGCCAAAAACGCCGCGTCGGAGAGACCACCGCTACCGGCGCGCGCGACCTGCGTTCGCACGCGGGTCGCGCGTTCCAAAATGCGGTTCACCCCGTCGAAGGCGGGCTGCACCGCCGCCCGCAGCCGGCGCTGCAGCTCCGACGAACGCAGCAGGTCGTAGACCCAGGACTGCGGCGCAACCGCGGCGGTCGTCTGATCGACGCGGAAGCGGTCGCTCCAGGCCACCAGCGGACGCCAGAAGAGCTGATCGATCGCCACGATCACGATCGCCATCGTCAGCACCGCCCAGCCGAGCGCGCCCAGATCTTGCTTCACGACCGCGGCCGCGACGTACGACCCGACGCCGGGCAACGCGTACGAGCTGTTCAACACGCTGATCGCCTCGCTGGCGGCGAGGAAGAACCAACCGCCGCCGAAGCTCATCATCGCATTCCACACCAGCGGGATCATTGCGGCCGGCACTTCGAGTTGCCGAAAACGCTGCCAGTGCGAGAGCCGGTACGCTTCCGTCGCCTCCTCGAGGTCGCGCGGCAGCGTGCGCAGCGACTGGTAGAACGAAAACGCCATGTTCCACGCTTGACTCGTGAAGATTGCGAAGATCGAGGCGCACTCGAGGCCGAGCAGGCTGCCCGGGAAGAGCGCGATGAAGCCGGTCACCGTGATCGAGAGAAAGCCGAGCACCGGCACCGACTGCAAGATGTCGAGCAGTGGAATAAGGACCCGTTCCGCGCGCTTGTTCCGGGCCGCCGCGTAGCCGTAGGCAAACGTGAAGACGAACGACGCCGCCAGCGCGACGAACATGCGCAGCACCGAGCGCCCCGCGTAATACGGCAGGTTGCGCGGGTCGAGGCTGATCGCGGCGAGTTGATGCGAGGGGCTGAACGCGACCAGCGCGCCCGCGCCGACGCGCGCGATCGCGGCCAACAGCGCGAGCGTCCCCAAGAACACGGCGACGTCGGCCAAACCATAGTGATGCCGATGGACCGCTAGACGGGCCAACGGTGTTTGGCGAAGCGGTCGCCGGCCCTCAGCCGTCACGCTGGCGCCTTTCGTCAGACGATGCTCGGCATCCGGCGCGCGCCGGACCGAGCTTTAAGCGACGCTTGCCGGTTGATAGAAGCGCGAGAACACGCCCAGGACGTGGTCGGCTTCGCGCTCGTCCACGATCACCGTCAGCGCATTCGCGTCGCCGTTGAGGTGCACGACGTCGATGCCCTCGTTATCGAACGCCTCCATGACGCGCCCCAACGCCGGCAGCGGCCAATCGGTCGCGGTGCGCGTCAAGGCGATCCGCGCGCAGTGGTCGTGCAGCTTCACCGCAACGTTCAACTCGTCGACCGCCGCCGCGAAGCGCGTCGCGTCACGGCTATCGATGATGAACGAGCAGCCTTCGTTGTCGATGGCAACGGCTTCCAGCCTGATTCCGGCGGCGGTGAGGTGTTGCACGACGGCGCGTTCGCAGTGCCGTTTGTGCGCGCCATCGAGGTCGCCTTCGATGACCTGGGCAAACGAAACGCGGCGACGGAGTCGGGAGATGCTAGGCATGGCGTCATGATAACGCGCAGCAACCGTTCTGCTCAGCCGCCGTTCGGCGCTCCGCCGAACGGATGACGCACGCTCGTCGCGACGGCATCCGAACGGATAGACTGAACGGATGAAGTCGCGCCCCTGCGAATCGTCGAATTCTTCTCGGCTATGGATGCCAGTCCGCTGATCCTGGTCGTCGGCGGCGACGCGTTGACGGAACGCGTCTGCGCCGAGCTGACCGCGACGACCGGGCACGACGTGCGGGTGGTGTGGCCGGTGTCGACGCACCCGGATGAAGCCTTGAAAGCAGCGGGCGTTGCCCGAGCGGCGTCGATTCTCGCGCTCTCGAGCGACGACGCGCTCAACCTGGCCGTCGCCTTGCGCGCCCGTGTACTCAATCGCGGTATTCGCGTCGTGCTGCGGCAGTACAACCCGTTGCTAGGCACCAAGATCGAGCAGAACCTCACCAACTGCACCGCGCTCTCGCCCGCCGCGCACTCGGCGGCGACCTACGCGGGAGCGGCGCTCGACCCCGGCTGTTTCTTCGCGTTACGTTTTCCCGCCGAAGCCGGGCCGTTGCTCGGCTTCACCCGTACGTCCGGTGCCGCGTTGGGCGCGGCGGGACTCACCGTCATGGAAACGGAGTCGCGTCTCGGCGTGCGGGTCCTGGCCGTGGGCGAACGGCTCGACCCGCCCGGCGGGGCGATGATTGCGGCCGACGATGCGGTCGTCACGTTCGGCCGGATCGCCGAGCAACCGCACGGGCACCGCGTACATGCGGCGCAACACGCGGCGCCGGCAGGCGGGCGACCCGCACGCGGCCTCACGCTCCAGACATTCGCGATCGCCTGGGGACGCCTGAACCCGGTGCTGCGCGTGTTCATGCTTGCGGCATTGGGATTCTTTTCGTACGAGTTCGTCTTCTTCCACTTCGTCCTGCATAAGACGTGGACCGCGGCGAGCTTCTACGTCGTCGAAACGATGACGAACGTCGGCTTCGGCGAGACCGCGGTCACGACGCAGGGCCCGTTCGTAACCGGCGGCGCGATCGCCGCGATGCTCGGCGGGATCGTCTTCACCAGCATCTTCATCGGCTACGTCAGCTCGGCCCTGACCCGCGCGCAGTGGATGGCGTTGCAAGGGATGCGGCGGATCCGCGCCCACGGCCACGTCATCATCTGCGGCGGCGGCAAGATCGGCAGCGCGGTCGTCAACCTGCTGACCGCCGCCGGCAAGCGCGTCGTGGTGATCGAGTCCAATCCCGACGCCGGGCTCATCCGGCGCGCCCGCGACCGCGACGTCGATCTGCTCACCGGCGACGCGCAGCGCGACGACGCGCTCGACCTGTGCGACATCCCGCACGCCGCCGCCGTTCTCGCGCTGACCGACAACGACGCGATCAATGTCGAGATCGCGCTCGGCGCCCGCGCCCGCCGCGCCGACGTTCCGCTGGTCGTACGGATGGAGAACGACGCCTTCGCGAGCGCCGTTTCGGACATCTTCGGCATCGCGACGTTCTCGCCGTCGGCGCTGACGGCGCCGGCGCTCGCCGGGCTCTCCCGTTTTCCGGGAACCCGCGGCCGCGTCCACTACGCCGGCGAGGACCACACGATCAGCCAGCGCTCGCAAGGCGCCGTGCCGGAAAAACCGCCGGCCGACATCTGCACGCCGCTCTGCGTCTGGCGGAACGGGCAGTACGTTACCATTCGGGAGTTCTACCAAATGAAACCGTACGACGAACTACTCTTCGCCGTCCCGCTCGGGCAATTCCGCGCACATGAGTGAAGATGCGGCGCGCATCGCCGTGATCGTAGCCGGAGCGATCTTGATCGTGCTGCTGTTGGCGGTGATCGTCGCGGCCATCCGCCAGATCGATTCCGCGAACCGGCGCTAGAACGACCCGTGCCGGCGGAGGATCAGCGCTTCAGCGACCGGCCCCAGCGCATCGGCCGGTAAGAAGGTCAGTGCGGTGACGACCAGCGCCGTCGCCGCCAGCAAGACGCCGAAGAAGACGGTGGCCGGACTGAGCGCGCCGCTCGGGCGATCGTTGCGCGGCTGGCGAGCGAGGCTGCCGGCGATAGCGAGCACCACGATCAGCGTCCCGAAGCGCCCGATCAGCATCACCACCGCGGTCGCGACGTTGTAGAAGTCGGTCTGGATGTTGAGCCCGCCCAGCACGCTGCCGTTGTTGGCCTGCACCGAG
>JBEKXE010000145.1:0-10910 GCA_049512335.1 Candidatus Lustribacter sp.
TTTCGGTCGTGCCGCGCACGGCCGGCAGTTTTCGCGTCGCGGTCGACGGTAACGGTGAGACCGCCGTGACCGTGCGGGCCGGCAGCGTCGACGTCGAGACGCCGCAAGGCGAGCGGTCGCTCGAACCGGGGACGACGCTGCTCGCCGACGGGCCGGCCGCGAACCCCTCGATCCAAATGCAGCCGGCGATCGCGCTCGATGATTTCGACGGCTACAACGCCGACCGCGACCACATCTATCTGGCGGCGAGCGCCGAGGGCCAATACGTCAACACCAACATCGCGGGCATCGGCGACCTCAACGGGAACGGCAATTGGGTCGACGACGGCACGTACGGTTACGTCTGGATGCCCACCAGCGTCGCACCGGGCTGGGCGCCGTACCGCGACGGCAACTGGGTGTGGGAAGACAGCTTCGGTTGGACCTGGGTCGCGGCCGAGCCGTGGGGCTGGGCGCCGTATCATTACGGCCGCTGGTACTTCAGCCCGGCGTATCGGCGCTGGGCGTGGTATCCGCCGGGCCCGGGCCGCTTCGCGCCGGCCTGGAGCCCCGCGCTCGTGGGCTTCGTCGGCTTCAACGTCGGTGCGGCCGGCAGCGGCATCGGCTTCGGAAACATCGGTTGGGTGCCGCTGGCGCCGTTCGAAGCATTCCACCCGTGGTGGGGCCCGCACGTAACGGCGTTCGCCAACACGACGGTCGACGTGCGCTATCGCAACTTCGCGGTGGCCGGTGCGATGACGTCGGTCAGCCGCGAGAACTTCGCCGGCGGACGTTTCGGCAATCCGATGGTGCCTTCGCAAGAGCAACTGCGGAGCATCCATCCGGTGGCGATGGAAGGGGCGCTGCCCCTCGTTCCGACCGCGGCGAATCTGCGCTTCACGCAGCGCACCGTTGCGCCGTCGTTGGCGGTGCGGCCGGGGCTGATGAATCGTGCGTTCGCCGGCCGGCCGGAAGCAGCTGCAATGCGCACGCCGTTCAGCGAACAGCAAGCTTCGGTCGCGCGCGTGACGCACGTCGCGTATCATCCCGCGGCGCCGAACGCGTTCCCGTCGTATCGCAGCCGGCCGAACGCAGGGGCGCCGTCCAACGATCCGTGGTCGCGCTACAACGGATACCGCAATTCATCCGCACCGAGCTACACGCAACCGCAATACAACCGGCAAGCGACGCCGGCGTACGCACAGCCGCAGTATCGCCGACCGGCGGCCCCGGCGTATGCCCGGCCCGCTCGAGCCCCGCACCCGCAAGCGCGTGCGACGCACGGCAGCGACGACCGGCACGATCGCTAGACGGCGGCCTCGAGTTCGGCGATCGGGATCGAGCCGGGCGGACGTTTTTCCGTGATGAGTCGTAACGCGAGCCGCTGCAGCATCGCGTTGACCGGCGTCGCGATCCCGTGCAGGCGGCCGAGCAGGACGATCTCACCGTTGAGGTCGTCCGCCTCGAGCGTAACGGCGCCGCGCGCGAGGCTCTGGAACGTCGAGCCGCCGGGGCGCTCGACGCCTTCGACCTCGCCCATGTGCATCGCGACGCGCAGGTTG
This sequence comes from Candidatus Lustribacter sp., assembly GCA_049512335.1. Classification (GTDB taxonomy): domain Bacteria; phylum Vulcanimicrobiota; class Vulcanimicrobiia; order Vulcanimicrobiales; family Vulcanimicrobiaceae; genus Lustribacter. Next base: position 1,542 of record JBEKXE010000145.1, read on the forward strand.
TCGGGAAAACGCTCGGGGCGGATGCCGGCCGCCGCGTACACCGCAACCGCTTCGGCGCGCGCGCGCTCGCTGAGATCGCTGCGGTAGGCGCCGGCCCCGCTGGCGGCTTCGACGACGTTGCCGAGATTCGTGAGCAGCTTGCCGTACTTGCGGGCCATCACGTTCTCGTAGGCCGAGCTGCGCACGCCGGCGGCTTCGAGGTCGGCCGCCAGCAGTTCATCGACGCGATCGGTGCCGTGCGGCACGCGGCCGACGTCGCAGATCGCGCCGTGGCGCGGATTGTGCTGGTGCACGACGCCGGGTTCGAGGTACACGCCGGCCATGAACACGCACATCCCGTGCACGTTGGCAAACCGCCGCAGCGTGCGGCGCTCGTTTTCGACGCCGTTTTGCGCATTGACGACCGCGATCTCGGGCGGTGCGAGCGGCGCGAGCGTGACCAAGGCATCCTCGGTGTCCTGACTCTTCATCGCCAGCACGACGACGTCGTCGGGCGCGAGCGTCAGCTCGCCCGGATGCGCGACGACCGGAATGCGCAGCGTGCGCCAGCCCTCGGGCGTGCCGAAGCGTAAACCGTGCGCCGCGATCGCGCGGCCGTGCTCGCCGCGAGCGATCAGCACGACCTCGCGGCCGGCCTCGAACAAACGCGCGCCGAGCGTGCCGCCGATCGCGCCGGCGCCGTAGAAGATGTATCGCACGCGACGAGCCTTGGCGGCGCACTACGGGGAATCCGTCCGGCGCGGCGCCGAAGTCAGCCGGATGACCAACGCCCGCGAACCGTCGAGCGCCAAAGATTGGAATTTGCGCGGTCTGCTGGCGATCGCGTTCGGGCACGGCGTCAACGACTTCTACTCGGGAACGGTCGCCCTGACGATTTTCTTCGTCGCGACGAACGCCGGATTGTCGGCCTGGTATCAGGGCGCGGTCGGCTTTTTATGGTATCTGACCAGCTCGATCGTGCAGCCGCTGTTCGGCGCCTTCTCCGATCGCCACGGGCGCTGGTGGTTCATGCCGTCGGCGGTGCTGCTCGTGGTGGTGTCGATTTCGTTCGCGTCGCTGGCCGGCTCGCTATGGGTGCTCGCGCTGCTGGTGATCGTCGGCGGCTTCGGTTCGGCGCTGATGCACCCCGAGGCCGGCAAGTACGCAGCCCTGCTCAGCGGCGCGCGCAAATCGGGTGGGATCTCCGTTTTCCAGATCGGCGGCTCGATCGGCTTCGCGCTGGGACCGCTCGCGATCGCCGCGCTACTCGCGCACTTCGGCCGCTTTGGCTCGCTCGTGCTGCTACCGCCCGGCCTGCTCGCCGCCGCCTGCGTCTATGCCGGGATCCGGCACGCGCACGTGGCCGCGCAGCCGGCGCAAGAAACGCATCGCGCGACCAGCAGCGCGCCTTCCGCACCGGTCGACAAGCTCGGCATCGCGCTGGTCGTCGGCAGCACCGCCGTCCGGTTTCTGACGACGACGGCGTTCATGACGTACCTGCCGAATCTGCTCGTCGCGCGCGGCGGAACGATCGTGCAAGCGGGACAGCTCGTCACCGCGTTCCTGCTGGTCGGCATCATCGGCATGTACTTGGGCGGCTACCTCGGCGACCGGTTGGGTTCCGTCGCCGCCTCGGTCGTTGCGCTGGTCGCCGCGGTGCCGTGTTTGCTGGCGTTTTTTTTCGCGCCCGCGGCGATCGGCGTTGCGTTCTTGCTGCTGGGGAGCGTGTTCATGGCGGTGCAGAACGCGCCGGGCGTCGTCATCGTGCAGTCGCTCTTGCCGCGCAATCTCGGCATGGCGCTGGGCTTGATCAACGGCGTTGCGTTCGGCGCCGGCTCGATCTTGGTCACCGCGGTCGGCGTCGCGGTGACGCGGCTCGGCCCCGAAACGGCGCTCATCGACGTGAGCGTGATGCCGCTGTTCGGGGCCGCCGCGTACCTCGTCGTAGCGCGGCGCTTGGCGCCGGCGCTGATGCGACCGGCTGCCAGCGCCTAGCCGCCGATCAGTAGTCGAGCGAGTACGAGCTGACCTCGACGCTGCCGGCCGGGGCCGGCGCAGCCGCCTCCAGCTGGACGTCGGGATTCGTCCAAACGCTGCCGTCCGCGAAGGTGACCTTGGCGACCGCAACGCGCTCGCCGTCGATGGCGAAGTTGTGGTCGTTGAAGCTGTGGCGAACCGTCACGCCGGGTCCGAAGGAGCCGACGTCGTTGTAGCTGTCGAGGACATAGCCGGACTCGGATTCGACGGCGAACACGACGTCGGTCGCCGGGGCGCTACCTTCGTTGGTGAACGCGATCTCCGCGGCCACCGGGGCGATCGCGTAGTCGGACGTGCTTTGCGACACGAGCTGGACCGCGTCGATGCGGACCGGTGCCGTCGGCGAGTCGGCGGACGCCAACGCCGGGGCGCCGGCAAGGAGGAGGGCGGCCCCCAGGGTCGCCGTTAGCGTGGTGATGGTCTTCATGATGGGCTGGTAAGTCTTTCTGCTCGTATAGGCCGGAGCGGGCCGAGCCCCATGATGCGTCGGTTTCGTCCACTACGCGGCCCGCGAGGCATTTCTCCGGGCCGGGTTCGGGCCGCGGGTCGTCCAGGAGAGCAGCGACGTGCGGATCCTGTTGGGCCTGGTCTCGGCCGGGCTCGGCGTCTCCCTGTTGTCGTCGTCGTCACGCGACTTCAAGATCCGCGGCGTCCATTACGTCTCGATCGTGCCCAGCGTGGTCATGCGTTTTGCCGCGATGTATCGGCGCGGCATGACCGGCAAATTCCTCGAACCGTTCCCCGAGCGGATCGAGCGCTCGCCCGCGACCGAACCACCGCACATGACCTCAACAGACGCGCGGCGTATCGGCGCAAGATGAAGTGCCTCGCATCGTTCCGCTCGCTCGTGGTACTGAGCGTGCTGGTGGCCGTCGCGGCCGCGCCGGCGCCCGCGCCGCTGCCGACCCGGCCGCCGCCGCCGGCCGTGCGTCCCGTGACGCAAACGCTGTACGGTACGAAGGTCACCGACCGCTATCGCTATTTCGAAGACCTCAAGCGGCCCGACGTGCAAGCGTTTTTCCGCGCGCAGAACGCCTATACGCGCAACGTCCTGGCGCGGCTCGATCCGGCGCGCACGCGGCTGCTCGCGCGCATCAAGCAGCTCGACAACGCCGGCACGAGCGTCGGCGATCTGCAACGCGTCGGAAACTGGTACTTCTACAACAAACAGAAGCCCGGCGAGAACCTGCCGAAGCTGTACGTGCGGCCGGCGTCGGGTGGTCCGGAGCGGCTGCTGCTCGATCCGAGCCGGCTCACCTCCGACACGAGCAAACACTATACCGTCGACTATTTCGCACCGTCGTACGACGGCGCGTACGTCGCCTACGGCCTCTCCGAGGGCGGCTCGGAACAGTCGGTTCTCCACGTGCTCGAGACCGCCACCGGGCGCACGCTACCCGACACGATCAGCCGCGCACGCTTCGGCGTCTCGAGCTGGCGCCTCGACAACAATTCGTTCTACTACCTGCGCGAAAACGAGCTCGCTCCCGGCGAGCCCGCGACGGACCAAGAGCAGAAGATCCGCACCTATTTGCACGTACTCGGGCATGACCCGGACACCGACGTTGGGGTGGGCGGATACGGCGTCTCGCAAGCCGTACCGGTCCCGCCGACGGCCTTCGATTACATCGCGACGACGCCCGCGTCCGATTACGCACTCGCGATCGTCCAGAACGGCGTGCAGAACGAGGTTGCGGTTTACGCAGCGCCGGCAGCGACCGTGACCGGCGCGGATGCCCAGTGGAAAAAAATCGTCGACGTCTCGGATGACGTGACCGCGGTCGATCTGCGCGGCTCCGCGATCTACTTGCTCTCGCACAAGGGTGCCTCGAACTACAAGGTTCTTGCCACGTCGCTGGCCGCTCCGGACTTCGCCGCCGCGAAGACGATCGTCGCGCCCTCGCGCGCGGTGATCGGGCAGATCGCGGTGGCTTCCGACGGTCTGTACGTGCGCTCGCGCATCGGCGGGTTCGGGCGCATCACGCGTGTGCCGCTGGATGCCGACGGCAACGTCACCGGTGCCGCCGCTGCGATGAAGATGCCGTTCGAAGGTTCGCTGGTCGCGATGGCCGTCGACCCGCGCGTCGCGGGCACGACGTTCGGCCTCACGGGTTGGACGCACACCTTGCTCTACTATCGCAACGGCGCATCGTTGGCGGTGGTGAAAACCAACCTCAAGCCGCCATCACCGATCGATGCCTCGGCGTACACGTCGGCGGAAGTGCAGGCGCCGAGCGCCGACGGGACGCTCGTACCGCTTTCGCTGGTCTATCGTAAGGGACTCAAGCTCGACGGCTCGCATCCGGCATATCTGACGGGCTACGGCGCGTACGGGGACGAGCTCAATCCGGGTTTCGACCCCCTCAGCTTTGCCTGGCTCGAGCGCAACGGCGTCTATGCCTACTGCCACGTGCGCGGCGGCGGATGGTACGGCGAGGATTGGCATCGCGCCGGCATGCTCGCCACCAAGCAGCACACGATCGAAGACTTCGTCGGCTGCGGCCGCTGGCTCGTGGCGCATCATTACACCACACCGCAGCGGCTGGCCGGTGAAGGCACGAGCGCCGGCGGCATCACGATCGGCGGCGCGATCACGCAGGCCCCGCAACTCTTCGCGGCCGCACTCGACGTGGTCGGTGCCGTCGACGCGCTGCGCAGCGAGTTCTCGCCCAACGGGCCGCCCAACATTCCCGAGTTCGGCACGCAGACGACGGCAACGGGCTTCCACGATCTCTATCCGATCGACGCCTACCTGCACGTTCGTGACGGAGTGGCATATCCGGCGGTCATGGTCATCACCGGGATCAACGATCCGCGCGTGTCGCCCTGGGAACCCGGCAAGTTTGCCGCGCGCCTCGCGGCGGCATCGAGCAGCGGGCGGCCCATTCTGCTGCGCGTCGATTACGACAGCGGGCACGGGTTCCTCGCGTCATCCCGGGCCCAGAGCGACCGGTTGCTGGCCGACGAGTACAGCTTCTTGCTGTGGCAGCTCGGCGACCCCGCCTTCCAAGTGATCCCGCAGCGCTTGCCCAAGCGCTGACGATCACACCGCCGCCTCGACGCTCAGCTCGACGCGGCGGTTGGCCGGGATCTCGAGCTCCGACGCCAGCGAACGCGAATTGCGCTGCAGCCAGGCGAACAACGCGCGCTGCCAGCGCGGCAAGCCGCCGGCGGGATTGCGAACGATGACGGGGCCCGCGTAGAGGAACGACGTGGTGGGCTTTTCGAGGTCGAGGTGGTGCGCGCTGCACTGCTGCAGGATCGGCTTCAAGCGCGCGCGCTCCATGTACCCGAACGTGGCGCGCACGCGGATGAAGCGGTTGCTGAAGCGGTCGATCGTCACGCGTTCTTCGTCGCGCACGTAGGGCACCGGCACGGTGGAGATCGTGAGCAGCACGAGTTGTTCCAGCGCGATCAGCGGACCGAGCCAGCGGTGGTTTTCGACGAACGGCACGCCGGTCGGGTCGCCGGTGAGAAAGACGATCGTTCCGCGCGGCTCCTCGGGCGCGTTGCCGAACTCGGCGATGAACGCTTCGACCGGCTTTTGGCCTTCGTGCAGACCGCGTGCGACGGCGCGGCGGCCGGTCAGCCAGGTGATGGCGAGGACCGCGATCGACGCCGCCACCACCAGCGGTACCCACGCGCCGTCCAAGAACTTCGGCAGTCCGGCCAAGAAAAACGTGGCGTCGAGCACGAGGAAGAAGAGGGTGAACGGCAGCACCTGCGCCGGCTTCCAGTGCAAGACGCGCGTGGCGACGACGAAGAACACGACGTCGGTCGCGAGCATGGTTGCCGACACCGCCAAGCCGAACATCGCCGCCAGCCGCGCGCTGCTTTGGAACGTCACCACCAACAGGATGCAGACGATCCCAAGCACGGCATTGACGAGCGGCACGTAGACTTGGCCGCGCTCGTCCTCGGAGGTATGGATCACGCGCATGCGCGGGAACAGGTTCAGCGCGATCGCCTGTTCCGTGAGCGTGAACGCGCCGGAGATGAGCGACTGCGACGCGATGACGGTCGCGGCGGTAGCGAGCGCGACCATCGGCAAGAGCGCCCAGCCCGACGTCAGCGCGTAGAACGGGTTGGCCAAGGCGTTCGGGTCGGTGGCGATGATCGCGCCTTGTCCGGCGTAGTTGAGCACGAGGGCCGGCAGCACGAAGGCGTACCAGGCGATCGTGATCGGCACGCGCCCGAAATGCGACATGTCGGCGTAGAGCGCTTCGGCGCCGGTCATGCCGAGGATGATGGCTCCGAAGATCAGGAAGCCGAACACCCCGTGATGGGTGATGAAGCCGATCGCGTAGGCGGGGTTGAGCGCGGCCAGAATCGCGGGGTGCAGCACGATCGAGATCAGGCCGGCGATGCCGATCGCGACGAACCAGCCGATCATCACCGGGCCGAAGATGCCGCCGACCTTTTGCGTTCCGCGAAACTGGATCGAAAACAAGCCGAGCAAGATGCCCGCGGCAAGGGGCACGACGAACGGCTGCGCGGCCGCGGTCGCGACGCTGAGACCTTCGACGGCGGAAATGACCGAGATGGCGGGCGTGATCATGCCGTCGCCGATGATCATCGCGCCGCCGATGACGACGGTCCAGACCAGCCAATCGGGGCGCATCGGGACCCCGAGCAACCGCGGCGGCTCGGCGCGCGCCAGCAGCGCGAGGATGCCGCCTTCCCCGTCGTGGTCGACGCGCATCAGCACGGTAACGTACTTCACGCAGACGACGAGGACGAGCGTCCAGAGCAGCACCGAAACGATGCCGAGTGCGTTCTCGAGCGTCGGCTTGGCCTGCGCGGTGTTGAAGCACGTTTGCAGCGTGTAGAGCGGGCTCGTGCCGATGTCCCCGAAGACCACGCCGAGCGCCGCTACCGCCAGCGGAGCGACCGGCTTACGCGTCACGATCGCGCTAGGCGCGCACATCGGTGGCTTGTTTGCATTCCATTGCTCGTCTCCAAGGCGCTGCGCTGCGGGACCTTTCGCCGCGTGCCGCCGCAGGGCTTCTCACGAGGATTCACCGGTTTTGCCCGGTATGCACGCAACATGATTCCGGTAACGATGACTCGTGCGCGCGCGCTGGCAGCCCTGGCGGGCACCGTTGCCGCGCCGGCGTTGCTGACGCCGGCAACGGCGCAAGTGGCGGCGCTGCTGCGCTTGGCCTTGATTCCGATCGAACCGACGTGCCAGGCCTATTACGCTCAAGAGAACGGCTTCTTCGAGCGGGCCGGCCTCGACGTGCAGATCACGGTCAGCTCGTCGACTCCGGCAATCATGGCGGCCATCCTCACCGGCACGTACGACGTGGCATACTCGACGGTGTCGACCCTCGCCACCGCGCATGCCAAAGGTTTGCCGGTCGTCATCATCGCTCCGTCGGGGATGATCACGGAAACGTCGAAACCGATCGCCGGAATCGTCGTCGGCGCGAACTCGGGCATCCAAAGCGCGAAGGACTTCAACGGGAAAACGTTCGGCACGGCCGCCTTGAACACGCTGGCCGAATACGTGCCGCGCGCCTGGGTCGACAAACACGGCGGCGACTCGACGACGATGAAGTTCGTCGAGATACCGTTTCCGCAGATCGGTGACGCGATGGCGGCCGGGCGCATCGACGCGGGCTACCTCGTCGAGCCGTTCTTGTCGATCGCCACGAAGAGCAAGGTCGCGCGGTGGCTCACGACCGGCGACGATGCGATCGCGCCGGTGTATCTCGCCAGCTGTTGGTGCACCACCACCCAATGGGCGAAGGCGCATCCCGATCTGGTCGCGCGCTTCGCAACCGCGATCACCGACGCGGGACGGTGGGCCAACGCCAACCCCGCCAAAGTGGTGCCGATCATCGCGAACCACCTCAAATCGGATCCCGCCGCCGTGGCCGCGACGCCGCGCACGATCTTCGCGGACCGGCTGGTCGCAGCGCAGATTCAGCCCTGGATCGACGTCACCGCGCGCTACGCGAAGTTCCCGTCGTTTCCGTCCGCCGACCTCGTGTACTCGGCGCACGCCTAACGGACCGCGTCGCGGATGAGAACTGCATAAAGATTGCTCCCTTTTGGGAATGAAGCCGGCCGGCGGAGCGTATGCCTGTAGAAGCTGCCCCCGCGGCGGCTCGCAATCATCGCAATTCTCGAAAAGGAGTCCACGGCCATGAGCATCCGTTCACTCGCGCTCGGTCTCGCCCTCGCCCTGAGCGGCGGCTTCGTCGCCGCAGCGGCCGCGCCGGCCGGCGCCCAAGTCGACGTCAACGTGCAACTCGGTCCGCACGGCGTGCCGAATTATCAGACCTGGCAGCCGGCGTGGGACCGCTACCAGTTCGACCGCCGCCACGTCATGCTCGGCACGGTCGCCTCGTTCCAGCCGTTCCGTCTGCAGCTCGCGCGCCGCAACGGCGTGGTGCAGATGATCGACCTGAAGGACGGCACCGTCATCCTGCCCACCGGCGCGACGCCGATGACGAACGAACGCGTTGCGGTCGTCGGCTACTACAGCCGCGGTACGTTCATCGCGAACCGCGTTCTGATCCACCCGTAATCTGCTCGAGCGCCGCCGCGACGCCGAACAGCTCGGCGTCGCGGTCGGTGAATCCGAGCAATTGCACGCCGAGCGGCAACCCTTGGGTCCGCAGCAGCGGGAGCGAGATCGCCGGCACGCCGAGCAGGCTTCCGGCGACGACGAACGCCGGCTCGCCGGTCGATTGCAGACCGAGCGGCGCCGCGTCCGGCGCGGACAGCGTGATCGCCGCTTGCGCGCTCGCCGCGAGCCGGCCGAACAGCGTCCGGATCGCGGCGCGCCGCTCGAGCGCCGCCTGATATTCTTGGAGCGTCATGCGTTCGGCCTCGGCCAGCTTGTCGCGCATGAAGGCGCTGAGCTTGGTGGCGTCACCGTCGCGCGCAAAGGTGTTGAGCGGCCAGCGGAACTCCCAGGTGTTGATCGTGTTCGACAGGGGCCGGGCGCCGGCGATCGCCGTCTCGATCTCCTCGACGAGCGCGTTCGTGCGCCGGTCGAGCAGCGCGACGCCCGCGCCGCGCAGCCGTTCGAGCAACGCGCCCAGCTGCGCTTTGGCGTCGGCGGTGGCCAGCGCCCAGCCCGGCGTTTCGAGCACGGCCAGGGTGGCCGGCAGCGCCGGTTCGGGCGGCGTCAGCGGACCGCGGATGCCCGGATACCCGGGATCGCCGCCGGCGCGGGCGCTGATTTCACGCGCCACGCGCCAAGCGTCGCCAAGTCTCGCGGCCAGCACACCGTGCGTGCTCTGGCTGTGTGGATCGAGGCTACCGCCGCGATTGATGCCGCCGACCGTGGGCTTGTAGCCGACGCAGCCGCAGTAACTCGCCGGGCGCAGGATCGATCCG